>JAOPTX010000008.1:0-195997 GCA_051532055.1 Fibrobacterales bacterium | reverse complement strand
GTGTTGCGGTACTTATTTTAATTGGGACTGTTGTAGAGTTGGTACCTGCCTTTATTATAAAATCAAATGTTCCAACCATTAGTAGCGTTAAACCATATACTGCACTCGAACTTGAAGGGCGTGATATTTATATCCGGGAAGGCTGCTATAACTGTCACTCGCAAATGGTACGTCCATTTAGAAGTGAAGTAGCGCGCTATGGAGATTACTCTAAAGCGGGCGAATTTGTGTATGACCATCCATTCCAGTGGGGGTCAAAGCGTACGGGTCCAGATCTGCATCGTATCGGTGGAAAAATGCCGAGTGCGTGGCATTATAGACATATGGTAGATCCACAGGTTACCAGTGCAGGCTCAAACATGCCAGCCTATCCATGGCTTGCGGCAGATGAACTTGATCTCTCGTTAACTCAGGCAAAACTCAATGCTATGGTTACTCTTGGCGTTCCATATACTGAGGCAGAAATACAATCTGCAGTAGCAGATGCAAAAAGTCAAGGCAAAAAAATTGGTGAAGAGCTCTCTGGTGCTGGCATCAAAGATTCTGGTAGTAGTGAGTTGGTTGCATTAATAGCATATTTACAACGCCTTGGCACAGACATTAAGTAGGAGTAGGGTATATGTTTAAAGATGTACTCAACCACGCTGATTTAACTGACTGGCCCATATTGGGCTTGGTCCTCTTTTTAACCTGTAGTGCTGGTATAGTATTATGGGTATTTCGTAGAGGAAGTAAAGTACACTACGAATCTTTAAGTACTATGATTTTAGAAGATGAAACCTCCGTTCAGCAACATACTGCTGAAGAGAATAGCAAGGAGTACCAAAATGGATAAAAAAGATACGCAGAACAATAATCTCTCACACGAAGGTGTCGACTACGATGGTATTATAGAACAGGATAATCCGCCTCCAAAGTGGATCATGTACCTCTTCTACGCATCAATTATTTTTTCTTTTACCTATATGGGTTATTATATGGCTAAAGAAAATGCAATAAATGAGATTACACAAAATACAGAGAATCCTCTGGGATGGACTGATTTTAATTATGATGCATCAGTGAAAAAAGCTAATGCTGAAATTAAAAAAAGTGGTGCTCCTCAATCTGCAGTGGCCGTGGATTATACGAAACCAGAGCTTATAGTTGAAGGTGAAAAAATATATGCTTCGAATTGTATTGCATGCCATGCTGCAAAAGGAGTAGGGCTTGTAGGGCCGGCACTTGTGGATAAATACTCAACAGAAGCGGGTAGTCTTGTAATATTGACCAAATCCATTAGTGAAGGTACTCCAGAAAAAGGGATGCCTGGATGGAAGGCAATACTGGGTGATTCTAAAATTGAAAAATTGAAGGCATACATTTTAAGTTTGAATACCGGAAAAGTAGTTGAATCTGCTACAGCTCAGGGAGCATCTCCTGAAGGAGATGCAACAAATGGAGCAAAACTGTATAGTGCAAATTGTGTAACCTGCCATGGGATTGATGGTGTGGGCTCTATTGGCCCAGCTCTAACAACATACGACGCAGCTGCGACGCCAAAATTAATAGAATCTATTGGCGTTGGGGTTCCTGCAAAGGGAATGCCTGGATGGAAAGCAATTCTTGGTAATCAAAAAATTGCTGATATCGGTGCTTATATAGTCACGCTTAAAAAATAAAGAGGCGTTGTGTTTGAAGAGGATAGCAACAGGACCAGATCAATAGGTGAATTGGGTAAACGTCGATGGCTTTACCCACTTGAACTCGCTGGTAGGTTTAAAAGTAACCGTAGAATGGTTGCATACATTCTTTTCTGTATTGCAGCTCTAATACCTTGGCTATCAATCGATGGCCATCCTCTAATTAAGTTTGATCCCTTTGAGTTTAAAATGTTCATTTTTGGTAAAGTTTTTTGGCCTCAAGAGCTTAAACTCTTTTTCCCATTTGTGCTTGGTGTAGTATTATTGGTATTTACTGTCACTGCGACCTTTGGCCGTATTTGGTGTGGCTGGGCCTGCCCTCAGACGGTATTTTTACACTTTTTTTATGGCGATATCGAGTACCTTGTTGAAGGTAAGGCGGCTAAACGAAAAAAGCGAGATTTCGGACCCAAAAATTTTGATTGGGTAATTCGAAAGGTGGTGAAGCACCTTTTATTTTTGGTGCTCTCTACAGGAATTGGGAACCTCTTTCTCACCTATTTTTTAGGACCAACAGAAGTGCTCCTCGCGATGCAGCAGTCACCAGCTGCGAACCCCTTTGCCTTTAAAGTGATGATTTTTATTTCTCTCTTTTTTTATGCGAACTTCGCATTTGTAAAAGAGATTATGTGTACCATTGCATGTCCATATGCTCGCTTTCAATCAGTACTTACGGATAGTCGGTCGATGGTGATTACCTATGATCATGTACGTGGCGAACCACGGTCGCTCAAAAGCTCCCAAAAAGATGAGAAAAATGGTGATTGTGTTAATTGTAAGAAATGTGTGAAGGTATGTCCCACTGGTATTGATATTAGAAATGGACAACAGCTAGAATGTGTTGGCTGTGCACTATGTATCGATGCGTGTAATTCAACGATGGATAAGCATAACCTTGAAAGAGGCCTTATTAGATATGCATCAGAAAAACAGGTACTCAATAGTCAATCAAAAGTTGTGGGTTCTCGATTTGTCATATACTCAGCAATTACTATAATTTGTTTTGTCATATTTTTCACATTGCTCAATACTCGCTCACCTCTCCAAATTAATTTAACGAAAGTATCGTCTGTACCGTATATCGTTGAAGAGGATGGTGAAGTGCGCAATATGTTTACTCTTAGATTGCGCAATAAGTCTTATAAATTAATGCGCATTTCAATTGAGCCCAATGCTGCCGGAGTGCGTACTAATTGGTCTGGTTCGTCTATAATAGTACCTGCTGGTGAACGACGAGAGCTCACATTTTTAACATGGATTCCCCGGAATCAATTTGTTTCTGGACATAATGAAACTATCTTTAGCGTTATTGTAGATGGCCTTACAGAATATGTTCCTGTCGTAAGTGTCGGACCTAAATAAAAGAGGATACCATGTTAAAATCACGAGTTATTCAAGCACTTATAGTCATATGGATTATGATACTGATTGTGACTGTTATAATAGTATCAATCTCTAATGAGAATAATGCTGTTCTTACCGAAACGGATTACTATCAAAAAGGTATCGCTTATAACTCAGTTATAGAGGCAAAACGTAGGGTCGATTCTCTCGGAGAGGCTTTTAGCTTTTCAATCGACTCAACAATGGTACAGGTTACTATCCCTCTAAACAAGATTGCTGTTGACTCTGTTATAGTGGAGTGTATGCGGTATAATGACCTTAACGATGATCGATTGCTCAATTTAAAATTTCAAGGCGAAGGGGAGTGGAAGTCTACAGATATAAAACTGACTCCTGGAGTTTGGCTTATTAAGTTGTGGGTCTATAGTGACTCTTCTTTAGTTCTCTTTGTCGAAGAGCGTTATCACCGGGAATAACATATGAGCCAGTGTATCCATTGTCACGACTCTATTATACACGAACCGATTGTTGATGATGGAGGTAATCAATTTTGTTGCAATGGGTGTTTACAGGTATATCAGATTATACAATCAGGGGATGGTCTAGACTTTTATTATACATTACTCGAAGCAGAAAAAAGTCGTGCCCCTAAAGTTGTCGCCTCAAATCAAAGTTTACTTACCACCTTAAATAACGCTCAAGACGTAAGTGCTCTTGGTCGTTGGAATGAGAATCAGCACTCAATTTCACTTTATTCAAATGAGATTCACTGTTCTGCTTGTGGATGGCTTCTCGAAACGGTTCTCAAAAAAGAGTTTATAGGTATTACGGTCTATGTTGACTTTTTTCGAGGGGTAATGGAACTGACCTATGACTCTAGCCTCTATAGTCTCCATGATATACTGCAGTATTGCCATACCTTTGGATATACTTTTAATGCAGTAGCAGATGATGCAACTCCTCAAGCATCCATGAGTAAATCTCTTCTCATTCGCATTGCCGTGTCTGGTGCAATATTTTTAAATATTATGATCTTCTCTTTGGGAATCTATTTTGGCATGTTTACCGGAATAGATTCTGAATGGGTGAATCTTTTTTCCTGGTATTCTCTTTTTTTATCCCTCCCCGTTGTTACCTATTGCTCGTATCCTTTTTATCAAAAGGCATGGCAGGGGCTTCATCGCAGGGTGTTGCATATGGACCTCCCAGTTACAATTGGGATACTGTGTACTTCTGCAGTGTCACTGTTTTTAACCTTAAAAGGAGGGCATGGGTATTATGATAGTGTGTCTGGGCTTGTTTTTTTTCTACTCATTGGCCGTTGGATAGTTCAGCGGTTTGAACGATCTCTTGTTATAGATACGCGGTGGTTCGAAGGCATCAAAAGTGACCTCGTAAAAAAGGTTACTCAGAATGGTATTGAAGATACCCCCATTGAGTTCATAGAAAATGGTGATGAAATTGTACTTTTTCCTGATGAATATATCCCTATTGATGGAACGTTAAGTACACCGGTCACGTGGCTTGATAAAAGTTTGTTGACTGGGGAATCTGATGTTGAAAAAGTGTCGAGTGGTTCAACAATCTTTGCAGGATATAAAAATTTAAAAGAACGCATCGTTATCAAGGTTACTAACTGCGAATCCAGAAACCGAATTGAACAATTAAAAAAGCAATTTGATCTTATGGTTGAAGAAAAAAACCGTAATAGCGAGCAGATTGAAAAAATTGTTCCTTGGTTTATCGGGTTTGTGTTGGCTTGTGCTTCTCTAACATTTTGGGTACATTATAGTGAAGGTCTTGAATTTGCACTCATTTATTCTGCGAGCGTGTTGGTTGTTTCATGCCCTTGTGCTCTTGCTCTTGCCCGGCCCCTTAATTATGGGTTAGCTCTTAAGCGCTTAAGTGCACTTGGACTCTACTCCAAAAAACACGACATTATCGATACGTTACAAAAGATAGAGGCCGTTCTCTTTGATAAAACCGGTACTCTGACTATGACTGAACGAGAGATTACTGGCTGGGAATGGGAGAGTTACCTCTCCAAAGAGGACAAACACCATCTTTATGGTAAAATAGGTCAACTTACTGAACATTCATTACATCCTGTTTCAGTGTCTATCCAAAAGAGTATTATTGATCAAGGAATTGTGAGAAATAAATCCCAGAGTGAAGTAACACCACTAGAAATTGTTGGACTTGGACTTCGGGGTGAATGGAGTAATGATTTTAAAACGGACATTCTCTATGTATGCAGTGTTCGGGTTTTAGCAAATTCATTTGATGATTCATATATAACTGATATTGGTATACGAAATGAGTTACAGGCTATTGAGCGGAATACTAACCTTATAAAAAATTCAATTGACTCGATACTCGTCTATAATGGAAATGTTGTTGGTACAATAACCTTTAAAGATGTGATCAAGAGAGGGGTCGTTGAGACGGTAGAGTACCTGAATCGTCAAAAGGTAGAGACGGTATTGGTTTCTGGAGATGTTCAAAAACAAGTTAATGCACTCCTTGAAGTAATTCCTTTTGGGCATGGATATGCTGAGCAAACTCCTGAACAGAAACAGAAAGTACTCTCTCAATTCCAATCAGATCAATCAGTCGTTGCAATAGGTGATGGATTTAATGACTCACTACTCATAGCGTCTGCTGATGTTGGAGTTGTGGTGAAGGGTGGAGCTGAGTACCTTGGGCATGGTGCTGATGTGTTACTTATTTCACCAAATTTTGATCAATTTATTAATCTGTTTCATATTCCCAAAAGAGCGGGGCTTGGTGTGAAACTCTGTTACACAGTTTCAATACTCTATAATATTTTTGCAATATCATTAGCCCTTATGGGCCTTATTACTCCACTTTGGGCTGCAATTCTTATGCCTCTCAGTAGTGTCAGTATTGCTATTGTTGCGTTACTTACCGTTACATCATACACTTTTCAATCAAAGTAATTAAAGCGGTCAAAATAATTATCTCAAAATAATTCATAAAAAAAGCCCTACTCGGTTGAGTAGGGCGTACTATATTTTTTTCCGCTAATGTTTATTTTACCGGTGTACCACAGCTTAACATTTTTTTGCCAAAATAAGGGTTACGAGGTTTGTCACCTTTTTGAAGCCATTGAACTTTTTTGTCTTTACACTCAAAAAGTTTAGCCTTTGTGAGACCACCGTACATTTTTACATGTGGGATGATTGTAGCATTAAGCTCTTTGAATGCCTCTCTGAAAGCGGCGATATCTTTTGCAGCAGTCAATTTTTCAACAGAAGGGAATGCTGTTTTATAGGTTGGAGACCCTTTCTTTGATGGTGATGGAGTAAGGCTTGTTTTAAGTGTAGCGGCTGATACTTGAGCTGCTTTGAAATCATCTGATGCTAGTGCTTCAGAAATGGTAACGAGGGTTTCGAGGTTGCCATACATTTTGGTCATAATATCTTGTGCACCGGCAACAGATACTGTAATGAGGGCAACAAGAAAAATTTTTGAAAGTACTTTCATGATTAGTCCTTTGAGAGGAGTTGAATTTGTGAAAAATATAGATAAATGAGTATTGAGGGGTATAGGTAGCACTAATAATTACAAGGTTTAGGTGGATATGTCTGTGAAACTTAACAAGCTTTTGGAGGTAATTTAAGGTGCGTCAACACCTCGGCGACGATAGACCTGCTGTACTTGTAGTTTTTCACCACAATGAGGGCATGAGTCATATGCTGGTTTTCTTCTGTTTTGAATTTCACGCATAAAGCTTGCACCAAGAATCGCTGTTGGAAGTGCAAATACCGCGATGCCAAGAATTGCAACGACAGAGCCAATGAATTGCCCAAAACCGGTAACAGGGACAACATCACCATATCCAACATTGGTAATGGTCATAACGGTCCACCACATTGTTGTCAATATATCTCTAAAATTTTCGGGTTGAACCCGGTGTTCAGCAAAGTACATGAGTGCTGAAGATACAATAGTGATTACGATGATTAGGACCGCTGCAATAAAAAGTTCATGTCGACTATACCTCCAAACATTGTGGATCATTTTAATGGAGGTTGAGTAGCGCACCAATTTAATGATTCTCAATATTCGAATGAGTGAAAGCATATGAGCAAGATCTGGATCCAATCCAAAGAGAGTGAGGTAGAAGGGGAGTATGGCAATAAGATCAATTATAGCTAAAGGAGTAGTCATCCATTTAAGACGCCCCTTTATGTTCCCCCTATACATGGTACGGGTTGCACAGGACCAGAGTCTCAGTAAATATTCAATTGAAAACATGAGTGTCGTCAGAATCTCGATAGTACGAAACAATTGGTGATATTCAGCCGATATCTCAGGGTTTGTATCGAGCATAACCGTCAATACACTGATTAATATGAGGGTCAGGATCGACCAATCAAAAATATAGCTCGGAATATCGCCTTTGTGAGCTACAGCCACAATTTGCCACACACGAGTTCTCAGTGTTACTTTTGTCAAATGAGTATTTAGGTTATGGGTTCTTCTTTAGTGTACCATAACTTTGAGTAAAGTACCTCAATTATTTGATCTCTGTTGAGGTAAATAATGGCTGCTGAAATCGACCGAAAAGGATCTAAATATTATGGAGTATATTAGTCTGATTCTTGAACTTGACTTATCAATATGCTATAGTATATGAGTAATGCATTATGTTGAAAAAAAATAAATTTATTTAATCTGGGTTTAAATATCTGTGAATATGGAATTAAGTAAAATACCCGTTAATGTACTCCCTTTTATTGATGGTAAACGGGAGTACATTGATACCCTTTCCGGGCTCAAGGTTACTGAACTTGAAGAGTTTTTAGCTGTTCCTATTGCTCAAAAGTATTACTCAAATATTCGTAAACTAGGTGATTCAATTGTCTATATAGCAAATAGTGGCAATATGGATGTAACTAATATGCGTCGATACTATGAATTGGTCGAAGCATTCATAAAAAAAGCAGAAGTAAAACTGCCGTATATTGAGATCCGTGATTTTAAAAACCTTAAAGGTAGACCTCCCAGTTATGAAATAAAATATCAGAAGCAGTATCTTCTTGATCATCAAGTGCAAAAAGCAGGTGTAATATTTTGTAATACCCCTTTGTGGCTCAGGGCGATTACTAGTATTGGGTTTAAAACATACCGTATCGCTACACAGTTTACAAATAGCAATTCACTACTCAGTGCGATTACCGGAGCAGAGAATCTATTAGAGTCATTTAAGTACCGAAAACCACTTATAGATCTTGATGTTAATGCTCTTGAGTACAACTCAAATTGGAAATACTTTAACCCCCACAGTGAGTTTTGTTACAAAAGTGCAGTAATCCCCGGTAAGGTTCTATACTCATCCATACAAGGAAAGCCGACTGTACAAGATGCTTTTGGTGCGATGAATTGTCTTGAAACTGCATTCAAAGATGGTTCTTTTACAGGAAGTAATTATTATCGAATTGTTGATTATGGAAATATTGGTGCGGTCTCTTCACGAGTAAGAAAAATATATGCCGATAGTCTTCGGGTTTTTAATTCGAAGTACAAATGCGCTGTACGAAGTGCATATATATTTAATGCACCTTTTTTTATGCAGGTCTATATTAAGATTTTTGCAAAACGAGAAAAATTCCCGATTCTTTTTGTCAAGTCATTTGAGCAGGGAATTGAAGCGATCTTAAATGCAGAAAACATGAGTCAAGTAGGCAAAGATCGGCAGTTTATGATTTCTCAATCTGATATTGATGAAACGAACTCTTTCTTTGCAAAGCTTCTTTGGGATGACACACAAGTAGATTCTGAAATAAAAATTGAATTGCCAAAAAATACGCAGCTCCTTTCACCACAAAACCCATTGTACCAACTTAATGATATGATGAATGTTGTTCGCAATGAAGTTCATGATTTGCGCTATACTCAAGAACGACAGTTGAATGAACTCAAAACAATTTTTGGTGCTTTACCCATTGGAGTAATAGTATCTGACTCCCATTCTGGAGGTGTGCAGTTTATCAACCCCCATGGGTTATCAATGCTGGGATTAGCTTCATCGCAACAATTTTCTCAAGGAGTACAATCCTTTTTTGAAAAGGTTATTGAACCTGCGACACCACATGACATGCTATTGAATCCTGTGTCCGGCCATGCTTATCTGGTTCACATGCGAGAAGAGAATATTCTGTTCGAAAATAGACAATGTCGTCTCATTATTTTAACGCAACCCTAATTTCTAAGTAAGTCATCAACCCATTAAAAATACTTGAATTCACTCAGAATGTTAGTGCATGATTAATAGTGAATTATAACGAAGTTAAGCCTTTTTTATTTGAATCAAATGAAATTAATGTTTTTATTAAGGCTAAATTACATGAAACAATAATGAAACAGAATTGAAACGCTGTGTTTCTATAACAATTATAAAAAGGGTGCCCCTGAAAAAATTAGTTCTTCTTGTATCGACATTACTTACAACTGAAGATGTCTCCTTTTATTTGCACATTCAACACAAACTCTTCAATTTTGATAGTTAATTAGGAGTGGACACTTTACATTCAAAATTCATTCGTTACATTTCAAATAAAGTAATCGTTTTGTGTGAAGGTAAGATCATGAAGAAACCTGTTACGGTAAGATGTCCCTCTTGTGATACAGAAACAGTAGAAGATTTTGAACAGTGCTCTTCATGGAATGATCCAGGTCTTGCAGGCTTGAGCCCCACAGATCGCTCTACTGAATATGCAAAACTTCAGGTCTACAATGATTCATTGGCCCTTATTTGTTCTGGATGCCAAAAAGTTAATATTGGGGTACTTCCCGTGCGAACACCTTCGGCCGGAATGGGGAAGTCGGTTTTTGCATTCCCCAAAAAGAAACGTTCTGTAATAAGTATGAATCATCATCAACCTGAAAGTGCCTCAGAACAAATGATTTCTCATGGTGATGCTCGTCAACAAATAAGTGAACCCTTTATGCCTAATACTGCAGGTATGGAACATTCTGTTGTTACTGAACGCGTTGAAAAAGTAACTCAAACCGTATCTCAAAATCCAATACCTCAACAAGCTCAAGACCTTCCTAATGACTATGTAAATAGTGTAATGATCGTTGATGATACTCCGGTTAAGGGGCTTTCAGCTTCTACCATTTCTATGATGATTATTCTCATATTTTTTGCTGTAGTTGGCTGTGCCTTTGGGGCATACCATTTTATGAAGCATTTTGGAAGTCTTTAGACGAAGTCATCCCTTAACGCTCAATTCTTTTAAGTAAATGTGATGGAATGATACCGTTAAAACTTGTACTCAATTGTTGAGGAGGTGCCTTACCTACCCATTTCAGCACGTTTAAAGTTGTACTTTTCTATTTTTTACCAGAAACAGTAGTTTAATACTTTGCAAAGTAATGCGTTTATGCGTATATTTGCATAAAAGCTTTTCAGGTGATAATAATGAGTACAATAGATCAGTTACATAAGATTTTAAAAGAGCGCATCCTTATTTTGGATGGAGCAACAGGAACTCAGATTCAAGGCTTTGGTCTATCAGAAGATGATTTCCGTGGCGATCAATTTAAAGATCATCCGCAAGACCTCCAAGGTAATAATGACTTACTGTGTCTTACACGTCCTGATGTGATTCAAGCGGTTCATGAACGGTATCTTGAGGCTGGCGCTGACCTTATTGAGACGAACTCATTTAATGCAACAACAATTTCCCAGGCAGATTATGCCTGTGAGGCTTACGTTTATGATATCAATAAGGCTGCAGCAGAAGCAGCTAAAAAAGCGGCTCAAAAATATACTGATATAACACCTGAAAAACCTCGTTTTGTAGTGGGGACTCTTGGTCCTACAAGTAAAACAGCGAGTATGTCTCCCGATGTGAATGATCCCGGGTATAGAGCGGTAACCTTTGATGAGCTTGTTACGGCTTATTATGAGCAGACTGAAGGTCTCGTGGACGGTGGTTCTGATTTATTGATGGTTGAAACGGTGTTTGATACTCTTAACTGTAAAGCGGCACTCTTTGCTATTGATAAATATTGTGAAGATAAGGGGGTTCGATATCCCGTTATGGTTTCTGGAACAATTACCGATGCGAGCGGAAGAACGCTTTCGGGTCAAACTGCTGGAGCATTTTGGCACTCACTCCAACATGCCGACCTTTTTAGTATTGGCTTGAATTGTGCTTTGGGTGCCGAAGAGATGCGTCCTCATATTCAGGAACTTTCAAATAGAGCAAACTGTTATATCTCTGCACACCCGAATGCTGGTCTTCCCAATGAATTTGGTGAATATGACCAGTCTCCAAAATATATGGCAGCACTTATTGATGATTTTACCGATAATAACCTTCTCAATATCGTGGGCGGGTGCTGCGGTACTACTCCCGATCATATTAATGTTATTGCAGAAACAGTTGCGGGTAAACCACCTCGGGTACCCGCTCAAAATAAACATATCTGTCATTTGAGTGGCCTTGAGCCACTTGCAATTACTAAAGAAGCAAATTTTATCAATATTGGTGAGAGAACTAATATAATGGGTTCTCGCAAATTCGCTCGCCTCATTCGCGAAGAGAAATACGAAGAAGCAGTAGCAATTGCAATTGATCAAGTTGAGAATGGTGCTCAGGTTATTGATGTGAATCTTGATGAAGGGATGATCGACTCTGAGGCGGTAATGACTCGTTTTCTAAATCTCCTCATGGCAGAACCTGATGTTGCGAAATGTCCAATAATGATCGATTCGTCAAAATGGGAAGTGATAGAGGCCGGACTTAAATGTGTCCAAGGGAAATGTATTATTAACTCAATCAGTCTCAAAGAGGGTGAAGACGAGTTTAAGAGAAGAGCAAAGCTTGCACTGAGATATGGTGCGGCAATTGTTGCAATGGCTTTTGATGAAAATGGTCAAGCAGACTCACTAGAGCGTCGAAAAGAGGTGATTAGTCGTCAATATAAGATTCTTACAGAAGAAGTTGGGTTCCCTGCAGAGGACATCTTTTTTGACCCAAATGTATTGACTATTGCAACCGGTATTGAAGAACATAATAATTACGCAAAAGATTTTATAGATAGCGTAACCTTTATTAAACAAAATCTGCCCCATGCTCATGTAACGGGTGGGGTGAGCAATGTTTCTTTCTCGTTCCGAGGAAATAATTTTGTTCGTGAATCTATGCACTCAGTATTTCTGTATTATGCAATTAAAGAGGGGATGGATTCAGGGATTGTGAATCCAGGAATGTCGGTAATGTATGATGATATTGACAAAGAATTTCGTGACCTTATTGAAGATGCTGTTTTTAACCGATACCCGGAAGTTACTGAAAAATTAGTGGATTACGCAGAACAGGTAAAAGGTGAAGTCGGAGGGGATGATACGAAAAAGGATGAATGGCGTACAGGGACAATAGAAGAAAGGCTCGCTCATTCACTGATTAAAGGTGTCGATAAGTTTATTGAAGAAGACACAATGGAAGCCTTTGAAAAGTATAAACGGCCAATCCATGTGATTGAAGGTCCGTTAATGTCTGGAATGGATACTGTGGGTGATCTTTTTGGGTCGGGAAAGATGTTCTTGCCGCAAGTTGTTAAAACAGCGAGAGTTATGAAAAAGGCTGTTGGCGTTTTGCAACCGTATCTCGAAGCCGAGAAAGAGGATGGGGCTTCATCTTCAGCAGGAAAAATTCTTATGGCGACGGTAAAAGGCGATGTGCACGATATCGGAAAAAATATTGTTGGTGTTGTTATGGGGTGTAATAACTATGAAGTTATTGATACTGGCGTCATGTGCCCTTGGGAAAAAGTCATAAAAACGGCAATAGAGAACGATGTAGATATTATAGGTCTTTCTGGACTCATAACCCCTTCCCTCGATGAAATGGTTACTGTGGCTAAGGAAATGGAGAAAAAGGGACTCAATATACCATTACTCATTGGAGGAGCGACAACCTCTAAGGCACACACTGCGGTTAAAATAGCTCCTGTATATTCTGGACCTGTTATATATGTCGCTGATGCTTCGCGGAGTATCACTGTGCTCGATAGTGTTTTAAGTGCTGATAGGAGAACGGCTTACGTAAATGACATCAAGGAGCAACAACAGAAATCTCGTGATGCTCACAATGCCAAATACAAGAAAATAGAGACTGTTTCTCTCGATGAAGCGAAAGAAAACAAACCTGATATTGAGTGGTAACAATGATATATGAACCAAAAGAAAAAGAAGTAATCTACCTAGAAGATGTTCCCGTTAAAGATATTATTCCCTTTATCGACTGGACTTATTTTTTTCATGCTTGGGGCCTTAAGTGCAGGTATCCAGACATCTTACGGCATCCAGATCTAAAAGATGAAGCGGCAACGTTGATGGAGGACTCTCGAAACCTGTTGGATCGCATTGTTGATGAAAAATTAATTTGGGCAAAAGCAGTTGTGGGAATATTTCCGGCAAATTCAGTGGATAATGATATCGAAGTGTATACAGATTCAAGTCGAACAGAAGTACGTATGAATTTACATCACCTTCGTCAGCAACAAAAGCGGACTGATGGTAAACCTAATTACTGTCTTTCTGATTTTGTTGCGCCAAAACATACAGGGCTTAAAGATCATATTGGTGCTTTTGCGGTCTCAGGTGGTTTTAATGCTGACGAACTTGCAGCGAAAATTAAGGCAGATAATCGTGATTACGATGCAATTTTGCTCCAGACTATTTCTGATCGATTGGCAGAAGCGCTCGCCGAGCGAATGCATTTTCTCATGCGTACCAAGTATTGGGGATATGCTCAAGGTGAAGCATTTGACAATGAAAAGTTTATAAAAGAGAAATATCAGGGGATACGACCGGCTCCTGGCTATCCAGCGTGCCCAGATCATACTGAGAAAGCAAAACTGTGGGAGTTACTACAGCCGGGAAAATTGGGTATCGAAATGACTGAAAGTTATATGATGATTCCTGCAGCTTCAGTCTGTGGGTGGTTTTTTGCTCATGAACAGTCAAAGTATTTCTCAGTAGGAAAAATCAATAAAGATCAAGTTGAAGATTATGCCCGTAGAAAAGGGTGGGACATTGAGACTGCCGAACGGTGGCTTGGACCAAATCTCAGTTATTGATACAAGGGTCGTTATGAAAACATTCATTGAAAAAATTAAAAGTGGTGATTCAAATATTATTCTCTACGGAATGACACCGCCTAAAGTGGGAGCAGCAGACGATAAAATAACTGAAGCTGCAGACCGCTTGTTAGGCAGAGTTTCGGGGCGAGATCTTAATGGGCTCATATTATATGATGTGCAAGATGAGAAAACCCGAACCAGTAAACCACGCCCATTTCCCTATATGGCGTCAATTGACCCTATTGATTATTATACAAAGCATCTTAATTCATCGGGTCTCTCACCCTTGTTCTATAAATGTGTTGGTAAATACAGTGATTGTGAATTAAAATCATGGGTTCAAAAGGCTGAAAATAGTGGAGGAGCTGCAGTGTTTGTCGGGATGGCTTCTAGTGACCAAGAGGTTACTATGACTCTTGAAGATGCCTATATTATTAAAGAGCGGTATGCACCGGAGCTATTATTGGGTGCAGTTATGATTCCAGAGCGACATGCTGTTCTCGGTGATGAACCTGATCGTATGCTTAAAAAAGTCCTCAATGGAGTCTCTTTTTTTGTGACTCAGATGGTCTATGATATACCGAAGGCTTTGAACGCTTTGGCTGATTATAAAAGTCGATTTGTATCAGGGGGCCTGCCAATTGTACCCATTATTTTTACGATCAGTCCTTGTGGATCGAATAAAACCCTGGAATTTATGGAGTGGCTCGGGATTTCAATTCCAGATGATGTGAGATCGATACTTATGAATGGTGATGATATGCTTTCTCAATCATTGAAATATTGTGATGAGGTAATTGATGAACTACGCTCATTTTGTACAGCACAAGAAATTCCTTTTGGATTTAATGTTGAGAGTGTTGCTATTAAAAAGAGCGAAGTGGAAGCGGCGGTTGGTCTTATCGAAACGATACAAAAAGGTTCAGAAGTATATAGTATTGAGGGGTAGTTGGTCAATGCGCTAGCTCGTTACTCTCAGGATTGTATGAAGTTGTAGAAAATAACATTTAACTTATAATAGGTACTCTTCTCTTACCAAAATCTGGTGAAAAGAAAGTATATAGTAGAGCATGATCAAATATACCTTCAATCAATTAAAAGTACCGCTTAATAAGCGGGAAGATGTTCTTAAAGCATTGGCACGTCGTATTAGTGTCCCTGCAAAATACATTGCGGATCTTACGATTCTCCGTATGTCTCTGGATGCACGTAAGGGCCATAGACCTTCATGGGTTTGTAATGTTGAGTTTTCTCTCGAAAAACAAATTCGTGAACAGAAAAACCTCTCTATCAAGAATACTGATAAACCAGTTCCTGAAGCTGGAATTGCCAATACCGTACCAATGGCAGACCATGTTCATGTTGTAGGATCTGGCCCTGCCGGATTGTGGGCAGCTTATCACTTGGCTAAAAAAGGATTTAAAGTTTCTCTGTATGAACGGGGTAAACCCATTCAAGAGCGATTTAAAGGGATTCGCCAGCTTTTTAAACAGCGAACTCTTGATCCGAAGGGTAATGTACTCTATGGAGAAGGGGGAGCCGGTACTTTTAGTGATGGTAAATTAACATCGCGAACCCGAAATACATTCACTCAAACGGTACTCAACGATTTTGTCGAATGTGGTGCGGTTGATGAAGTAAAATATTTGAGTAAGGCTCATATTGGTACGGATAAGCTTCAGTTTATTGTAATGAACTTACGAGAGAAGTTATTAGAGCTTGGAGTAGAATACCGTTTTGAAGCCTATGTAAGTGATATGAAGGTTACCGATGGTTCGGTTTCTCAAATTAAAGTTAATGATGATTGGATTCCTTGTGAAGCACTCGTTATGGCTGCCGGGCATTCAGCCCGTGATGTGTTCGAGATGCTTCATGATAATGGTGTTGCGATGGAACAGAAAACATTCGCAGTTGGAACCAGGGCAGAGCACCCTCAAGCACTCATCAATGGTAATCAATATGATGCTCATATTGACATAAAGGCTGTAGGGCCAGCAGAATATGTATTGAAGTCAAAACCTAGGGGTGAATTTGCTGATGTTGGGGTTGCCTACTCATTTTGCATGTGCCCTGGTGGTGTATTGGTTCCTTGTGCAACTGAGCCAGGTGAACTCGCCACTAATGGTATGAGTTATTCAAGAAGGTCTGCACCTTTTGCAAATTCTGGTATTATTGTTCAGGTAGAGCCGAAAAGTGATGATCTCTTTTGGGGAGTTAATTTTCAAAGAGAATTAGAGCAACGGGCCTTTGAAGTGGGTGGTGGTGATTATACTGCTCCTGCTCAACGCATTGATGATTTTATTGAAGGTCGTGTGAGTAAGGACCTACCCAAAACGAGTTATCCCTGTGGGCTTAAAAGCTTTGGGATGGATGAGCTTTTCCCTGAAGAATTGGTTAAAGCACTACAGTTTGGCATGCAAGAGTTTGAGCATAAAATTCCTGGTTATATAAAAAATGGCATAATGGTAAGCCCCGAAACACGTACCTCATCACCCATTAGGGTTCTTCGACATGACCTGACCATGGAATCTGTGAATATTAAAGGCCTCTTTCCCCTCGGTGAAGGTGCTGGGTATTCTGGTGGAATTGTGAGTAGTGCAGCAGATGGCGTTCGACTGGCGTGGATGGCTCAAAAAGAGAAATAGGTGAGAGATTCTTAGAGGTGCTATTAAAGAATTCTCACAACTCACTACTGACGTTCTCAGAGATTACATAATATTTCTACATTTTAGGCATGGTAGAAATTAAAGTGACCCCCAACGCAGCAGATCAACGGATAGATCGGTTCTTACGCAAAGAGCTCTTTAACTATCCGCTTAATTTTATCTTTAAACTTTTTCGAAAGAAGAAGGTTCGGGTAAACGGCAAAAGAGCAAAAGAGAATCAGATGCTTGCCGAAGGTGATCTTATTCAGATCTATGAGGCCATCGAAATCCAAGAGAAAGAAGTGGGCGAGGTTTCGGTTTCACCAGAATTTTTTAAATATAACTTCGACATCATTCAAGAAGATGAAGAGCTTTTGGTGCTCAATAAACCAGCAGGGGTACCGGTACATCCTGGTTCAAATCAAGCACCGGGTAAAAGCTTAATAGAGCTTGTATGGTATTATAGTAAACCTGCTGAAGATGGTTTTAAAGCACAATTGGTTCACCGACTCGATAAAGCAACATCGGGAGTAATATTAGTTGCAAAAACAGCGGCTTCACTCAGAGATTTTACTGCTCAGATGCGAAATCGTGATGTGTATAAAGAGTATCGTGCATTGGTAAAAGGGCATTTAGAACAGAAAAAGGGGACCATTACCCTGGATTTACTCAGAACTGATACCAAAGAGGGCGGAGCTAAAGTATTAGTAACTGATCAAAAAGGAGAAAATGTTCGTACATCCATTACGCATTATGAGGTACTGGAGGAGTATGGAGATTGCTCGCTCGTAAAAGTGGTACTTGGAACAGGAAGAATGCATCAAATCAGAACTCACTTTAATCATCTTGGACATCCTCTTTTGGGTGATGATCGGTATGGTGATTTTAAATGGAATGCTCATTATAGAAAAGAGCATAGTTTTAGAGAGATGTTTCTACACTCAGCAACACTGAGAATTAGAAATAGGGATGGGCTTGAATATGAATTTAATGCACCACTCACCCAAGAGTGTCAAAAGCTTTTAAAGGGTTTAACTTAAAAAGCAATCTTAAAAGCTGTGAACCGATGCATCCCAGCGGTAGGTAATTCCAACTGGTGCAATATCAAAGATTAGGTTCACCATGGTATTCATTGCAACATTTGCTGATAAAAAGGTATGAAGAGTGAGACCGAGGAGTGAGAGCACTCCAAGTGAATCTTTTGAATACTCTTTTATTCGTTCATCTTTAAAAAAGATCGATATTGTCACAGCGGGGTAGAGTGTTCCGTGATGGGGAATAGAAGTGTGCTTTGACGTTACATCAATAATAGTATCGATATATTGTTTATTTCCTGGATGAGAAAATTGGGCAAAGTGATGTAACAACTCCTTCATGTTGCCTGCAGTACAAAAGGTGCCTAATGATTGGTTTATACCAGAAAATATATTCCAAAGGTGAGCTTTAGGTAGTACAGCTTCAATAGGAATACTTGGTTTTGTAATATTAGTAATGGTTATTGAATCAGGTGTAATTGGGCTCTTAAGGTAATTGAGCTGGTGAAGGAGCACCTCTTTTCGAGCACGTACACCATGACTTAAATAGGCATCGATGGAAAGATACTCTTCAATAACTGTCTCATCATGAGGCGAATAGACCGAGATATAGTAACAGGGGTTGCCGTAGATGTCTTTCCTAGTGGTCATGGTGTAATAGGAGTTATTAAAGTTGCTAGCGGCATAAGTGTCATGTGGACGGTAGGCTCTTTTCATATTACTCTCTTTTGCTATACCCTCAACAGAGATAAGAGAATGAATACGTAGTTTATTACTATTTGCCGGTTTAATGAAATACTCATGTTTACGGTGAGTCACATTGACTGGCTCAGTTTTGTCGATAAATAGATTTACAGCAGGCACCACATTGAGCTCAAAATTGTCTTTATGGATGTACTCTTGAAGTCGGCTATCCATTGGTTTTTTAAAATTGAGATTAAAGGTAAATGAGCGATATGCCTGTAAAGCAACAGCGCTCGGTATAGTAAATGCTATTCTACGAAAAGTTTCTTTAAAAATAAAGAACTCTCGAAGGAGATGTGCTGAGCTCATTTCACCAAGGTTCAAGGGGGTGAGGGCATGTTCTTCATCAAAGGCAATAATTTGGGGGAGCGATGTAGGGTATTCTTTTCCGTCAACAGTGATGCTAACCGACTCAACTTCTTGAGTCAAGGTGTGCATGATACTCCAGACTAACTCATTATCCCCATTAATATATAGGGGAATTGTTGTTGCGCTAATGTCACTTGAATGTGCTTTGGGGAACAGTCCAAAATCTAATGAACATGTAGTACCTCGGCTATTTAAACTACAATTATTGAGGTTTATAGGCAAGATAGAGAGGTCAGATGTTGTTGAAAATTGAATAGCCTTTGGGGATCGAAAATTTTGATTGTTTGAGACTAGGCTTCCTTTAGGAAGGAACTCTTCTCTGTTACTTATATTTTTACATTGGAGCAAAGTAACTGAAGGGAACTCTCTCAGTTGCATAGGGGCAAAGAGCTCCATAAACTGAGAGGACATTTGTTCAAATTCGAAACTCAAATTTTCACGGCATCGAGCAGTAATAAAAGCAAACCCCTCGAGGAGTCGTTCTACATAGGGGTCGGTATCTTCACCATCAACCAAAAATGAACCAATATCAGGATATGCTTTGGCAAACTCTGCGCCTGACTCTTTAAGGTAGCGCATCTCATCATCATAATATTTCTTAAATTCTGGGGTCATATCTCAACAAAATGATTTAGTATCAGAAATATACTATTTACGATCAATAATTTCATTGGTATCACTCGGTGAGATTGAGTTGTATAGACTATATAATAAAAGTGTGAGTTGTATCACACTTTTAAGGAAGAGTTGTAACGTAGCTATTTACAGGAAAGTAGAGTTCAAGGGCCAACAAAGAGGGTTACCACCCTTCATAGGCCCATTTGTCATTCCATCTTTTCCACCGGCCCACATAATCTATTTCCATAACTTGCGGGTAGTTTGCGTGGTCAACTATCCCACTATGTATACCATAAAAGAGCCCACCAACAGATCCAACAGTATTTAATAAGATGATTTCCATTTTAAATGCAAAGTAGCCACGTATATCAAAATAGGTCCCATCGGCGAGGTAGCCTGTAAGGTCCATACTAAAATATTTCTCACCATTAAAGAGCATACTAATTTTATTGGGGCTCCAAATGAGAGTGTAGGTATGAAACGCCTTATTAATTGGTTCTGAGTGTGTATATGAGTCACCGTGATCAGCTTTGTTATCCCAGGCATCTTTTCCCCAATGGTTGGTGCCATATACATCATTAGGTTTTGCACCACCTGCTTCTACGATATCAATTTCACCACACGATGGCCAGTGTTCTCGTAAACACCCTTTGTCACTATCTTGGCCTAGGAGCCAAAATGATGGCCATGATGCACCATCCATTACGCCATTAGGGCCAGTAGGCATTTTAATTTTTGCTTCAAATTTACCATAAGTGTACTGTTTGGTAGATATTATTCTGGCTGAGTTAATTGTTCCACCATCAATTGTATTGATAATTTTAAGCTTGCCATCTTCAACACGAGAATTATTGGTACTTTCGGTTAAGTTATTTTGTTCACCCATTCCGCCATATCCAGCGTTTTTTGCAGGCTCTCTATAGAAAGAAGTACTTGGCCCGCCATCCCAGGTTGTTAATGAACTATTCGCATCGTCAAAGTTTTCCAGAAAATCCTCTACCCACATAGATATAGCAGGATCAGATGAGTATTGAACATTTCTGAATTCAATTGTTTTTTCATCAGTACCTTCGAGCCACACTGAAAGAGCCATATCAATAAAGTCATAGGAAAAATCATCGGGAAGTGCAATTGAATATTCTTCCCAATCAGAAGAAATATTAGCAATGGTGATTGAGGCATCGTCATGAACACCTGAAACAAATTTTACTGAACCACCAGTAGGCGAACGAGCTTCAAATTTAATAGATGTTGCTCCGAGAGTCGAATGTCCTTGAGGAGATTCTGTCACTTCGTCCCAAAATTCGGTAATCATGATACCGCCCCATTGTTGTTTCGCGGGAAGATCTGGACCGTTATAGTCCCATGTATAAATACCATTTTCAAATGTAATAGGGCAGGGCGTTGGGTCACTCTCACAACCACCACCAAATCCAAAGTCGGTAAAAGTTCTTTCAAAATGAAAAAGTTCATATTCTAATAAAGGACGGAGATCGGTATCATCTGAAGAATCTTTAGGCGTATCAGTATCAGAAGATTGGGTGTCATCACTTTCAATGGGTTCTTCATCTGATGATTGTTGGTTGTTTGACGATAGTGACGAATCACTAACCGGTTCATCATCTGAGCTGTTTGGATCCTGAGCGTCTGAATAATCGGAACTTTCATTGGGTTCTTTTGAATTAGAAGAATTATTTTGTTCCGAACTATTATTTGTACTTCGATAGCCGGTCACTTCTCGGTAAAATGGAATTCCATCAAGTGAATCTTCTTCAATGGTTACATCACGTCCGGACTCAACATCGTACCACTTTGAAAAAAGCTCTGAGCTATCACTTTTGTTGTAAAAAGTAACTTCAATTTCCGAAATGTTAGTGTTATAGGCTTTTTCCATTTCACTGATCAAGCTCTCTGGAATTGTTGAATTATTTGTTGTTGATTCAGGCTCCGTTGAACAATGAAGCAAAAGGAATGTTACGCTTAATAGAAATATATATTTCATATGATATCCTAAATAATGCCTTGCAAAGGCAGGTAATATCGGCATGTATGGTGTGAAGCCAATTGTTTTTCCCTTAATATATATTGGAGTACAACAAATATCAGTTCATTGACTGGTTATATAGTGTAATATAATAAGAACTGTTTACAGAGTGTTCAAAACTTTATGTTAATTTTACATAAAGAAGCTTTTTTATGGTTTTTTAGCTAAAAGAAGCATTTATGAGTCAAAGTACTCTGGTCTATTCATGATCTAAAGAGGTGAGTTTGATTGACAGTGATTGCGTTATATCATCTGTATTAAGGCAGTCTCAAATTCATGAAACTTTGAAAATTCGCCAAGTTTTAGTTTCCATTCAATTTCAGCTAATCTGATGAGAATACGTCGAAAAGTGGAGGCTGGCCGTTTTTTTGATTGCGCAGGAATGTTGTTGATGTTTTTAAAAATGTAGGGATTCATACCTACCTCTTTTGCAATGGCATCAGGCGCCATTTTATGCCTAACAAAATATTCAGTCATAAGAAGAGTGCTATAATGTTTATAGAGCATGTTTGTAATAAGTATGGGGTGTTGCCCATTTTCTAGCAATGATTTCAGTATGAGTATTGCTTTATCTATATCACGATTTCCAAAGGCATTTTGTAATTCAAAAACGGTGGCTTCACGTTGAGATGCAACCGTTTCGTGAATCACCTCTGCAGTTATAGTGGGGGAATCTTTTAGATAGAGGGCGAGTTTTTGAAGTTCTCGATTAACAATTGCAAGATCACTACCGACGAGTTCCCATAAATACCCTGCATCTTGAATGGAAATTACTTTGCTATACTCATCACGAGCTTGTTGCACTATCCAAGGGGGAATTTTATCTGCATACGGCTGTTCAAATTTTTGAAGAAGTTTCTCTTTTGAAAGATACTTCCCAAGGCCCTTTCTTCCATCGAGCTTTTCAGCTTCGATGAAAAGTGCTGTTTCAGGATTTGGATTTTTTACATATTCAAAAATTTCTTCTTGATCACCACTCTTTAATTTTTCGAAATTCCAGAGTACAACAACGCTTTTTTCAGCAAACATTGAAGTAGACTCACAAAGCTGATATACTCTTTGTGCAACACTTTCGTCTACGTTTGAATCACCGGGAAATACATTCGTGCGAGCATAGGTATCAGAGGCTCTGTCGCCGAGCCACTCTTTAACAGCAGCATCAATTGCCGCCTCCTTTTTAAACCCATCATTCCCAACAAATGCTCGAATCATTGTCTAATTACTTGTAGTCCAGGATTTCTAATTTTAGGAGCCCACGAGGAATCTGAGCTTCAATAATTTCACCTCTTTTAGCGCCCAGAAGAGCACGGCCTATAGGAGAGTTATTTGATATTTTTCCACTGAGAATATCAACAGCATCAGGCGAGACAAGTTGGTATTCGATCTCTTTGTTGGTGTCAACATTTTTTACTTTAACCGTTGCGCCAAAAAGTACTTTATCTGCACCAGCGGTATCATGTTCTATTACCTGTGCTCTTGAAAGTTTATCTTCAATCTCAGCAATTTTGTCTTCAATTTGACTCTGCTTTTCACGAGCAGCATGGTACTCTGCGTTCTCTTTCAAGTCGCCTTGTTCACGAGCATCTTGAACGGCTTCAATAATTTCAACACGTTCAACTTTCTTGAGGTGGCTTAAATCTCTGATTAACTTGTCGTAGGTCTCTTTTTGCATTGGTATTGAATTATTCATAGCATCATTTGGTTAACAGTTAATACAAAGAAATTTCACTGTAATTTATATTACAATTGAGTTCTCTTTTGTTTGGATAACTTAAAGATAATCAAATGCATCAAATTGTCAAAATTGAAGCACCTAAAACTATAAAACTGTTAAAGTTAGGTGGGGAAGGCTCCTTTTTCCTAAATAGTACTGAGCAGTAGCCCAAAATATGGTAATAAATGTTAAATTTAGCTCATATTTCATACTTTAGTGCTCGGGAACAGATGTTCGATATTATAGAAAATGGATCAGTTTCAACTCCAAAAGGGTTTATTTCTTCAGGGATTACTGCAGGAATAAAAGAGTCTAAATCAAAAGATTTAGGGGTCATTTACTCTAAACTCCCCTGTAGATGCTTCGGGGTATTTACAAAAAATCAATTTCCCGCTGCCCCCATATTAGTATCTAAACAGATTTTACAAGAGAATAATGGTGCAATTCATGGGCTTGTCGTAAATTCAGGAAATGCAAATGCCTGTACTGGTAAACAGGGATTTAATACCGCGTGGCAGATCGTGCGTGATGTTGAGGAAAACCTTTCTCTTCCACAAAATAGTATTGTTGCCTGCTCTACAGGAATTATTGGACAGCAACTTGATTTAGGCATTGTTGCAAAAGCTATTCCTGATGCATGTACTTCTCTTTCAGATACAGATGTTCATTTTGCTGAAGCAATATTAACTACTGATACGGTGACGAAAACATGTGCTGTTGATGTCACTATTGCAGGGGATCGAGTAAAAATAGGGGGAGTATCAAAAGGATCTGGTATGATTCACCCTAACATGGCTACGATGCTCGGCTTTGTCACTACCGATATAGCATTGCCAGAATGGTTTCATGAAACCTATAAAGAGATGATTGAAAAGTCATTTAACTCCATTTCTGTTGATGGAGACATGAGTACTAATGATACCTGTTTTCTTTTCTCTAATAATGCCTCCTTACTAAAATATGAGCACCTTGAGCAGGGCGACCAAAATGATTTCCGTGAAGCGCTCCAATTTGTTCTTAATACTCTCGCTAAAAAAATTGTTGAAGATGGGGAAGGGGCTACCAAATGTGTAGAGATTGATGTGGTAAATGCTGTAACTTCATCAGTTGCTCGTAATATTGGCCGTTTTGTTGCTAATTCAAAATTGGTGAAAACAGCTATTTTTGGCGAAGACCCTAATTGGGGACGTGTAATTGCTGCACTTGGAGCCTGTGAATTCCAAATTATTCCTGAAAGAGTTGCGATTGACTATGCAGGGGTAAAGGTCGTGAGCGGTGGCCAGCCTATTACCTATAACTTAAAGAGAATAGAGAAGAATGTAAAAGAGTCATCATACACAATAGAGATAGATTTGGGAATGGGAAGTGAATCTGCACGTGTCTGGACAACAGATCTCTCTTATGAGTATGTAAAAATTAACGCAGAATATACAACTTAAATAGATCGAGTTGTAGGCCACTCTTTATTAAAAATTAATACAAAATAACAACAAAGGAAAATACATGAGTTTATTACAAAACCAGGATGCTGATCTCGCAAATCTTATTACTAAAGAAGAGGAGCGCCAGGAGTATGGTATTGAACTGATTGCATCAGAAAACTATGCGTCAAAAGCTGTTATGGAGGCACTCGGTACGTGCCTGACTAACAAATACTCTGAAGGGTATGTTGGAAAACGCTATTACGGTGGTAATGAAGTTATAGATGAAGTAGAACAAATGGCAATCGATCGTGCAAAAGAGCTTTTTGGCGCTGAGCATGTAAATGTACAAGCACTTTCTGGTTCACCCGCAAACACTGCAGTATACTTTGCTATGATTGAGCCAGGTGATAAAGTTCTTGGACTTAAACTCGATCACGGTGGGCACCTATCACATGGTCACCCAGTAAACTTTTCTGGTAAACTCTATGATTTTGTACAGTACGAAGTAGATCAAGAGTCTGGACATATCGACATGGAAAAAGTTCGTGAAATAGCACTGAAGGAAAAGCCAAAAATGATTCTTGCTGGCTTCTCTGCGTATTCAAGGGATATTGATTGGAAGAAATTCAAAGAGATTGCTGACGAAGTTGGAGCAATTACTTTTGCTGATATTGCTCACATTGCTGGTCTTATCGCTGGTAAAGCAATTGAAAATCCTGTTCCATTTTTTGATGTGGTAACAACAACTACACATAAAACACTCCGTGGACCACGCGGTGCAATCATTATGTGTAAAGAAGAGCATGCAAAAGCAATTGACCGTGCGGTATTCCCTGGTCTTCAAGGCGGACCACATGATAATGTGACTGCCGCAAAAGCTGTAGCATTCAAAGAAGCTCTTGATCCATCATTTCAAGTATATGCAAAAAATGTTATTACTAATGCGCAAAAAATGGCTGAAGTCATTCAGGCACGTGGCATCAAAATTATATCTGGTGGTACAGACAATCATCTTATGATTATGGATACTTTTGCGTCTAAAGAAATTCCAGGTAAAAAAGCAGAGCAAATCCTTGATGAAGTAGGAATCTCTACATCACGATCAACTGTGCCTTTTGATCCGCGGTCACCGTTCTCACCATCGGGGGTTCGTCTAGGAACTGCAGCAGTAACTACTCGTGATATGGGTGCTCCAGAGATGGAAGTTATTGCAAATGCAATTTGTGATGCTCTTGAGTGTCATGAAGACGAAGCAAAACTTGTTGAAATTCGTCAGACAGTAAAAGATCTCTGCATTAAATTCCCTCTCTACAAATAAGAGTAGAATTCAAAATAAAAAAAGGACTCGAAGNNTCTTCGAGTCCTTTTTTTATTTGATAGAAAATAAGTTTAGGCATTTTTAAGATACTGTGGTATTTTTAAATCCTTTACCACTTTCATAGTGTATGACTTCTGCTCCGCAAAATGGGGATCCAGGAAGTGTATCTTCATAGATCCATCCTCCGGTATTTGAAAAAGCTACAGTACCACTATTCGATTGGAAATGGTATTTTGGGTCTCCCATGGGGATAGGCATGTGGGTATGACCAAAAACAAGTTTTGATATATGATTGGGTATTTCTTCTTTGTTTTCTTCGGATAAAAATTCACTGAGCTCATCTTCTGAACGGTTCATAAATGTGGTAAATCGCTGGGATGTGGTTGGGTCGTTATTGAGCAGCTCATCATAGATAGTAGTATGGTCAGCTTTAATTGCAGTGGTTACCTTGTCTTGTATAAATTCGATTAAATATTTTTTAGAAAACCAAAGAATGGCTTTTTTAAAGCAGTTGGCACTCTTATCAAGATGAATGCTATTAATAAGGTTGGCAATATATGAGCGTATGAGCGAACCATCTTTTGCAGTAACATCTTCTTGGAGTTGTCGAACGACCGTTGTGAAAATACCTGCTTGGCCAAATCCGCTTGAACCGAGTTGTGAAAGTGGAAAATTAATAGCAACAGCCTCTTTCATAGATATATTCTCAAGGGCATCACCAACAGTAGCATCGTCTTTACATATTTTGGGTAACCATTCACTTGCAAGATTCCAATAAGGTTCAAAATATTGCCCATGGGTTAATAAAACAGTTCCTTCATCAGTTGCTAGATAGAGGTTGGGGTAGGCTACATTGAAAACCGTTGGTGTTGGCCCTTCAGGAGAATCGAGGGATGATATGTTTTTCAAGTAGATATCACCATAGGGGGTTTCTCCTTGATCTTTGCGCAGGCCTTTTAATACAAGAGAATGGTCTGTACTATCATTGCGCAAATCAAGTAAGCCAGGAACACTTTGTTTGAATTGACGGGGTAATTTGTTGTTGGCTAGGCGATTAATTACATTGATTTGGTGTTCTATAGTATGCCAAATACTATAATCGTGATTACCAGGGACATAAATAATCTGCTTTGCTATTGAATCCAGATGGAGGCGGTGAAAAAAGAACGAGGATATTTCGTATACTTTTTCATAGTCACGAACAGCAATATCAAAAAGATCTCCTAGTATGATGAGATAATCGTTGTGAGTGCCTAATGCTTCTTTAAATTCCTGGTATTTTGATGCAGTTCTACAGCTGCCATCATCACATACAGCAAGTGCACAGTTTGGGGCTCCTAAGTGGATATCAGATACAATAGCTATTTTCATATGCTCCTCAGGTGGCAAGTTCATTCTAGTAAACAGGGAAATATTTAGAGTTCACATACCATGAATTAAAGGTGTAACAGGTTATTAAACAGGTTCTTTTTCAAGTAAATAGGGAGCACTTATAGATATGGCAATAGCCCCAAGTGGTGCTGTAATAATAATACTCAATACGGCTAATGCTAAAATGAGTTCACCGGATGGAATGCCCATTGAAAGTGGAATTGCTCCAATCGCTGCTTGTACGGTTGCTTTAGGAGTGTAAGAGATCGTGCAAAAAAGTTTCTCTTTTTTATTAAGGTTAGAGCGTATTAAAGAAATCCACACGCCAAGGGAGCGTGCTGTAAGCCCCAAAGTTATAATTATTAAACCGATAAGTCCGGCATGGGTAGCAACGAGTATATTGACTTGTGCACCAATTAAAACAAAAAGTATAATTTCTGCTAGTACCCACACCTTATTGAATTTTGTCGCGAGCCTTTTCGCAAGAGAATCATGCTTTTCGAGAATCATAAAACCGATTGCCATAATCCCAATAAGTGTAGCTATTGGAATAACTTCCTCTAATGAATGATATAAAACAGCAACAACTAAAAAGAGAATCACCTTTTTGGTATCTCTCATGTGGTTGTGGGTAAAAAACTTGACAAGAATGAGCCCTATGAGCGCACCACTTATCAAGCCAAGTACAATGCTTAGGGGAATGGACAATCCTAAGGAGAGCAGTGAGGTACCTGTACCTGTTGCTGCCCCAAGAAATCCACCAAAAAGTGTGATAGCAACAACATCATCTACACTAGCACCTGCAAGAATAAGGGTAGGAATAGCCTTTACCTTGCCATAACCAGACTCCATAAGAGAAAGCATAGAAGGAACAATTACTGCAGGGGAAACTGCGGCAATTATAAAACCAAGCATTCCGGCCTCAAATAGAGGAAGGTCGAGATAGACCATACTGATTATAAGAATCACAGAGCCTTCGAGGAGTCCAGGGATAACACTCATTTTAGCGGCATGAATACCAATTTTATTAAGGCTTTGGCGGTTTATGCCGAGGCCAGCTCTAATAAGAATAACAATAAGAGCAAGAGTTCGGAGTTCCGATGAGAGGTTTATAAGGGTATCTGATATAAAGAGGAAATTAAGAGCGGCTATATCAAAATGAGCTACAACAGCTTTTTGCGTAAAAGGGCCAAGAAGTACGCCAGTGAGTATCATTCCAAGTAAACCAGGAAGTCTAAATCTTGTAAATAGGGTTGAGAGCCCGAATGCAATTATAATGACAAAAGCAAGATTGAGAAGCATAGTGATCTTTTAGTACGTGATAGGGTAAATATAGTGATTATAATAACTATTATTGGGGTTTCTTCCAGAATTCAGGCCATTCATCAAAGTGTATTATTTCTTCGTCATCAACAATAAGGGTGTATACTGGTTCATCGGGGAAATTATTCATTCGTATATTCCAGTTGATACCACTACAAAGCGCACTATAAACTATTCCCTTTTCTTGAGTTGTATTTTTCCATTTTGGATCTTTTTGTAGGCCCTGAAGATGTTTCCAGTTAGCCTGTATAGTAAAGGGGAGTTTCTGCATACCATGCTTTATTTAAGGTGTTCAGTAATAGTAATTAAAATTAATGGACCTTGTCATCTTGATTTTAGGCTAAAAAGAGCAAAATAAGGCGGAATAGTTATTTAAATATTGCAAGATAATGTATCTGTAGCTATATTTGCCATGCGTTTAACGCATAATTAAATTAAAATGTTAATCGAGGATATATGTATTCTGTAATTGAAACAGCGGGTTTCCAACAAAAAGTTGCTCTCGGCCAAGTCATTCGCATTCCAAGTAATGTTGCTGAAGTTGGTACAGAGATTGATTTCAAGTCCGTACTTTTGTTTTCTTCTGAAAGTGGAACAAAAGTAGGCACCCCTGTATTAGAGGGTTCAGTGAAAGCTGAAGTCCTTTCTCACGGTAGAGATGAGAAGAAAATTGTTTTTAAAATGAAAAGACGTCAAGGCTATCGCCTTAAGAACGGTCACCGTCAAGGCTTCACCGAAGTAGTTATTACTGAGATGAACGTTGCGGGTGAGTCTGCGAAAGTCGATTCTAAAGTTGTTGAACAAGCTAAAAAGCGTACAGCTGCTATTGCAAAAGCCAAAGAGCAAAATGTGCCTTTGACTAGAAAGCAAAAAATCGCTCAAGCTGCAGAAGCATAAAAGGGAAGGCACAGAATGGCTCACAAAAAAGGTCAAGGTTCGGTTAAGAACGGAAGAGACTCAAACGCTAAGTATCTTGGTGTTAAAAAATATGGTGGCGAAGTTGTAATTCCTGGAAACATCATCGTTCGTCAACGTGGAACTAAGTTTCATCAAGGTAATAACGTAGGTATGGGCAACGACCATACAATCTACTCACTCATTGAAGGTAAAGTTCAATTTGAGCGTTTAGATCGTAAGAGACTGAAAATTTCAGTATATCCTGCATAATATATCTTAAAAATAAAAAATGTAAAAAGAGGCTAATTTATTAGCCTCTTTTTTTATATTCAGTAATTGTATGATAAAGCACTCTCTTAAAAAAGCGACCCTTTCCTTCTGCACAATTACTGTTGTTGCTGCATTATTCTTATTGGGATGTGGTGATGTTCGTGAGACGGATGATCTCGACTTTAATGCAAAGCCCACAAACTTTCAGGCGTATCGTGATTCATTGAATGGACCGCTACAATTGAGATGGATTGCACCAAGTAGTGATAAAAAGGTGCTGAACTATTATCTCTGGTTTGGGGATTCTATTCTATCAAACGATATTGATGCAAAGATTAACAATGCTGATGCTGTTATTCCTGCTACACTTACAGGTTCCCTAGTCACTTTTTCTTTGGACTCATTTGCAAGTGAAGGCCTCTTACCTGATCAACAATTTAATGTAACACTCTGGGCTGAAGTATCGGATGGTGAACTCGGTGGTGAACCGGTTTACACAGTGGTATATACCTCTGATGTTATTATGCCTGAGATTGTAATTCCTCAAGTATCTGTGTATGAAGATTATTTTGAAATGAATTGGATACGGCCCACAGATGTATTCGATGTGTATCTCCCACAAAATGATTCAGGGATCATTATCGGATACGACATTAAGCTCTACTCATTGGATTCAAGTGAACTGGATGCCATTAATTCATCACTCCAATTATCTCAATTGACGGTTACTTTTAATGGAGATACTCTCACAAAGTACGGGCCGGGCGATAACGTAACTCAGACACCCGCAGTGAGAATGGGCCAGTTCTATAGCAATGAATTGGACAGTATTGATGTTATTTACGACTGGGAAAAATATGTCTCTGGCACTCGATTCTTCTTTTTTATCGAAGATAGAGGAAGACGTGTTAAAAATAGTTCGAAGAAAGATGTTTATTCAATGACATTCAGAGGGTTGCGTCCAGAAACATCTTACAAATTGGAGAATTTTACTGCATATGATGCATCGGGAAACCCGGCAGTTATTGACTCACTGTTTATTACTCTCACAGATAGTACGAAGCCCGAATCTATCACCGGTGATTCTATTGCATTTATTGGTGATTCTTCCAGTGCCGTTATTTATTGGAATGCCCCCGATGACCTTTTAAATGATAATTGTGTACCAGGATCAGAAACGAATAATTGTGATATCATTTATTATGACCTGCTCGTCTTTACTATAGACTCAGATAGTTCAGGAATTTCGCGTACGTTAAATGAATCATACATTGGATTTGCGAAATCAGATCTTAATAGATATCATGAAGAGAATACAGATATTTTTTCTGATACTTTGCAAGAACTTATTCCTGGAAGAAAATTAATTGTTGGTATCGTTGCCACCGATGCATCGCGCTATAAATCAGATACGGTATTTACTGATACTATTTTTTATTCATATAAAACTGCAGATACAGCTCGTTGTTCAGCAGGTATGATCCCCATTCAAATAGATTCTCTTTCTTCAGATAGTTTGGGAATAGATTCCTACTGTATAGATCAGTTTGAACATCAGGACTCAATGGGATTTATCACCGCTGTAACAGGCTATGAGGCGGAACAAGCTTGCTCCGCACTATCGAGTGAACACTATTTGTGTCGAGAAAGAGAGTGGTATAGGGCTTGCACTGGAGGAGGAATGCATGAATATGGAACGATTTCCGATGCAACCTTTTACCTCGAAGAGCATTGTAATATTGGTACAGCACGGGCAGAGAATATTAATGATCGTTCAGTAAATTGTATTACAGCAGAGGGAGTTAGAGATCTTCCTGGACAATTACAGGAGTGGGTTGCTCTAGACGATAGTGCTCGCATTGCAACATTAGCTGAGACGGGGGTAGGCTATGTTTTGAAAGGGGCCAGTTATAAACAGATCCAAGAAGCAGCTTCCTTTGAAGAAAAATTTAGATATGCTACTTGTGATAATAGCGCTATACCATCCGAAGAACGCCTCAATGTACTCCGGGATACCGTTGGATATTTTAATAACACTATATACTCTATGGAACAGATCGATACTATGAATGGAGCACGTGAAAATTCACGAATTTTTACTTTGGAATCATTATCTTCAACTGACTCTCTTTTTCTCGATTCTATAGCTCTGCTCGCTAAGGTTGTCACGGTACATGAATATGAGCATACCAATACAGTACCTGGGGATACAAATGAAATCGTATTGATAGAACATAAGGGTGACGAAGAAATAGCTGATTCGTTAACACTTTATGGTAATCGAGTTTTTCAATACCGTTCATCATTTCATGGGTTTTATTTGGGCACACAGAAAAGGTATGGAATCTCCCTTTATAATGATTCATCAATTTCATTTCGTTGTTGTACGAAAATGAATTAATCTAATGTAAGAGGATTGTGAGTGATTGTGAGAAGAGCCCTTTTTCTGTTTGTTATCATGGGTATTTGTACATCATGCTATTTTAGTTTAGAAGCGACAATTGTACAGATGCCTTCAGAGGTTACTCGAATACAAAACCGATTGACGCATTATTCAACAAGTGATGGAGGAGCGGAACTCGTAGGAACAATTGCCGAAACATTTACATTGCATTCACCTGAAATGCGAGATGATACTCTATGTGTTACAAGAAGCTTTAAGGGAGAAAACTCCCGGCATTATCACAAACATTCGCTCCCCCAAGAACTCTCTTATAGGGTGCCGATCACTTATTGTTCTGTTGGAGGACGTATTATCTCATTAAATGGTTTTGAAACATTTAATGAGTCTGTTGTGGATCAATTGCCGGTACCTGATAAATTTCGTAATGAGCTTCGTAAAAATGACTTTACCGCTTCTTTCGAAAGTAATTTCCGGAACTATTATTTTATACAACATATGTTTTCTGGAACGTTTCCTGTACTTACAAATGTAACACCACAATTACAAAGTGCTATCAATGAATCCTCTATACCAATAGATTCTGTAATTACAGGGGATTTAGAAAAAACTATCGGCTTAAAGACGATGCCGTTTAAAATATATTACTCTGTTAAACCAATGTATAATCATCTGATGCTTGAACAGCTTGTAGCTGCAGCAATGGTAGATGGGAAGGTCTCAGAGCGTGGAGAGCTTTTTAAAAATTCACATTTCAAATCTGCTACAGGTAAAGGGGTCTATTCAATTTGGGTCGATGTAGCAACAGGAGATATCGTAAAAGAAGTAGATAATCAGCGGCATACAAATAGGGTGATTAACCGTACTACAGGGGCTGAACTTGCTTTTGAAAGTATTCAATATACGGAGGTACTGTATGAAACTATTCTTGATTAGTGTAATACTGCTGATAATGAGTTGTTCAAGTTCGTATCAAAATGATATGGCGCATATTGATGTTCATCAGCATCGTGAATTTATCGAAGAATACCAAGATGTAGAGGATGAGTATATTAATACTCTATTTAACCTTGAACGAATACCTGATGATCCAGAGCTTCTTGATAAAAGAGTCTCTCTTAAGGATTCACTTAATACAATGAGAGATAAGCTTCGTTATTTAGAATCAAAATCTCAAAATACTCTGGATGAGTGGGACGCTATGGTCAAGAAAAAGGAGACTGACTTTAAAACACTCCAAGATGTCTATAAGCACATTAAGAGTGACCTAGAAAGGGAGCTGAAATAGGTTATTTATGGTTAAAAAGCTAAAATCTCCGGTAGGTTCAGAGTGTTTTTGGTTATATTTATCACACTATGCATAAGAGGAACAGCTAAATGAGGTGGATTTTTCCCATTCTCTTATTTATTATTTACTTGGTATCAAGTGGGTGCTCAACTGAACCTGAGTGGGTTTCAGTTCGAAATAAGGTTACCGTATCAATAGATATACAACCTATTCGTGATGAGTTCAAATATGACTCTGTAGCCTTAAAAATTACTACTCTTGATTTTGAGTCTCCTTCTGTAGACTCTGTTTTTGTTGACTCAACATTTTTGTATTTTGATCATGACTCAAAAATAACAACATTTTTTTTCCCAAAAGAGGGACAGACTTTTCAGATAACTGCACATGCCTATTATGCAAATAATGAGTTAGCTAAAATAGATGACTTATTTACGTTACCTTCGGATTCATTGATTATTAACCTCAATTTTACAAAAGAGTCGTGCTATGAACCTACTATTGATTCTTCCAGTTCCGTAATCGATTCCACCTATTGTATAGATTATTATACTGATTCTGTTCCTGCACCCGTTTTAACAAGTAGAATTAAACAATTTGCTTTTGCAGACTCCCTTTATTTTCAAGAACTTGCATTTGATTTTTCCCGTAGTAATGATTCTATAGAGGTAGAACTCCATTATGCAAACAAGTTTGTTTCAGAAATTGGTGGTATTTCACTCATTGAATGTACATCTCTGGTTGATTCATCGAATACATGGTGTTTGGTGGGGACTCCTCAGGACTCCAATGTACGTGATTATGAACTAAGTAAAATTGTGGTAAAGGGCCTGTATACAACTGAAGAATTCCCTTTTAAACTTAATATTTTTAAAGAAGAGACGCGCCCTTATCTGGCAACGATTGATGGCATTGGTATTCCTCTTGGGACAGACTTCTATCCTATTAAATTGGATAGCCTTATCTATGATGAACAACACCCCTACGATTCACTCGATGTTAGTGTGACATTTGGTACAAATGACCTTTTAAAATATGATACCCTTCTTCTTAAAGAAGGGGTGTTGCAATTGTCAACTATCGGTAATGAACAAATTGATCTAATATGGGTGACAATAACTGTGAAAAATAGTTTTGGACGTGCAGACAGTAAATCTATTGCAGTTGTAGTATATAATAATGTAAGTTCGAATTTGAAAATTGATAGTGCCTATGTTTATAACTATACGATAAAAGTAGGAGAAGATTTTGATACTTTAGATATTACTGACTATGCATACGATTCTGAACTGGATAGCCTTATTGCTAACGATTTGTCTGGTCAGCGGTGGAAAGTAATATGGTATGATACAGATAATGATATGCCCAAAAACCTTGATATAACCTATCTTAAAGATGATTCTCTTCTTGTTGTGACTCCAAAAGAACCAAATTGGGTTGGATCAGAAACGATCAAACTGTATATTCGCACAAAAAAAGAACAAAGAGGTAATAGGCCAATTGACTCCCTTGTTGTTAGTGTCACATTTAAGGTCGAGTCAAAAAATATTGCGCGCCTGGGTATAGCAAATCAGTCTGATAAACAGTTTCCTTCTTTAAATGCTGATATGGCTATAGATGGAAATACTGATGGGGATTTGTCTAACAAATCAGTAACAACTACCTATTTTGGCCAAAATGAACGGGGTACCCAGTCGCCATGGTGGAATTTAGATCTCAATGATCAGCAATTTATAAGTACAATTACATTATGGAATAGAACTGATACCTGGAAGGAGAAGCTTAATAATTTTGTTGTTATTGTTTCAAATAATCCTTTTGAGACTAATGTAGACGACTTAAGTCGTGACATTGATTTAATAACCTCTGGCCAAGATATTACTGTAATTTATGATACAATACCAGAAGAAATGACCTCACCTGAAAGAGATAGTATTACGTATATGCTGAATAGACGGGCACGATACATACGTATTCAGATGCTTGATACTGCCATTTTACAGCTTGCCGAAGTGGAAATTTTTGGTGTAATTTCTAAAGAACCAATTATTAGACCCGACATGGAATACGTAATTACAACTGATAACTCTATTTCGGGGCCTAATAGCTCCATTCATATAGAAGAGCAAAATATATCTGATAGTCTTTTAAGTCTTGCCGGTGTTACGGGTGCAGAAAGTCAGCAGTGGAGAATTGAGTATGTTAATGGAACTGAAAACCCTCAGCTCTACTCTTTTGTGAACAGTGAATCAGAAAAATGTCTCACTGTTCATGATACTAAGTACCATGCTCTTGTTGTAGAATGCGACGAGGAAAAGAAGAATAAACTTCAGCAATTTAAATTGGTTACCACCGGTGCGAATGATTTAGAAAACCCAGAGAGAATAGTATATGGAATCGAAACTGCTCAACAATTTCAAGCGAGTATCACCGTTGAAGGGGAAAACACATCTAAAATAATTGTAAGCAAGCGTCGATTAAGTATTGAAACTGAAGGGGAAGATCAAGGAGTTCGGTTTTCTATTCCTACAGGTAAAGATGATCTCTCTATTGATCAACACATATTATTTAGAGCCGCCCCTCGGGTAAGGTATTAATGGTGAAAATACTTACTTTTTTAATCATTCTTGTTATGAGTTCTCTCTGTTTTGGAGCTAAGGAGAATCCAAATAATTTCGGTCTATTGGGGCAAGGAAAAACTTTTTCTGCACGAACTATGTCTCGGGGGACTCTCTTTTTAGGTTCAAGTATTGAGTGGCGTCTAACAGTATGGAGGGTTGAGGATCGGTCAATTTATTTTTATGGAAATGAAAAGCCGAAGCTATTTCAAACAGCTTCTAATGTTGGTGAATTCACGGTATTACCCTTTATCTCTACAGCACTTACTCGATATATTGAGGCTTCGGTTTCACTTCCTTTGTACAAAGAATTTACAATAATTCAAGAGCACCTTAATGTAACAGAAGAAGAGAAATCCCTGTCTTCAAATCTTACTGATCTCGATGCGCCCTCTTTGGGAGATACTGAATTATTATTAAAAATACGGTATCCTTTTAAACATAACCCACTCTACGATATTGCAATTCTTGGAAGTGTCTCATTTCCGACAGGTACACCAAATAGAGGTTTTTTTCCAAAAAATGTATTAAATATTCCAAAAGATCAATCAATAGAAGGACAGAAACCAGTACATCAAATTTATACTGCAAGTGATTATAGTTTTAGTAGTCTTTTTATCTTAACCTTCAATTTTGAACATTTTGTCACACCATTTCCATTGGAGTTATCAGTAAATTATGGAATGAAATTTTCGTTGAATCCAGTTCTTGATAAAGTACGTATGTTTAATGTAGCTCTTGAGTATTATTTTACATCATCATCGTTTTTTGTAGACTTCTCAAACCAGACACGTTTAAGCCGTTTTAGTGATGGCTTTTTTAATCAGTTTGGTGAAGACCCAATGTTTTTAAGTTCAGGGTTTATATTTTATGCACAAAATATTCACTTTTCTCTAGCACTTGATACAGATCTATCCTCTTGGCTTCATGATGTTGATGAAAAAGATAAGTTAGCGATGGAAGATGTATCAGCAAATTATACTGGTGTCGAGCGTCTCAATATTGACCGAGATGGAGATGGAGAAAATATCGGTACCTATTATGTAAAGCCAATGAAATACGGCGTCTCATGCAAAATAGTATGGCGAGGGTTGTTTTATTGAGTTGCGGGAAGAACATTACTTTCAATTAAAAAAAGTATGGAAGCAACTCCAAGTGCAGTAAGGGGAAGGCTCCAATACATATCGTTCGCATTAGAATAATGCCGTTTATCACTAAAACTTAAGGTGAGGCTTGAATCATCCCATTTTGATTTTACTGCAACCTTTTGAGTAAGATCTATTTTCAAAACTGTCACAGGAACATCTGAATGGTAACTATCAGTGGAATCAGCATATACATGTAGCCAATTGCCGTGATTCTCAGTTGGAGTATAAAAATCAAATTCGGTATTTCGAAAAACAAGATAGAGACTTGTTTCACTTTCATCAATTCCATCACTATTATCAAATTCTAAGAGATAACGGTCAGGCAGCGCACGGTCAAAGTGCAGTTGTATATTAACAATTTTATTGGAGTCAGACGTAGTAAATGTAGAAGGAGTCGAGACAATAATTGATGAAATAACAGCTGAATTTGCTGAATAAGCACTAGTACAGATGAAAAAAAGTATTATACAATATCGTAACATAATTTACAGGGCTAAAAGATCACATTAGATTGAGTTTTTGACCTTAATGGAAAAAAAACGGTAAATATTTTATTACATTAAGATAATAAAATTTTGATGAATAGTCGTAATCTATTCCCTATATGAATCTTCAGATGAAACTAATATTTGTTGTACTTATTAATGTGTTGTCGCTTTCAGCTCAGCAGTATGATGAGTTTCGTCTCAATGACCCTAAAAACCAGTATTATAATGAACTTCAGTCATTTAACATTGCTCTGAGTTTCATGAAAGAGGGTGATTATAAAAAAGCCCTCTATGAACTAAAAAAGATGCGCTCGTCTAATCCCCTTCATAAGCAGGTCGATATCTTGATGGGACGATGTAAACTTAATCTTGGTGAATGGGTTGCTGCTGAAGAAGTTGGTGAGAACTCTTGGTATGCACCGATAGATTCTGTAGATCTACATCTTGAAAATGACCCTTTAAAAGCAATTGCAATTGCAGATACTTTTGTAAAAGAGGGGAATTTTCAAGAAGCGATTTACATATATTCAGCACTTATTGAAAAACAACCAAACAGTACTTCTGTAGTAACTAAGTATAGAGCTCTTTCTAAAAGAATAACAGATATACAAAAACGCTTTATTTCAGTAGGAGAAGACTTCTACAACAGGGCAGAGTATAGATCAGCCCTTAAGGAGTGGTATAAAGCCCTTTATTATAACCCTGATAATGAAATACTTCTCATTAAAATTGATTTTGCAGAACAAAAATTAGGTGAACTCTATGACTTTTATCGTGTACGACTTGATATGCTCGAAGAAGAGGATGATAAAAAAGAGATCATTTATTTTTTAGAAAATGTTTTTTATCAGTTTCCTAAAGATCAATTTTTTAAAGCAAAATATAGAGAAATACTGGTAAATAGAGAGAACTACCTTAAATCGATGATTGCCCAAGGAATAGGACTGTTTGAACAAAAAAAATATGCTAAAGCTGAAAAACTATTTGGAGCTCTTAAGAAAGAATATCCAGAAGTACTACAAGTGTCACGGTGGCACCGGACTATAATTGATTTAATATCATCTACTGAAAATAAACCTAAGATTGATAAACTTAAGAAATCTATTGAATTTTCACTCAAGAAAGAACAACCTGAAAAGGCAGCGAGCTATTTAAAGAGTCTTAAGCTGATTATGCCTCCTAAGTCTATTTTAGATAGATACCAAGAACGAATTGATGAGATGAGACTTGCACGTTCAAAGAATAAGCGATTTAAAAATCTCATTGCTAAAGTTGAAGAACAACTCAAAATGGCATGTTTTCGAGATGCACAATTTATTCTTGATGAAGCGCTTTCCATTAAACCGAAAGATATAGGTGCATTACATCTCCAACAAAAAATTAAGAATGCATCTACTGCAGACCTATCTCCATCTCATGACAACATTAAAGAGATTCTCCGCCTATTGAAGGAAAATAGAGAAAAAGAAGCATGTGAAATTACGGTTGATTATACTGGTAACTCAATTTTGGATCAGAAAGTTCGAAGGATCAAAAAGAAATGTAGACGAAAACCAGTTGTAGATAAAAACAATAATGAAGAAAAATGTGATGAGCTTATGAATGAAGGAATTGCTGCATATCGAGATAAGAACTATCCATTGGCTTTGAAAAAATGGTCATCAGTTCGTAAGCTGTGTCCTTTTCGCTCTACAGTTGCGGACTGGATTGAGAATGTAAAAATAAAAATTAAAAGATCTCGTCGGACTGACCAGTAAAAAATTAATTTAGATATACACAAACAAAANNTTTTGTTTGTGTATATCTAAATATTTATTCGACTAAACTCTACTTCCGAGGATAGGAACCATTTTCTCTTTCCATTCCTCAAAAGTCCCCTCAGCAATTTTTTCTCGAGCTTGTGACATGAGGTGTAAATAGAAGTGGAGATTATGGATAGTGGCAAGTGTATTAACTAAAAGTTCTTTGCATTGAAAAAGGTGTCTAAGATATGCGCGGCTAAAATTTTTGCAGGTATAGCAGTCGCACTCTGGGTCAAAAGGGAGATCGTAATCATCTTTGAATTTGGCCGCTTTATATTGGAGAATACCCTGGGAGGTAAACACTTGCCCATTACGAGCATTTCGGCTGGGCATCACACAGTCAAACATATCAATACCACGGGCTATGAGTTCTAAAAGGTTGGCTGGTGTACCCACCCCCATAACATATCGAGGTTTATCTTCAGGAAGTTCATTTGAACAGTGATCTGCAATCTCATACATGATCTCAGCAGGTTCCCCAACACTGAGTCCACCAATAGCATAGCCTTTGAGATCGAGCTCTTTAAGGTGTTGTATTGCTTTAGAGCGGAGATGTTTATGCATTCCCCCTTGTACAATTCCAAAAAATGTCTGATCATAGCCATAGAGTGGTGGGTTGTTGTCGAGCCAGGTAAGGGCACGCTCAGTCCACTTTTGTGTAAACTCTAGGGAATGGAGTGCTTCTTGTTCTGTAGCAGGGTAGGGAGTGCATTCATCGAAAGCCATTATGATGTCAGCTCCTATCTCACGTTGTGCTTTCATAACGCTTTCGGCAGTGAAGAGGTGTTTACTGCCATCAATATGTGACCTAAAATGAACGCCTTCCTCAGTAATTTTCCTGAGTTCTTCGAGAGACCATACTTGAAAACCACCAGAGTCGGTAAGCATAGGGCCTTTCCAGTTCATAAATTTATGAACGCCACCCGCCTTTACCAGGTTTTCTGTGCCAGGGCGTAGGTAGAGGTGATAGGTATTTGCCAAAATTATTTGCGCATTGAGTTCTTCAACTTGTTTTGGAGTAAGGCTTTTGACCGATGCAGCAGTCCCTACTGGCATAAAAATTGGTGTTTGGATATCACCATGCGGAGTTGTTACGGTTCCCAGACGAGCTTTTGACTGGGTAGATGTTTGATTGAGCGTAAAGCTAAAAGGTCTATTTTCCATAGGGCACAAAGGTAGTATTTTTAGTGTATGTTAGAATTATCAAAGTCAAATTCCTTGTTTACATTTGAAAATGAACTCGTATTGGTACTTATTGTTCTATAAAATCTAAAAGGTTTTTTATATGATCAATGGTATGAATAGTCATACCACTGATCGTTACTTTTTTATTGCTCGTCGGGACGATAGCTGTGTCAAATCCTAGACGTTTTGCCTCTTTTAGACGTACTTCAAGCTGATTTACTCTTCGCACTTCACCCGAAAGACCGAGCTCACCCATAATGATGACTTTACCCTCTATTGATTTATTTAAATGATTACAACTGATAGCAAAAGCAAGGGCTAGATCACTGGTTGTATCGTCGATTTTTAACCCACCTGCAACTTGAACAAAAACATCAGAATTACCAATAGTGACTCCAGCGAACTTCTCCAAAATAGCTAATATGATAGTAATTCGTTTACCATCAATTCCCATACTTACTTTTTGTGGTACGGCATAATTAGAGGTGTTAACGAGAGCCTGTATCTCAAAGAGGAGAGACCGTGAGCCTTCTTGTGTACAGCATACTGATGAGCCCGGAGTATTGAGAGTGTTTTCTTGTATAAAAAAACCACTTGGGTTAGCTACAGGTGTTAATCCAAGGTTAGTCATTTCGAGAACACCAATTTCATTAGTGGCTCCAAAACGGTTTTTTATAGATCTGAGAATACGGTAATGGCTATTGATATCGCCTTCAAAATAAACTACAGCATCAACCATGTGCTCTAAAATTTTGGGGCCTGCAATTTGACCATCTTTGGTTACATGCCCTATAAGTATGGTAATACAGCCAAAGCTTTTGGTAAACACCATGAGGTCAAGAGTGCACTCTCTTATTTGTGAGGCGCTTCCAGGGGCGCCAGAGACAGCTTCTTTGTAAATTGTTTGAATTGAATCGACGATAATAATATCGGGATTAAGTTTTTTTACCGCATCAAAAATACGGAGAATATCAGTTTCACAGAGTATGGTAAGGTCGCTGTTTCCTACATTGAGTCGATCTGCTCTGAGTTTAATTTGTTCTGCGGATTCTTCTCCTGTAATATAGAGAGTAGATATTCCAGCAGTCTGCATGTTTGTTGCTGTTTGAAGAAGAAGGGTCGATTTACCAATACCGGGGTCGCCACCAATGAGCACAAGTGAACTTGGAGCAAAGCCCCCACCAAGGGTACGATCAAATTCTTGATTACCGGTTAAAAGCCTTCGAGTTGCACTGATATTAATATCGTTAAGAGAAATTGCCTTGGAGCCTGGCTTGGAATCACTGCCGATACCTCGTGATTGGGTGGGCTCAACAAACTCTTTTAAGGTATCCCATTCTCCACATCCGGGGCACTTTCCGAGCCAGTTTTTCTCTTCCTGTCCACATGAATCACAGATAAATATTTTCTTTATTTTCTTAGCCATAGCTTACTCTTTGGTACAAATAAATGAGCAAAAATTAAAACGTTTGAACCAGATTTCGGTTAATGTAAATCCTGCTTCCTTACATCGTTGTTTATGTTGCTCAATAGTATCGGGAATTAAAACGTTTTCGAGGGCTTCTCGTTTTTGATAAATTTCAGTATCACTGTATCCATTGTTTCTTTTAAATTGGAAGTAGTATTCTTGCTCAATTGTCTGGAGTTTTGCGTCTGCAAAGCAGACCTTTTCACCCATAAGAAGTATGCCGCCAGGTGTGAGGGCATCATATATCTTTTTAAGGATAGGAAGACGATCTTCAGGGGAGACAAACTGAAGTACATAATTTACAAATACAACGGAGGTACTAGTAAAGGAAGCACATTGAATAGTAGTGCAAAGGGCTTCTATTGAAGGGTAGTCTGCTGGGGCATTGTGATGAAATGCACTAATCATATCAGAAGAAGCATCGAGAGCTACAATTGGTGGACTTTGTTCCTTTAGTGCCTCAGCAACACGGTATGTTAAGTTACCCTGAGAACAGCCTAAATCATAAATAGCCGTATTTGGTTGCCAATATTCTTTGGCAATCGCAGTCAAAAAATCGAGGTTTTCTAAGTAGTTGGGTATAGAGCGTATAAGCATATCGGTAAATACACTCGCTACCTCTTTATTAAAAGTGAAATCACCTGGTTTCCAGCTTCGCTTGGCAAATATCGTATCTTTTTCTTTACTCATAGCTCAAATGTAAAAAAGGGGGAGGGATTATGCACTCATATTGAGCGAATTTTACTAGAGTGATTTTTATATGATATTATGCATCACCAATTCGAAGGAGCACTTTTTCGAGCCGTGGGCCATCAACTTTAAGGATTTTAATGTGAATATCACCACTTAAGGTTAGTTGGGCCCCTTTCTGGGGAACTGTACCGAGTGTCGCCATAATGAGACCACTCAAGGTTTCGACCTCAATATCATCGGGAGTTTCAATATGGTGTTCAATATATTCTGCAAGATCACCAACTGAGATCATTGGATTGACAAAGTAGATGTTCTCTTTGACTTTTTCTACTCTAAATTCATTATCATCATCTTCATCATATATCTCTCCCACGATTTCTTCGAGAATATCTTCAAGGGTCACGATACCCGAAGTTCCCCCGTAATCATCTACAACAATGGCGATGTGGGTACGTTCTTTTCGGAGTTCACGCATAAGATCATCGATCTTTTTTTCGCGAGTTACAAAATAGGGAGGAGTGACCAATTTCAATAATGAGAATGGGGCACGGTTTGATTCAGAATACCAATCGAGAAATTCTTTGGTATTGAGGATTCCTATAATCGTATCAATATTTTCATTATAAACTGGGATTCTTGAAAAACGAGAGGTGTTGAGAGTTTCTATAGTCTCTTGGAGGTCACTGTTTTGATTGAGGGCTACGAGCTCGACCCGTGGAGTCATAATATCTTTAACAGGGGTTTCGCCAAATTCAAAGATATTCTTAATCATCTGTTTCTCATCTTCTTCAAGTCCATGCTTTTCAGAAGGAGTGTAAGAATCGAGTTTTTTTAGTTCATTGCCAGTAAGGAACGACATCTTGTCATCGTATCCGAGGTATCTAAGAGTTTTTTGAAATAGAGCAGAAACTAACCGGCTGGGAATATAAAAAATGATGTAGTTTACTCTAAAGCCCCAGAGGCCAATTATAAAGAGAGAGTAAGGTTTTAGGTGACCAATGATTTTGGGAGCAAGGAAACAGGCGATATATATTGCAATACACTCTAAAAGAAAGAGAATGGTTGAGTCGAGGAGTGGAATATTGAAAAGCGAAACATTTTTGAGATAAGAGCTCCAGAGTACTATGGCAATAAGAGTGTTGTAGAAGACGCGCCCAATTGCAATTGTCTCCAGAAAACCTTTTTTTGAAGCGTGCATACTCACTTTCACTTCGTGAGGGGTCGGTTGCCGAGAAGGGTCACTATTTCTTAAAACAACAGAGTAGATAGTTTTTGTAAGGGATAGGGTAATAGAGAGTATAAAGGCCCCGATAAGAACGATATAACTATACTGGTAAATGGTACTGGGGTCCAAGATAGGCCCTCATTTAAACGATTAGAGTAAAACTAATAAATTTTCTTTGAAAGGTAGTGCTCCTCACAATTTCTCATTATTTTTCTCTCCTTTACGGTAAGGTGGTCATATCCACAGAGGTGGAGTATTCCATGTACGAGTACGCGCTTCATCTCTTGGTAGAATGTATTATCATACTCAGGAGCTTGTTTTCTCACCTGATCGACTGATATGTAAATTTCACCCAAAATATCTGGTTCATTCCATTCAAAAGAAAGCACATCAGTGGTTTTATCAAGTTTACGATACTCTTTATTGAGAGCGCGAACTGAAAAGTCATTAGTAAATACAATATTAACTGCCCCCTCTTTACTTTCATCAGTAAGAATACGAGTAGATAAGTCTTTAAGGGAGTCGAGATAGGGTATTTTAATCGGCTCCTCGGTATCAAAAAAAACACAAATATTTGAAATTGTCATGGCATCTTAGGTAATCGAATGATATAATAACTTAAAAAAATCGGGAAGAGTATGTGATCTAAATCACAAATAAAGAGTACTCTGAGGATATTTATACCCGCCCTGATTTTATAACCATTTAAGAAGTGATATTTATTAAGAGATATATCAAAGGCGAGGATCATATGCAGTTTACCAGATCATCACTCATGCTACTACTTGTGCTCTGTATTGGATTTGGCAGCACTGTTGACGCTGCAACTAAGAAGCAAAAGGCTATAGCAAAATTTGTAACCGGCGAAGTACTGTACCAGAAAAAGGGTAAAGGAAGTTGGAAAAAAGTAAAAGTCGGTTCAAAGGTACGTGAATCTGATATGGTACGGACTTTTGTAGAATCATCGGTGCAATTACTTCTTGCATCAGGGTCACAGATAACTGTTGAAGAAAATACTATTGTAAAAATGTCTGAGTTGGTGCAAGATGGCCAGGCAAGTAGCACTAATATTAATGTTAAAAAGGGGCGAGTACTCTTTAATATTAAAAAACTTGCTGAGCGTAAATCAAAATTTAAGTTTGAAACACTTACAGCTACTGCTGCGATACGTGGTACCAGAGGTGGTATTGGGTTTACGGGAAAACGGGCATTTGCCTATTTAACAGAAGGTCGACTTGAACTTCGTTCACGTTCTGGCAAAAAAGTTGATGTCAATCCTAAGGATTTTGTGATTGAAAGTGAAAAAGGTTTTGAAGTTAAAAAACTTGAGAAAGCTGATGACCTTAAAAACTTCTTGAAAGTACTTATCGAAGAGGCTGCTTCAATTGATATTAAAACTATCGATTCTACTCTTACGGATTCAGTGGTTATTGATACTACTACTGTTGAAGAAGAGGCTGAAGAGTTAGGAGGGGCAGTAGAGTCAGTTCCTTCAACAGTAACAGTGCCATCACTTGTTGTGTCAGGGAGTTGTACCGGCACTGAAGTAACTATTGGTAGTCAAAAAGTAACAGTGTCTAATAACCTATGGCAAACTACTCTTACATGGAATGCATCAGAAAAAGGTGAGCGCAATTATGATGTGAATTGTGGCGATGGAACGACTTCAGTCTCTATTGGCCAATTTTCTTTTGTATATGGTGCTGAATTCTCACTCAACTTACAGACTCCTACAAGTGTGGATGTTAAAAATGGTGTGTTAACAGTTCGGGGTACCTATTCGGGAAGCGAACAAGCAAAACTCATGGCAAATGTAGATGGTCGAGTAGTAGATATTAGCTCTAAGAGTGGCTATTTCTCTTATGTTCTTCCTGTAAATGATAAAATTGGCTCGTGGGATATCAGCTTTGTCACTTTGACTTTAAAAGATGTAGGAGAGAGTGATATTGTTGAAAAAATTGACGTGACTGCAGATAAAACAAGTAAAGCGGTAAATACCTTACCACCTAAAATTGCGGTGAGCCCTAATACTTCAACAGGTGAAGCGGTAATTGTAATCTCACAAGCAGAGGGAGATGTGATTCAGTACTCTATTAAATCAGATGATGGCGTTATTGAAGAAGAGGCTGAAAAGAATGTACGCTATGTATATAAACTCCTTCCTGGGAAACATGACTATGAGATTATCGCTGTAGACTTAGCAGGCAATGAGGCACGACGAAATTTTGTTGGTGTAGAATATTGGCCACCTGCGGTGTTTACTGTTGATATTGATGGCCCAACAAGTCGAAGTGAAACGCTGCCACCACGACTTCCTTATCGTGCAGGCAAAGCAGAGCGAAAGCCCTATGAAACTGTAGAGTTTGAATTAACAGGACTTCCTAATGATGATTCGGGCTATATCCGAAGAATCATAGTACAGAATTCAGCATTGACCAGACCAAGTGCAGTGTTTGAAAATAATACTATTGAGAAAGATAATCGCTACCAAGTTGACGTTGAGCTCGTGAGAAATAAAGTGAATAAAATATCAGTGAGAGTTGAGCCTGTAAAAGGTAATACGAAAACTGAGTATAAAACAATTCGATTAAAATAGTGAGGTGACACCCACCTATGAAAATTACAGTACCCACCGCCATCATAGTACTCTCTACTGCTTTAGTTTTTGGGCAGGGAAAGCCAACATTAGATCAATCTAAGCCACTCCCTAAAGTGGCTGAACCGGTTTCTGATAAAATACCAAGCAAACAAAATCAGAAAAAATTTGTTCGTAAACGAAGCGAGACAAAGTCGGGTTCAATTAAAGTGATATCCCCTATGTCCTTTCAATTAATAATGGGGGATTCTATTGATGTTGTCGGCTATGCGCCACCACAAGCCATTATACTTATCGAAGGGGAGAAAACAACTGCTAATCTCCAAGGTATATGGGAAGTCAGGCTTGCAACACCAAAGGCTCCGGGATCTCAGTGGATGAAGGTAAAAGCAGTTTCTGGAGTAGATACTCTCCGTCAGCATATTGTATATACGAAAGCATCACATGAACAAGAGAAAAAACCTGAACTTATTGCTAAAGCGAAAAAGCAAGTACAGCAGGCAAAGAGAAAAATTCAGACGTTAAAAAAGAAAAAAAACACAGGGAAAGCATTTGTACACTATAAACGACCAGAAACAGTTTACTCACTAGGGATATTTGACTTTCTGATTGATAGTACTACTTATATCGTACCTGCCCATTATGGGGGGTATATAGATGAAGCACTTATTGGAAATGAGTTTTTTGGGGTGAAGCAAGTTCCAGAACAGCCAGTATGTAAGGAATATGAATGTGCTGTAGAGGTAGTGAAAAATAAAGGATTTGATTTTTTCGTATTAGGAAAAGTTGCACGAAAAGATTCAGTAACCGTTCTTTCTGTTGAATTATTTGATAGTTATTCTGATGAATCAATTGATCAATTTACTTTTGAATATGTTGCCTTTAAAAGTTTTGACACCCAGATGAAAAACATTTCAGCGGATATTGCAAATAAACTCTATTCACTCATTGAAAATGTAGGTCAGGACACTGAAGAGAGTAAGTGGGAAACACTGGTGTTTGAGCCATATACCGACCACCTTAAAGGAACACGTATTGAATCAATTATGCCTGATACCCTTAAAAAGAGTGGATCACCTTATATTATTCGTACTACTCTTGAAGTACCCGTTGGAAAGGTGCTCACTATCGAACCCGGTGTCCAGATTTATTTTGGAGGTCAAAATACAAACCTGATAATTAAAGGTCAGGTGGTTGCAATTGGTACTAAAGAAAATCGAATTCGTATACATTCAGGAAGAGATATTCCGCGGAATGATGACTGGGGCAAAATAGCCTTTGTAAATTCACAAGGTAATATTTTTACTTGGCTCGAACTGGGGCATGCTGAAAATGGTTTTCAATTTATAAATTCATCAGCAACACTGCAAAATGCAAAAATTCTCGATACAAGAAATAATTCAATACATGTACAGAGTTCTGACATCTCAATCTATGATTCAGATATTGCGGGAGGGGCTTTAGTTGGCCTTTTAGTCGATGAATATGCAACAGTAACAGTTGAACGATCTCGTCTTTTTAATAGTGTTAATGCGGTTGCAGTGCGATCAATGGGCTCACTGAGCATGAAATCTACGTTAGTCGAAAATTCAGAGAAAGGTATGCTTCTCTTAGGTGATATTTCTCTAACTATGAATAAAGTACGTATTCGAAAGAATGAATATGGGGTAATCTCAAGCAAAAAAATAGACTTGGATAATTTCGATTTTAATAAAAATGAAGTGAATTTTAAATTACTCGATGAACCGGTAATTGAAAATGTTATTGCGCGCGCGAAGTATGGTAAAGACACAACTCAAAGCTTGGTGGTTGACGCTGTAAAAGCTGTTGATAAGGGGCTTAAGCTTGGAATTTATAGTATAAAAGAGAGAACAGAGTTAAACATATTGGGTAATTTGGGACTCGGTATTGAATACAATCAAGTAGCCCATGAAAAAGTTGCAGGGCCTAAGGTCTTTGTTGGAGGGAGTGGCGACACAATCGGGGTAAATAGTGAATACCCGAATGATAAATTGCAGGATGGAATGGCCTATAACTTTTCAGTCTACTCATCTCTTGATTATGGTGATTTTGTTATGGAATATTCAATGGATGGTAAGTATGACGATTGGATAGCGGATAGTGATGTTAAAAGTATAGCTCAACTTGATCCGCTCTCGTTAAAATTGGGTACAAAGAATCACACAGTACAAGTAGGAGATTTTAATGAAGTTGGTGGTGAACTCTCATTTGCTGGTCGTGATATATTGGGTGGTAAGTACTACGGGAAGTTTGGCGGTGATGAGTATAATAAACCTGTAGTAGCAATTACAGGTGTCTATGGAGAGGCTCAGCGGCCTCTGGATGTGGGGGTTAAGAATCCTGAAGCATTCAATGAAATAATTGAGATTAACAATGCCTATACACAAGAGATGCTTCTTTATTTACAAATGGAAATTTATAGTAGTAACTACTCGTCGCTGACTTTTGGGTGGGTACAAGCTGAAAATAGTCGGGATGGGTTCTCGCTAGGGCGAGATGATCTTGCTGTATCATCGGGTCTCTATGACCCCGAACGTAAATCGCAATCAGGGTATTGGCGTGGACATTGGACTAATCCAAAAGGTACCTTTGAGGTTAATGCCGAAATAGCATTTGGTGTGAGTGACACTCTTAATGGTAATATTATAAATGGTACTTCAAATTTTGTAACAGATTTAAAAACAGCATATAGTTTAGATTCGACACTTACTACAGAGCAAATTGTAACTCTTGATTCCCTACACCAAATTATTAGTGATTCTTTGTCTGCATATCCTGTGATTAGAAATAAGGATGACTTTGCTGCACTTTTAAATGAAAGTGGTACTTCATTTAATGGTATGAATGTCGATTCACTTTATGATGATTATGTGGCTCGTGCGAGCGCGGGCAATGGTGAAGATGAATGGTATGAGAAACTTAAGAATAATATGGCATATATGGTTGAAGCAGAATATTTCTTTCCTCAATCAAGTGTAGCTTTTGGTGCCAAAATAGTTACCCCATATTTTTATTCACCAGGATCAGGTACAAGCGTGAGTGCCAATTCAAGGAACTATTTTGGATCGTATTCGCATACTATTCAAAATAATTGGAATGCAGGTATCGAGTATAATCTTGATATAAATAATGTGGGCACTAAAGGTGATCTAAACCTTTTTGGTTTTGCCGAGGGGAGTTTCATTGGTCTCCAAGAAGGGAAGGATGTAAAGGCAAACGAAATCCGCCCACTCTATATTCACGATATTATTTTAAATAGTGATTATCGTCTCAATGATCAGTGGAGTTTTGATATTGAGTATGGTATTAACTATCAAACACAAAAAGATTCAACTACACAAATCGCTAAATCAGATGATGATGTTGTGTTTACAGATTCGTTTTTTAAAGGAGCGGGGGCTGCAACAGATACAACACTCATTTATTATGGGAGTACTCTTGCTATAAATAAAGATCGTTACTTAGGGTACCTTGCTGCTGAAGAAGTATTACAACATGATTTTGAGTCAAAGGAATTACTACACTCCGTATCATTGGGGAGTAAGTTTGATCTTAATTCTATGAATCAATTTAAGCTTGGTGCTGATCTTGAATATCTTTTTGATAAATCAGAATTTGCGAACACAAGTGATAATTATTATACGACTGCATCAGATACTCTTTCTATTGCCTTGAGTAATAAAACACTTCGTGAGCTTGGGTATTATCTTGGAGGAGAGGATAAGGTGAAATACTCATTTCCTTTTGAATACTCTTTGAAATATCAGCCACTAAGGTTTAATAATCGTTTTAAGGTCACTCCAATTTTTACTTCTATTGTTAAGGGGAATGAGGAAATAACAGAATTGAAAGTGAGTAATAAGGTCTCCATAAAAATTCTCGATAGAAAAATTACTCTCGGATTGGATGTGGGGCTAAAAACTAAGACGACAGAAGAAGATGAGGTACGTTATTATGTAATTGATACTCTCAATACAGCAACTGCGGTGAAATTGTACCATACAGAAGGCGATGGCACATACTCAGCAGCGGAAACGGCTACTTCAAATTTAGTCTCGGCAAAACCAACAGCTCTTCCGGTAAATAGTGATGTGCGTATTGAAGATTATCGCAGTACTGAAGAAGAATTGGATTGGTGGGTTAGTCTTATAGGGCGCTATAATCTTACCTCTCGGATGTATCTCGAAGGAACAGTACGATACGATACTTTTGAGCGTCCTCAGCAGCTTGAATCACAGTATTCTCATTTTTATACAGCCTTGAATTATCAATATTCATTCTAAAAAGTACAGGCCATTTGAGTGATAAATTCACTCAAATGTGCTATATTAGTGGTATGGAACTCTTTTTAATTACACTTGCATTAATGCTCATATTTTTTGTCCTCATGGGGGTTAAGACCCTTTTGATCGATAAACCACTTCAGAAATCGTGTGGAAATGCCCCTCTATTAGTTAATGGAGTGAGGTTAGCAGATTGTGAATGTGATGAGTCCGGTCACCACGAAGTACAGTTTAAAGAAGAAGAGCATCTCTGTATAGAATGCCCTAATAAAGATACTTGTACAAGCGATCCAGGTGATACCGGATTATGCGGGGATTAGGCGACCTCTTAACACAAGCCTTTCAATTACAGCAGTCAGGACACACTACTGCAGCTGCTGTACTCTACCAGGACATTCTCTCCCAAGACCAAAATTGTGCTGATGCACATCATTTATTGGGGTGTATCTATATTTCTAGAGGCGAAATTGAAAGTGCCCACATTCATCTTAAACGAGCTGTAGAAGTAAATCCCGATCATTATGTATATCAATGTCACCTAGCTGTTTGTTATGTAAAGCTCAATGATCTTGATACGGCAAAAATCCATTTTTTAGAAAGTATTGAGCAAAAAGGTGACTTTAAGGATTCTCGCATTAATTGTGGCCATCTATTTAGTCAGCTTAAAGAGTGGGAGCTGGCTGAAGAGCAGTTTAAAGCAGCGGTAAGGTGCATGCCGACTTCCGATACTTATGGTGTGCTTGGTGAGTTTTATCGTTCTCAGGGTCAGTATAATGATGCTATTCGTTCTTTTAGCAGGAGTTGTGAATTAGACCCTACTCAAAGTGATATTTATCTTAAGATGGGACTGGCTTACACTGGGATTGGTGAAAAACTAAACGCTATTTGGGCTTATACTGTAGCTATTCAAAATAACCCAATGAATGTAGGTGCCCATAACAACCTGGGAACTCTGCATTTAGTTGAGAATAAGATTGATGAGGCAATAAACTGCTTTTGTGAGGCACAGCGTGTTGTACCTGGAGACAGTGTATCTGGATGGAATCTTGCAAAATGCTATTTTCTCCAGGGTGACTTACCCAAAGGATGGTCGCTCTATCATCATCGTTGGGCGGTATTTGGCAAGAATTACATGCAGCGAAATTTTCATAGACCTGAATGGAATAATGAACCGCTAGCGGGGCAGCGAATAGTCCTCTATAATGAACAGGGAATCGGTGATCTAATTCAAAATATGCGTTTTGTGGAGCAATTGAGACAACGGCGGGCATATGTTATAATGGAATGCCATCCAGCATTGTTTGATTTGGTTTCTAAAAATACTACTGCTCAGGTTATTACCCATGGTACAGCGTTACCAGAATATGACTATTATTGTTCCTTAAACTCTCTTCCGGCAAAGCTTGGGGTTACTCAAAGTGATGTTATGTCCAGAGCTCCTTATATTGTAGCTGATAAAAATAGTGTAAAAGAGTGGTACAGCCGACTTTCATTACTTGGAAATATCCCTAAAATAGGCATTGTGTGGGCGGGGAATCCCAATCATCCTAATGATAAGCTTCGTTCTGCTCCATTTGAATCATTTATCACGATGTTTGATGGTATTGAGTGCGCTGTAATAAATTTACAAGTTGGAGCTGACTATAAGGTGTTTGATGATACTGATCCACATAGGTTTGATGCGGTTCCTTACCTGAAAAACTATAATGAGACGGCGGCATTAATTGAACACCTCGATCTTGTGATTTCAGTTGATACTTCTGTTGTACATTTATGTGGAGCCATGCATAAGCCTGTGTGGGCCCTTCTTGCATATAACCCTGACTGGCGTTGGATGCTTGAAACAAATGACACCTATTGGTACCCTTCGGTTAGATTGTGTAGGCAAGAATCTTCGGGGGATTGGTCTGGACTCGTTTCGCGGGTACAGAAAGACCTGATGTGCTTTGTAAAGAATCGGTGATATCAATTAGACAAATATATGTACACGATCCATAAAGCGTTCGGGAACTGCCTTCTTGATGGTGTCAATAATCTGGCGTCTACTATATTTCATAGAGAAGTGTTTAATGATAATATGGGTACATTCTATTGAGTCTTCATACTTAATAAGGTATTTGACAATATCATTGATATGTGAATGTCCACGAGCCCCTGCAAGAGATTCCTCTCCTGGTAAGAGAAATGTGGCTTCGAGAAGTAGTACTTTTGATTTCCAAATTTCGGGGGTATTCATGGAGCTCTCTCGACAGTCAGCGATATAGGTTACTTCTGGTGTATAGACATCATTTTCTAGGCGGTTACCATTATTTCTTAAGTCGATAAGCTCTTGTGCTGGTAACCCTATATATTCTTTCTTTAATTTCTTTTTGTGACGATAAATAGTATAAGCGAGGGCGGGCTGAGTATGGTCTACCACAAAACACTTAAAAAAGAGATCTTTTCTATTTTCAAATTTTATATATCCCATTTCTGGGTTGACTGGGACAAAATGGGGGATTTGAACATAGTCACGGTTTACGCCCTCGAATACTGATTCAGCGATAACCCAATCTATTGCTGTTTCGTGGAGATGATCAGGGATATAGTAATGAGGTGTCGCAGGAATATTGAGCATTTTCCGCAAGGTAAAATGACGCAATAAACAGCGTGAATGATCTCCGTGAGAGTGAGTCAGAAAAATATTATTTAGGCTTATGGCAGATACAGGGCACTCTCCCATATCAAAACAGAGATCAAGTTCTGGAACTTGTATGTATGAAGCAAGACCAGAAATAGCAAATCCCTGGATTGTATACTCACCTGTCGAGACGGTAAGTTGATTTAGAGCATTATGGATCATGTAGGGAACTGTTTTTTAAAACCTTCAACCGAAAGGTTAGTAAAGTAAGGGGTGTATTCGTGTAAGACAAGAGCGGGGTCAATGGTTGATATGGCCCAGCATCCTTGTGAGACTTCCTCGTCAAGCTGTCCTGGAGACCAGCCGGAATACCCGAGGAAAACTTTTTCGTTCGTTGGGTTAGTATCAGGGAGTCGTGACTCTTCACGTACAAACGAGTTGCCAATGTAAATGTGAGGTTGAACCTCTTTGGCATGCTCGATAAGTGATGGGTCGGTATGTACTATTTGAATGAGGTTTTCGTCAACAGGGCCACCAATATGAAAATGGTGGAGGCCTCGTTCATGAGAAGGTGTGTTGGTAAATACTTCGTTAAGTGGCATCGGGCATACTTTATTTATGGTGAGCCCATAGGTACCTGATTCAGAATGCTCAACAAGAAATACAATGGAGTCTTCGAAATAAGAGTTGTCGAGTAGCTTTGTTGCTAAAAGGAAGTTACCTTCGTGAATCTCCATATGCTCCATCATGATTGGGATTTGAGAGTTTGTGAGCCTAAAATAGGTTGGCACCATACTCATATTTGTAAATATAAAAAAAGCCGGTTCATTTAGAGAAAATCTCTTGTGAACCGGCTGAAATCAAATGAAACTTTTCAGTTAGATTTTGATCGCTTCAAGGAATCCTTCATACTTCTCTTTAAGATAGTCTTTTGAATTCATTTTGCGTATTCTTCGAAGAGCTTGGTCACGAAGCTGGCGTACCCGTTCGTGTGAAATACCCATTGATTCACCAACTTCTCTAAGTGTTTGTGGAGCTTCTTGGTTAATTCCAAAAATCCCAGCAATAACACGCGCTTCTCTAGGAGGGAGCTGTGATAATAGCTCACGAGTAAGGTTTTCAATATTCATTATTTCAGACTCAGCTTCAGGACTCATGGCCTTGTTGTCAGCGAGTACTTCACTAAATGTTGTTTTAGTGTCGGGCTTCAATGGTGAGTCAAAGGAAATTCCTCTTTCACCGAGCTGTATGAGCTCTCTGATGTCCTCTGCGATCTCTTTACCTTTAGATTGTTCTTTCAGGGCTTTACGGACCCTTAAATGCTGATTGGCAGGGAGACGTATGAGAGAGCCATTTTCATTTATGGCACGAGTTATGTATGCTTTTATCCACCAAACGGCATAAGAAATAAATTTTAAACCCCGTGAATGGTCAAAACTTTCAATAGCACGTACAAGTCCCATTGCGCCTTCACTTACTAAATCCGGAAGGGGGATTGGGCATCCGCGGTATTGAATGGCTACTTTTAAAACAAACCGCATATTTGCAGAAATCAATTTGGCTCGCGCTGCTTTGTTCCCCTTCTTGGCGCGTTTAAAAAGTTCCTGCTCTTCTTCTCTTCCGAGAGGTGCAGTTTTACGAATATCATCAAGGTATCGTTTTAGGGTTTCATCATTAGAATCGAAATGCATAGTGTCTCCTGTGTATGCTCCACCACTTAACAAAATGTGTGCCAATGTTTAGAGTATCTACAATGTCTCCATTTAAAGCCTATTTAGGCCGATTTTAAGATACTGCCATTGTAATATTGCAAAAGCGATTATATTTGTCATAATATGTGTCAATATTGATGAATTATACGTTAAAATAGTGACACTGGGTTGTAAAAAAGAAATTTACATAACATTTTTAGTAAATTGTGTTTAAATTAGTGATAATTCCTCATGGTTAAGTGTATTACCTGGTGAGCTATTTTGAGTATTTTAAATTAATTAGCTAGCTTTTTTATATGAAAAATAATAATCAAGAATTTCAAGGGTCCTTACCTTGGGTTACCCTTGGGTTATCTCTCCTAGTTGGATGTTTTCTGTTGTTTGAAAGGTCTCAGTGGGGGGTGGTTTCGAGTCAAGTTGGATTGGTTGCTTTACAAGTGGTGTGGGGGGGCTCATTTGGTGTTGTAATCTCAGCTCTGGTTTCAGAGGGAGGCGCTCTATTTCATTTGATTGGATTGTATTTTTTTTATCGCTTTTCTCGCAAAAATGAGTTTTTTATGGGCCCAATTGAGTATGCGGGAGTTTGTTTGGGGGCCTATGGTGCCATACAACAGACAGGGGCTTTGTTGTTGGGTGGGTATAGTCCAGGTTTATGGGGAATTGCCCTTTTTTGGGTGAGTTATTCTGTGGTTCGTTACCGACCTATGGAATTGGTGAGTTTTTTTGTAAGACCTTTTGAATTGTGGATTGTTGTTTTGTCTTTGGCAGTGGTTATTCAGTTTGAGCCATTGTTTATGTATAGTGTTGTGGTTGTTCAGGTGGGGTTAGGTGTTGGGTTTGGTTGGATGTATGGTCGCTTGCGTAAGAGAGTTTCGTGGGTTAGTAGGATTCTTCTTCTTTTAAGTCTGTTGTTTCTCGTGATCTCTACTGTGTGGGCTCCTTATCATCCCAATTGGTTGGGGTATGAAATTGAATACGGTGATGCTCATACCCGTGCAGCACTTGTTGACCGGGTACTGTTGGGTGGTGATGACCGGGAGCGATTTGTTGTAGGGTATCACTTGTTAAGCGGTGAATATTTACCAAAACAAGCCGTGAAAGGATATCAAGCAATTTCAATGACTCATGATGGTGATTATAAGTCTGGTTTAATGCTCAATTATTATATGGGGGCTTTTGATTCGTTGCAGGTAAATTATGATAGTGCGACACGGTATGCAGAGCCATTACTGAGGATTGCTTCAGGGAGTGATGACCCTTTACTGCTTAATAATGTGGCTATATATCGTTGCCTTATTGGTGATTCTTTGAGACGTTCAAGCAAAGAAGGCTTGGAGTACTCGTACCGGAGTAATGAGTTGACCGGATGGCATAACTATCAGCTAGTTGATACTTATGCCACTTGCCTCGCTGCGGCAGATAGATGGACGCTTGCTGAGGTGTATGCAGAAAAGGCATTGGGGCTTGTTGGGATGAGTGGACTTGAGGTGTCTTCCCGTGAGAGAATGACAATTGAAGATAATTACGTAAAAATAAAGTCCCATATGAAAATAGAATTCTAAATTATTCCAATATTAAAATGTTCCTTTTTTTAGAGATTATTGTGAGTAAGTGGACTATTATTAAAACGTGTATTGCGGCTATTTTATTGGCTGTAGTTGGCAATAGCTTGTACCATTCGTTGCAGGGTGAGCGCCTTATTGATGCACTCCTTGGAATTGAATTTCATGTAGGTTGGTTTGTGGTATCGGTAGTGGTAACTCTTTTATCTTTAGTGCTCGGCTGTGTTCAATGGAGAATGCTTTTGTCGTATCAAGGTGTTTCTATACCTTTTACTAAGGTTTTTACGCTCTTTTTTGTAGGACTCTTTTTTAACAACTTTATGCCTGGTAATGTAGGGGGTGATGTTAAAAAGGTGTATGACATGAAAAAATATACCGAACATTACAGTAGTAGTTTTACTGCTACTTTTTTTGATCGACTTATTGGCTTGTTTGCAATTAGTTTAATTTCACTTATTGCAGGATTAGTGTTTTTCTATGGAGACACAGACGTGGGCTTTTTGATACTTCCGGCAATATGGGTATGTGGAGGTATTATTCTTTTCATGATTGCTCTTTTTTCTAGGAGGGTGGGCCTGTTTCTCGATAGGTTCTTGCGTAAGCTGTCTCTTGAGAAAATTGCAGATATAGTTGTAAAGATTCAGTCGTGTTTTCATCTGTATAGGCGTGGCTCTGTATGGGTCAAGTTGCTGCCACTTTCAATTACTATCCAGCTCTTGCGGGTTTCGTCAAAATACTTTATTGCGCTCTCTCTTGGTGTGGTGTTTCCGGTGTCAACATTTCTTTTTTTAGTTCCTTTTATAGACATCGTTACAGCGATACCTATTTCTATAGGGGGGCATGGAGTCCGGGAAATTGCGGCGACAAAAGTCTATGGAGCTGTTGGAATAGCAGAGCTTCATGGGATATTGATTCAAGAACTTGCATATATTTCTCTTGCGGTTATTTCGGTATTAGGCGCTTATTTTTTTGTAATGCATAAGCGGGAGCAGGGCAATGAAGAGCACTCCTAAAATTCTCTTTTATTGCCTGCCAGGGATAGGGGATGCAATTATGATGACCCCTGCTTTGCAGGAATTGCGTTCTAGAGTACCCGATGCGCATATTACTGTGCTCACTATGTACCGCTCTGTTGCTCAAATGGTTCAAAAATTACCAGAAATAGATACCGTGTTGTTGTGGGATTTTTTTAGTGAGTCATTGACGAGCAGCCTAAGATTTGCGTGGAAGCTTCGGAAAGAGAAATTTGACATCACTATTATGGGTTTTCCCGCAAATCGTAAAGAGTATTCTTTATTGTCACTTCTCATTGGTGGTACTATTCGATTGGGTCATCGGTACCCTCAGGGTGATATGGGGAGTTTGAATTTTCTCTATTCACATACTGTTATAAAAGACCCCGCTTTGCATAATGTTTATGAGAGTTTAAGGTTGGTTGATTCTATAGATGAGCATTCGAGTGATGTGAAAAATTCTGTGTTACATTTTCCATTAGAAGGAGATGATTTAGTTTTTGGTAATCATTGGGTTCGCAGTAACCTTCCGGGGGTAAGTAAAATTATTGGGATTCACCCGGGGAGTTCTACGCTAAAAAACCACAGTAATAAACGGTGGCCTCGTGATCATTTTAAGCGGCTCGTCGATGCTTGTACTGAAAAGGGTATCACTGTGATTGTAGTGGGCGGTCCGGAAGAAGAAGTACTAAAAAAGTATGTTGCGGGTCAAAGTGGTATATGTTTATCGGGTACAACTCTTCCTCAAACAGCTTCTGTGATTAAAGAATGTGATCTTTTTGTTAGTAATGATTCAGGCATGATGCATCTTGCGGCATCTCAAGTTGTTCCGGTTATTGGTATCTATGGCCCGACGAGTGCTGTTTATGCGGCGCCATTTTCAAAATATTCAAAAGTAATAGCCTCAGAGTTCTCGTGTGCTCCTTGTTTTGAATATTCAAAGAAGCCTCTTAATTGTCATAAATATGGTGACTATCGGTGTTTAAGTTCTATTTCTGTTCATGATGTTTTTCAAGAAGTTCAAGCGAGTCTTGCGCTGAAATAGAATTCAGACAAGACTTCTAAAAGTTCTACTCTTCTGTTGGTTTGTAAAACAGTTCGCGTTCTTTTTTTACTGCAGGGTACTTTATATGAAATGCTTTATTTGATTCTATAATGATTTCACGAGCTTTACTTGCATCAAGCCAGTTGCCCATTTCAACCGTTTTGTCTTCAAGTTCTTTGTAGTGTTCGAAAAAGTGTTTGGCTACATGGAGAAACATTGGGTCAATATCATAGATATTGGTGTAATTATTGGGGTTGAAAAGGGGAACGCCAAGTACTTTATAGTCTTTATCTCCACTATCGGTCATATCAAGTACGCCGAGTACCCTGCATTTTACACAGGTCCCTGTGAGTAGTGGTGTTGAATTATAGATAAGGATGTCAAGTGCATCGCCATCTTCGGCATAGGTACTGGGGATAAAACCATAATTTGCAGGATAGCTCATTGAGCTCATAAGACAGCGGTCAAGTCTGAAAACATCATGTACGGTATCGTATTCGTACTTTGCATTTGAATCTTTACTAATTTCAATAACAGCTTCTACAATTTCAGGCGCTTCATCACCAATAGGTAGATTATAAAATTTCATGACTATCCTTTTGTTTGATACTGTAAAAATAGTATTATTCATTGGTTTTTGAAAAATTGGATCTTCAAATTACACTTTTAAACTGGATACAGATGAAATAAAAAAAGCCACCCAAATTGGGTGGCTAGAATATGTTTGAAAAGTATTGTTTTTATTTAATGAAAAGCATCTCTTCATATGTAGGAAGAGGCCACATATCATCAGCAACAATCTCTTCAAGTGCATCAATGTATGTACGAACTTCATTGAGTGCAACACAGATTTTTTGTGCTGTATGTTGAAGGTGTGCTTCGATTGAATCAAAAGACTCTTCGTCTTTAACGGTTTCAAGCGCAGTACATGCTTTCATCATTGCGTCTGTATTTTTTACAATCTCTTGAGCTACAGAAGTATCGATATCAATTTTTAGTGAACCAAGTTTTGTGTAGGTGTCACTTAATTGAGAAAGGTATTCCATTGCCGCAGGGTAGATCTGAGTTTTAACAGTTTCAACCATAACATTAGCTTCAACAGCGATAGACTCGAGGTATTGCTCTGCATATACTTCAAAACGTGATTCAAGCTCTTTAGGAGAGAGTACATTCGTTGATTTGAAAAGCTCAATTACTTCAGCTTCTTTAAGTACTGGAAGGGCGTCAGCTGTTGTACGGAGGTTACGAAGACCACGTTTTTCAGCTTCTTTGTGCCAATCTTGAGAATATCCGTCACCACCAAATATTACCGCACTGTGGTTGTCCATGACCTCTTTGGCTACGGCCATCACTGCAGCAGAAATGTCCGAGCCACCTTTGATAGCGGCTTCCATTTTGTCACTTGCCCAGTCAAGAGAGTCAGCAAGGATAGTGTTCATAGAAATGAGTGGTCCAGCAACTGATTGGTTTGATCCAACGGCACGGAACTCAAAGCGGTTACCAGTAAAAGCGAATGGTGAAGTTCTATTACGGTCACCAGCATCTTTTTCAAATTCTGGAAGTGTGCCAACGCCAAAATCCATGACATCTTGCTCTTTAATTCCGGTAATTTTACCTGATTGAATCTGGTTGAACATATCTTCAAGTTGTGAACCTAAGTATATAGATATAATTGCAGGAGGCGCTTCGTTAGCACCTAAGCGGTGATCGTTACTTGACGATGCTGCTGCAGATCTTAGTAGACCACCAAATTTGTGCACACCACGAATTACAGCTGAACAAAAAAGTATAAACTGTTCATTTTTGTCTGGAGTTTTACCTGGATCAAGAAGGTTACCTTGTGTAGTGTTACTTACAGACCAGTTTACATGTTTACCACTTCCGTTGATTCCTGCAAAAGGTTTTTCGTGAAGGAGGCATGTGAAGTTGTGGCGTTTGGCAACATTTTTAAGTGTTGTCATGATCATTTGTTGGTGATCGGTTGCTACGTTTGATTTTTCGAAAATTGGAGCAATTTCGAACTGTCCTGGAGCAACTTCATTGTGACGTGTTTTAGCAGGGATGCCAAGAATGTAAAGCTCTGTTTCTACTTCTTGCATGTATACTTGAACGCGTTCTGGAATTGCACCAAAATAGTGATCATCAAATTGTTGATGTTTTGCTGATGGAGCACCAAAGAGTGTTCTGCCAGTCAAGTTTATATCTGAACGAGTTGAAGCAAGGGCGGAATCTATAAGGAAGTATTCTTGTTCTGCACCACATACTGATCCAACACGTGCGACATCTTCATATCCAAGAAGTTTAAGTGCGCGAGTTGCAGAAGTGTTTAATGCTTCATTTGCACGGATAAGTGGAGTCTTTTTGTCGAGAGCTTCTCCAGTCCATGAAATAAACACGGTAGGAATGCAAAGGGTTGAACCGTTGGCTGTGTCCATAAGGTAGGCAGGAGATGTAACATCCCATGCGGTATAGCCGCGAGCTTCGAAAGTTGCACGGAGACCACCATTAGGGAATGAAGACCCATCAGGCTCGCCTTGGACAAGTGCTTTTCCGCTTAATTCAGATACTACTGAGCCATCAGCTTGTGGTTCAATAAAGCCATCATGTTTCTCTGCAGTTGCGCCAGTTAATGGATAGAAAACGTGTGCGTAATATTTTGCACCACGAGCAACAGCCCAGTCTTTCATTGCGTTTGCAATTGAATCTGCTACTGAAAGGTCAAGTTGATCTCCAGTATTGATTGTGTTTTTAACTGATTTGAACACATTTTTTGGAAGTACTTTCTGCATAGTAGAGAGAGTAAAAACATTTTTTGCCCAAAGTTCATCAAGGGTTTGTGTTTCTTTAAGAACAACAGGTTCACGAGTCTGAATGATGTTCATTGCTTGTACGCGAGATTGGTTTCTTGACATGTATCTATTCCGTGTTAGAAAATTATGTTGACAGAAAGTATAGAAATCTATGCCAAAGTTTCTCGTATTGAAGTCATTTTTTTTATTAATTATGAAAATAAAATTGCTGTTTAATGGCTAAAAAGAGGGTTTTCATGCATAAAAAACTAAAATAGGCTTAGTGTGAAAAGTTGTATTCTACATTTTGGTATGATGGTATTTACAAATTTGTTTATCACTGGTTTAGCGGGTTAAAATTGAAAATTGGCCATTATTTTGAAATTTCTAACGTTTTTGTCTGAATAATCTTATTTCATTGTATAATGTGTAGTGGGATTTAATAAATATACAAAAATGTAATTAAATTTTAAGGATGGCGATGATTGAACCAAAGTTGTAATGTTCTCTGAATGTTTTTAGGATGTGTTTTTTGAGAGGGCCCTGCAATAATTGTTCGACAGTTCTCCTCATGGGGACTCGTCTTTTCATATTTCCGCCATGAATGATTCGAAGTTTGTCTCTTCCTGATTTAGTGAGGCAGTCTATTTCGAGCTCTATTGTTGCTTTGGCTTCTTCGAGCGTGAGTCCATGAAGGTCGATTTCAGAGTCTACATTTATTTCTATGATACTTGTTTTGCGGCTTTTTACTCTTTTTTTGGGGCGATGTACTGGGGGGGGAGGAGATTCAGAGTCCTTATTAGGGACTCCGAATCGATTGAGGTGGTCTATCTGTTTTTGAATGTCTGAATTGTCGGACATGATCTAGGAAAAGACATTTTTTGTGATGTCGTATTTCTGTATTTTGTAGCCAATCTGACGTTCGGTGACACCAAGGGCTTTTGCAGCCTTTCCTTGATGGCCCTTGAAGTTTTTAAGGGCTTCCGTGATCATTTCTTTTTCAAGATTTGCCACGGCCTCGGGGAGGGTCCAGGTGTCTGATTTTAGGAAGGGTGCAGGTTCAGAAATATCGCTACCCGCAGTTTGAAGAGTGGGGGGGAGGTCTGAAGCTCTAATGGTATCGCTTTGACATACAAGTATGGCGCGTTCCATGCAGTTTTCAAGTTCGCGAATGTTGCCGGGCCAGTGGTAGCACATGAGCATGTTGATGGCGGGCGTTGATATTCTTGTAACGTCTTTTCCGTTTTCCGTAGCGTATTTCTCAAGAAAGTGGTTAGAGAGGAGTGTAATGTCTGTCTGCCTGTCTCTGAGGGGGGGGACATAAATAGGGAATACGTTGAGTCTGTAATAGAGGTCTTCTCTAAAGTTTCCCTTTTTTACTTCTTCTTCAAGTTTCATGTTTGTGGCTGCGACAACTCTCACAACGCTCTGTATGGTTTCTATGCCGCCTACTCGTTCAAACTCTCTGCATTGCAAAAATCGTAAAAGTTTCACTTGTATGTTTTGATTGATTTCACCAATCTCATCGAGAAATAGTGTTCCGCCTTCGGCGAGTTCAAATCGGCCTTTCTTTTGGTAATTGGCGCCGGTGAATGAGCCTTTTTCATGCCCAAAAAGTTCACTTTCGAGAAGGTTTTCTGGTAGTGCGGCGCAGTTTACCTTGATGAAGGGTTTGGTTGAGCGGTAGCTTCCATGATGAAGTGCGTCGGCTACGAGTTCTTTTCCTGTCCCGCTTTCTCCTGTAATAAGGACTGTTGCGTTTGAATTCACAACCATATTGATTTGGTCGTACAGGACTGTCATTTTGCCACTGGTGCCAATGATCTTGGAGTTGTTCTTTTTAATACCGGCTAATTCGGATCTAAGAGACCGGTTCTGCTCTTCAATATCTTTTTGGTCGTACTTAAATTGTTCGTTAATTTTTAGAAATTGGCAAAGAAGTGGGTTTATGGTTTCGAATAATTCAATGTTGTTTTTGTGTTCGGTGCTGTTGGTTACTTTGTAAAGGGCGCTTATTGCGCCAATTGTTTTTCCATCTATGGTAATAGGAAAACAGTAAAATGAGTCATTGTCATTGGTGCTTTCCCCAGTTTTGTTTAGGAAGCGTGAATCCTCACCAGTATTTTCGATGATGATAGGGGTGCCGCTTTGGACGACCTTTCCAGTGATCCCTTCGCCGAGTTTGTATTTCGTTGTCTTTTGGTCTTCGGGGAGGCCGCTTGCAAATCGTATAATGATCTCTTCGCTGAGTGGGTCAATAAATTTGATGGCGCTATAATGAAAGCCGTTTTTGTTGAAAATAGAAAGTACGTCATCGAGGAGGGTTTCGGTGTTTTTCACGTCGTTGAGCGCTTTGGTGCACTCGAAAATGATGTCTAGAAGATTATTTTTCACATTAGCTACATTTTTGTTTTAATATATGGTCAATATACAAAAATGTTGTCGAAAATAAAAGTATTTTCTTTTTTGTTGCCTTTTTGGCTGTAATTACCAATATGTCGTTTTGGCATCCTTTTTGCTTATAGGTAAATCAGTGTTAAAAAAAGGATGATAAATGAAAACAACCCTCTTAATGATCAAGGCTTTATTAGCGATATCAGTGCTAATGACTCCGATTTTCGCGTCAGATACAGACTTGGCGTCAGTTCAGAATGAAGCATATTATGCAATCGATAACCTTTTTCTCTTCCTCGCAGCGGTGCTTGTGCTATTTATGCAGGCAGGGTTTGCTATGGTCGAGGCAGGTTTTAATTCTTCAAAAAATACCGTTAATATTCTTTTCAAGAATTTAATGGACATGTCTATTGGTGTAATGCTCTTTTATGTCATCGGGTACGGAATAATGTATGGTGATTCTGTTCTTGGAGGATTTATGGGCTTCGGTGGATTTGGAATTAGTATGGACGGGCCAGACAAAATTGGTGGTGGCGTACTCCATGGTCAAATCGACTTTTTCTTCCAGGCGGTTTTTGCGGCTACAGCGGCAACAATTGTTTCTGGTGCAGTAGCGGGGCGTCTTAAATTTTCGGCATACCTAATTTATAGTGCAATTCTAACTGCATTTATTTATCCCGTATCAGGATACTGGAAATGGGGTGGTGGCTGGTTAGATGCTATGGGTTTCATGGATTTTGCTGGTTCACTAGTTGTTCACGCGGTTGGTGGATTTGCTGGACTTGCAGCGGCCATTGTACTTGGTCCACGTATAGGTCGATTCGTAAAGGGTAAATCTAAAGCAATGCCTGGTCATAATCTAACACTCGCATCACTCGGGGTATTTATACTTCTTGTTGGTTGGTTCGGATTTAACCCTGGTTCACAACTAGCTCTTGCTGGTTCTGATAATGTTAATGCAGTAGCGCTGATTGCAGTAAACACATTACTGGCAGCTGCTGCGGGTGCATTTTCAGCAATGGCTTTGTCATGGATTTTATTCAAAAAACCAGAAATTTCATTAGCGCTGAATGGACTTCTTGCGGGACTTGTAGGTATCACAGCAAACTGTGATGTCGTAACAAATGGTGAGTCAATCATTATTGGTTTGGTTGCTGGTGTTCTTGTGATTGGAGGTATTCGTTTACTTGACAAACTTAAAATTGATGATCCGGTTGGGGCATTTCCTGTACATGGTCTCTGTGGATTCTGGGGTGGAGTAGCAACTGGGATCTTTGGAACAGGTGCAAGCTTTAGTGTACAGTTAATTGGTTCAGTAGTGATTTCAGCATGGGCATTTGCAGCAATGTTTGTCCTTTTCCTTGTACTTAAAAAGCTCGATATTATGAGAGTTTCTGAAGAAGAAGAGCGCAAAGGTCTCGATATATGCGAGCACGGTGAAGAAGCGTATCACGGCATTCAGTATGTAGATTAATCAGAGTTTTAAGAAGAATTTAATTAAGGAATAAAATATATGAAATTACTTACAGCAATTATACAACCTGAAAAACTGTCTGAAGTTAAAGATGCTTTGGCTGAAGCAGGAATCGCAAAAATGACCGTAAGCCCAGTATCTGGGTGCGGTCAACAAGGGGGGTGGACTGAGACTTATCGTGGTACGGTTGAAGAAGTAAATCTTATTAAAAAAGTTAAAATAGAGATTTTCCTCAATAACGAGTATGTCGATAAAGCAGTTCAAACAATCGTAAAGGCTGCCAGAACCGGAAAAATTGGAGATGGTAAAATTATTGTTCGCACAATTGATCAATGTATCAGGATAAGAACTGGTGAAGAAGGTGAGAACGCTGTCGGATAAATACTGATTTCGAATTCTTATGGGGGCAGGCACTAAAAGAATTCGGATTCTCTCTTAAAGATACAAGAGTTGAAGTCTTGTTCTAGAGGTAAGGTATTAACACAGATGAAAGAGGAGAACCTTGGGTTGAATAATCCAGGGTTTTTTCGTGTCTATTGATAGTGGTAAAATATTTATTTGGTTACTCGACGGGTGTATTCGTATTAGAGCAGGTGAACAGGGAATTGCTGAGATAGCGTAAATGAGGTGTCCTTTTTATCCTGGTAGGGTGTTACTTTGGTAAAGTCAATATTGTAAACTTCTGTATTCTGGTCAGCTCTCGCTCTATCTTCTATTGACATGGCCTTTTTTTTGTCGTATATTTAAAATTATGAATAGACAAATCAACATTCTTCTACTCCTCCTAAGAAACGACTATCAGCGGTAGTGGTGTTTTTTTGAATTTGTTCATTAAAAAAAGCCTACTCCGCAAGAGTGGGCTTTTTTTATGTACTCGAATAACCTTCGAGAATGTAGGCCCAAAATAATTTGAGTGGAAAGGGTAATTAACTACATTTAAAAACAGAAAAGGATAACAGGTATACAGATGAAACAGCAGCAAACTTATCATGGTAATGCACCATTCTTCTACGATGTAACACTGAGAGATGGCAATCAAGCCCTTGCGCGTCCATGGAATCTTCAAGAAAAAGAGAAGGTGTTTAATCAGCTGCTTAAATTAGGTGTACAAGGTATAGAAGTTGGTTTTGCTGGTGCAAGTGATATGGATTTCGCTGCATGTGAGCATTTGGCTAAATTGGCCCCAAGTAATGTTGTGATTTCTGGTCTCGCACGCGCTGTAGAGCGCGACATACAAAAAGTGTGGGATGCAATTCAGCACGCTGACAAACCTCGTATTCATACCTTTATAGCTACGAGCCCTTTTAATATGAAAAATGTGCTTAAAATGGAGCCGGAGAAAGTAAAAGACATTGCAGTAAGTGCAGTGAGTTTCGCTAAAAAAATTATGGGCGGAAAAGGAGAGGTGCAGTTTTCTTGTGAGCACTTTGGCGATTGTATAGAAAACATGGATTTTGTGATTGAAGTGTGTATCGCTGTTGTTGATGCTGGGGCTTCTGTGGTTAATCTTCCGAATACTGTGGAGCGGTATCGTCCAATGGTATTTGTTGATATGGTGGAGCAGGTTGTCGAGGCTATAGGTGGTAGAGCAGTTGTTTCAGTACACAATCATAATGACCTTGGTATGGCTACTGCTACAACTGTTGAGTCTCATTTTGCAGGAGCGGTACAGTTGGAAACAACATTGAACGGTCTTGGTGAGCGCTCGGGCAATACAAATATGTACGAAGTCGCAATTGCCATAAAAAATTCAGGTGGTTTGATGCCGCTTAATCTTGAACATATATATGAAACAGCGGTTCTTATGGCTGACTGGGCTGATATGCCTATTCCGGAAAAGGCACCTCTTATTGGGCCTGAGGCAATTGCTCACCGCTCAGGGATACATCAAGATGGCGCTACAAAAACTAAAGGGATGAGTAAAGGAGCATATCGTCCTATCGATTTCAATGAGATTGGTCGGACTGATAATGATGTAATTACCTTTACAAGTCAATCAGGTCGAACAGCGGTTTATGAGATGGTTGGACAGATGGGTTATGTGATTTCTCTTGATGAAGCAATGCATTTGCAGCCAATTCTCAAGTCTATTTCTGAAAAAGAAGGAGAGCTTGATGAAGAACGAGTACTCGAAATCTTTAAATCAGAAATGATAAATATTAACGGCAAAGTCGTTTTTTCAAGTGTCAATGGTATTCGCGATGAAAATGTTTTTGTGTTTAGTTATAAGTTTGATGGAGAGAAGCGCGAAAAATCTGTCTCAGCAGAAGGGCCTATCGAGGCCTGTATTCGTTTGTTACGAGAAGAAGGATTTGAAATTGACCTTGTTTCGTATAAGCAGTCTGTGGTAGCAAAATGTGATGATGAATGGTCAGGACGGGCACTTTCTGAGATAAAACTGAAGCGTCATGGTAGTGATCAGGCAGAACAGGTTATGGGGAGGGGAGTCCATAATGATACATTGATAGCGAATATGAAAGCTATTTTTACGGGTGTTAATCTTATGTTTAAATAGTGATTTAATCAAATTTTGATCAAAATTATAAAGAGTTTTCCCACTGGGTAGAACTCTTTTTTGCATTTTACCCTTAATTTCGGTATAATAGAATCAAAAGAGTCATTTAGGGTAGTTTTTGTTTTACTATGAGTTATTTCCGTTAGGTGCGTTGTTAATTAGCGTGTTCCTTTTTGGATTTGTTATTGCAATGGATCGTAAAAGTGCTGTGAATAGAGCATTCCTTATTGCACTTGTTTTTTTGACTGGTTGGCAGTTGTGTGATTTCATTGGTTGGCATTTTAATAATTTTATTTTGAGTCATTTCATTGTTCATTTTACCACAATATTTTGGGTTCCAGCTACTGTAGCACTGTTAAACTTTGTCTATGTTTTTCTAGAAAAACCTCGTGATAGATTTCTCAATGTATCATTTGTTCTCGTTGCTATTGTCACCACCCTTGGGGTGTCAACTAATCTTATCGTTGATCATGCTATCCAAGAAAGTTGGGGGTATCGGCCTTCAACTGGACCGCTGTACTTACCAGTCTTATTCATAACCTCTTCTGTTCCTGGGGGATATATGCTCTGGTTGTTGTATGATAGGTTTAGGCATGACACTGATGATAATAGAAAAAAGTTATCATTTCTTTTGTTGACCCTGGTAGGGATAGGGCTTGCACTTATACTTATTTTTAATGTATTGCTCTCTAATATTTTAGAGATAAATTGGATTCCTCAAATGGGTTCAACGCTTTCGGTCTTTCTTCCCCTGAGTATATTTATTGCGATTGCTCGTTTTAATTTCCTAACGGTTGATGTGAAAAATAGTGCGCGTGCGATTTTCAAACAGCTCGATGAAGGGGTGATAATATTAGATACTAAGGGCATTATAATAGAGACAAATCAGTATCTATTATCTGCCTTGGGTAAAAAGCTTGAAGACCTATTGGGTAAAACTATGAGTGATATTTTACCCACACACTATAGCTTTGAAATGAACTTTAGTGGCGAAGAGGTTGTGATTGGAAAAGGAGATGATGTACAAACATTTTTAGTTACTCAAAAAAATATGTTTCAAGCTAAGATAAACGTTGGTAAGATCATTCTCTTTAGTGATATTACTCGTGTTAAGGAAAATGAAAAAGAGATAGAAAAACTTAATCTCCAATTAAAAGAGAAGGTATCGGTTACTACAAGAGAATTGAATCAGGCTGAAAAAACATTGGTAGAAAATGAGTATAAACAAGAAATTGCCGACCTGACTTCTATGACTTTACACAATGTAAAAAACCTTTTAAATAGTCTTAAAATTTCTGCAGAGCGGTCAGGCGATATTCTAACTGGGACTGCTGTTGAAGGTCTTAAATTAGCTAATACTATGCTTCGTGATAATATGGATACCATTGAACTGTTTGTTTCAGAAGATCCTCGTGGAAAAAAGCTAATGGAGTATTATCTCGTGATCGAGGAAAATTTAAAAGATGAAGTAAAGGTGACTCGGAAAGAGATCGATCAAGTACTAGCAAAAGTGCAAGCTATTGAGAATATTACCTATGCTCAGCAAGGGTATACTAACTCATCGGGTTTTGAACACTTTTATCTTGAAGAGGTTCTTGATGATGTGGTGGTAATGCAAGAAAACTCTATTTTTCAACATCAATTAATTATTGAGAAAGATTATCGAAATAATGAGATGGTATTTGGAGATAAAATAAAAGTGATGCATGTTTTGATAAATATGTTTAAGAATGCAAAAGAAGCCTTGAATGAAACGCCCGAAGATGATCGTGTTATTCGACTCTCCACAGAATGTAATAGAGAAGTAATCTGTCTTGCTGTACAGGATGCCGGGTGTGGTATCAGTTCTGATAATCTTGAGAATATGTTTACCAAAGGGTTTACTACTAAACGAGATGGTCATGGGTATGGACTTTACTCATCAAAAAACTACATGGAAGATATGAAGGGAACCCTACAAGTTACTAGTAAAGGATTGGGGAGAGGATCTACCTTTCGCATTGAACTCCCCATTGTACGGAGCGGCCCTAAAACAATGTATTCATAATCGAGTTCTACAAATGCAAAAACACTTCTAGAACTCTTATCTATGTAATGCTATGTATTATAACAAATCACCATTGCTCTCTATGATATCATGATACCAATAAGCTGAGTCTTTTAGTGTTCTCTTTTGAGTGCTATAATCGACATGTATGATGCCAAATCGTTGTAGGTATCCATCCTCCCATTCAAAATTATCCAGAAGTGACCAGAGAAAATAACCGCTAATATTTACTCCCTCACTGGCGGCTTTTTTAAGGCCACTCATATAGCGGTGAAGAAAGTCAATTCGCTGAGGATCATGACACTTACCATCAAGTGAGATCCAATCTTTATTGGCCATTCCATTTTCCGTAATAAAAATTTCTGGGTCGTAGCGGTCCTTTAGAAACTTGGTCCCATAATAAAGGGCGTCGTCACAAATAGGCCAGCCAAAAGCAGTAGTTGGCGCTCCGGGCTCCTTAGGACTCTCTTTGATTAGGCGTCCATCTTGAAAATCTTTTTTAATGCCAAAGTAGGTGTTGGCTCCAATGAAGTCAATTGGCTGGTTAATAAGCTCCATATCTCCCTGTTGAATAATAGGCATATCACTTCCAAACGCTTCTATCGTAGCTTCATGGTATTTGCCGAAATAGATAGGGTCTAAATAGAAACCAGGACTCCATAGTTCTCGAGTCGAGGTAGTCATATAATCATTGTATGCATTGGTGTATGCTTCTTCACTTGAGTCTACAGGAAGAGTAGGGGTGATCACTGGTGCGATACCTATTTTAGTATCACTCGTTCCATGGGCGCGTAATGCCGAGACTGATTGTCCATGAGAAACCATAACATTGTGGGCAATTTGTGCAAGATCTTTAAAGGGGAGTTTTGATCCAGGAGCATGAGTTTTCCAGGGGTCATGACCATGCCCAATATTAATAAATACTTGTGGCTCATTGATGGTCATCCAGTTGGATATTCTGTCTGAAAATTTCGAAGCAACGAGATCTGCATACTCGGCAAACCATTTAGGGGCGTCGGGATTGAGCCAGCCACCTTTTGTGTAGAGGCCTTGGGGGTAATCCCAGTGAAATAGTGTTGGGTAAGGGGTGATATCGTTTTCAAGGAGGGTATCAAAAAGTCTATTATAGAAGTCAATGCCTTTTTGATTAACATGGTCAATACCATCAGGGAGTAGCCGAGTCCATGCAATTGAGAGTCGGAATGCGTCGAGACCGATGACTTTCATTAGCTTAATATCGTCGGTATATCGATTGTAAAAGTCACAGGCAACGTTACCGGTGTCACCATTATAGGTGTTTCCCGAAAGAGCACTAAAGGTGTCCCAGACTGAGGGACCCTTGCCATCGATATCGTGACTCCCTTCAATCTGATACGCTGCAGTAGCAGCCCCCCAAACAAAATCTTTTTTAAAACTCATTCTTACCTCTGGTGTTGTGTATCATAAATATACATCACGCAGGCTGAAATTTTGTTGATAAATGGGTTGGTCGGCACCTAAATGTAAATTACACATAAACATTGTATGAACAGTAATGAGGTGCATGCGGGAACCGTTAAAACATTACAGTTCTATCATATCTGATTTGATTTGTTTATGTATTTAGACAAGTGGTTTACATCCAACTTCTAAAAGCTATTTTAACACTAAAATTTGACTTGGATTGAAAATGAAATATATTGGAGCCCATGTATCAGCGGCTGGAGGTGTTGAGAATGCGCCTATTAATGCATCTAAAATTGGCGCATCTGGATTTGCCTTATTTACTAAAAATCAACGTCAATGGAAGGCAAAGCCCTTAACAGAAGAAAATATTATCAATTTCAAAGCAAATTGCAAAAAGTTGGGTTATCCTCCTGAAGCTATTCTTCCCCATGATAGTTATCTTATTAATCTTGGACATCCCGACCCTGAAAAACGAGAAAAATCTTTACATTCATTTATCCATGAACTGGAACGCTGTAACCAGTTAGGTTTAGTATATCTCAATTTTCATCCAGGGTCCCATTTAAAAGAAATTACTGAGGATGAGTGCTTAAGGTTTATAGCAACATCACTCAATACTGCTTTTGCAGCAGAACCTACCATTATAGGTGTCATTGAAAACACAGCAGGGCAAGGGAGCAACCTAGGGTATAAACTAGAGCATCTCGCCCGGATTATTGAGCTTGTGGATGATAAAAGCCGTATTGGTGTTTGCATAGATACCTGTCATACCTTTGTTTCGGGATATGATTTGAGAACACCAGAGGATAATGAGCATTTTTGGTCTGAATTTGATCGTATTGTTGGCTTTCAGTATTTGAAAGGTATGCATATTAATGGATCTAAAACAGAGTTTGGGTCACGAGTGGATAGGCACCATAGTCTTGAACAAGGTAACCTTGGGCTTGATGTGTTTCGATATGTAATGAAGGATAAGCGTTTTGATGGCATTCCTCTAGTGCTCGAAACTATTGATGAAGAAATTTGGGCTGAGGAGATTGAACTCTTAAAAAGCTTTCAATAGATTCTTGGGGCAAAGATCAGTCATCTGCTTCGTTATTGAGGCCTCAGCGTATCATGTGTACGCAGTTGCCTTCAATGCCTCACATCTAACGACTCTCTGCCTCAAGGAGTTCTGGTCGGTTTGGTCGGATTTGCTTTGTTCGCTTCTCTTGCGTCTCTCGCATTGGCTTCGCCTTGCACGATCTTCATCCAATACAAGCGTCTCGGGCTGAACAGATTTTTAGTCAGTGCCGAAAAGAAACTGTCTTGTAGTACTCAAATATTAAATTATTAAGGCTGTGACAAAAATAACGAATGGGTTTGGTGTATTGTATGCCCTATCTCATCTAAAATAGCGTACAACTTTGATATAGAAGATGGCTTGTGATTAAATAACAGCGTTAAAACACTTTTGTAATGCCTTATTGTTTTACTTTTGATACTCTGGAAGGTGATATTGATAAGTTTAAAACATTTAACCATAGGTAACGGTACCAGCCATGAAAGCTTCTGACCTGTTTGTAAAAGCTCTTGAAAATGAGGGTGTTGAATATATCTTCGGAATTCCTGGAGAAGAGAATCTTGATCTTCTCGAGTCTCTTAAAGATTCTAAAATTAAATTAATTTTGACTAGACATGAACAAGGTGCAGGTTTTATTGCTGCAACTTACGGACGTTTAACGGGTAAACCGGGTGTTTGCTTGTCAACTCTTGGTCCTGGTGCAACAAATTTTGTTACAGCAGCCGCTTATGCAAATCTTGGCGCATTCCCAATGATGATGATCACTGGCCAGAAGCCGATTAAAAAGAGTAAACAGGGTCAATTTCAAATTATTGATGTAGTGAATATGATGCGTCCTATCACAAAATTTACTCATCAAATTGTAAACTCTAATAATATTCCTTCAGTTATAAACGAATCTTTTAGAATTGCAAAAGAGGAACGTCCTGGTGCTGTGCATCTTGAACTTCCTGAAGATGTTGCCTCGGAAGAAGTTGATGGTCAGCCATTTGAAGTAGTTGATTGGATGCGTCCTGATGCAGATGAATCAACACTCTATCAAGCTGCGCGTATGGTTGAAGAGGCAAAAATGCCGTTACTCCTTATTGGTGCGAGTGCCAATCGTAGACGGTGTAGTGAGTCACTGACTCAGTTTATTAAATCAACCGGTATTCCTTTCTTTAATACACAAATGGGCAAAGGTGTGGTTGATGAACGGAATGAAAAGTTTATTGGTACAGCAGCGCTTTCAAGTGATGACTTTTTACACTGTGCTATAGAGCGCTCAGATTTGATAATAAATGTTGGCCATGATGTTATCGAAAAGCCTCCATTCATAATGGAGCACGGTGGAAAAAAAGTTATTCATGTGAATTTTTTCCCAGCAAAAGTTGATCAAATTTATTTTCCACAACTTAATGTTGTTGGAGATATTGCTATTTCAGTTTTAAAACTCGCTAACTTTATCAAGAAAAAATCTAACTGGGATTTTAGTTATTTTGAACGTGTAAAAGCAGAAGTTGATAAATATACTGGTAAGTATGCCCAAGATGATCGTTTCCCAATTCTTCCACAGCGTGCAGTGACTTCAGTGAGATCTATTCTCCCTGATGATGGTATTTTAACTCTTGATAATGGCGTTTACAAAATTTGGTTTACTCGTAACTTCAAAAGCTATAAACCTCAGACACTATTACTTGATAACGCACTTGCAACTATGGGGGCAGGGCTTCCTTCAGCTATTGCTGCAAAAATTGTTCACCCTAACAAGAAAGTAATTTCAGTCTGTGGTGACGGTGGCTTTATGATGAACTCACAAGAAATGGAGACTGCAGTTCGCCTTGGTCTTGATCTTACTGTAATTATTTTAAATGATAATGCTTATGGTATGATTAAATGGAAACAAGAAGGAATGGGTTTTGAACAATTTGGTCTCGATTATGGTAATCCAGATTTTGTTAAATATGCTGAAGCGTATGGTGCAAAAGGTCATCGCCCAGAATCGGTCGATGAATTTGAAAAAACTCTTGATGCTGCAGTGAATGGCAAAGGAGTTCATTTAATCGATCTTGCTGTTGATTATTCTTTGAACCATTCTATACTTAATGTATTACTCAAAGAAAAAGCGTGTATTCTTTAAGAATACAAGGAGAGTGTTATGTTAAAAGTCTATTCACCCTATGATGAATCTCTTATAAAGGAGATTCCTTTTCATCAAGAGTCCGACGCTGAACAAGCTTTAGCAACCGCTTATGATCTCTATTCTGATCGTTCGAAGTGGATTCCAACTCCTGAACGGGTTGCTATACTAGAGCGTGTGATTGAGATCATGAAAGGCGAGAAAGAATCGCTTCTAAAAATTGCCGCTGGTGAAGGGGGCAAGCCTTGGGCTGATTCAGAGGTTGAGGTGAATCGAGCTATCAATGGGGTTCAGCTTGCCCTTGAAGGTGTTTCTCATCTCGCAGGACAGCAAATCCCTATGGGGCATACTGTGTCTTCTGCGAACCGTATGGCTTATACATTTAAAGAGCCTCTTGGCGTAGTACTTTCTATAAGTGCCTTTAATCACCCTCTTAATTTAATTATTCATCAAGTTATACCGGCTCTTGCAGTTGGGTGTCCGGTAATCATAAAACCAGCACTGACCACACCACTATCGTGTGTTGCATTTGTCGATATATTGAAGCGTGCTGGCCTACCTGACGGATGGTGCCAACTTATGGTGTGTGAAAATGATGTCGCTGAATATTTGGTTACTGATGAGAGGGTATCGTATTTGTCATTCATCGGTTCAGCAAAAGTGGGTTGGTACCTGCGATCAAAACTGGCACCAGGAACACATATTGCTCTTGAGCATGGGGGCGCCGCGCCAGTTATTGTTGAAAAAGATGCAGATATTGCATCTATGATACCTGCACTTGGAAAAGGGGCCTTTTACCATGCTGGACAGGTCTGTGTATCTGTTCAACGCATGTTTGTTGAAGAGTCTATTGTTGAAACTGTTTCTCAAAAAATGGTTGAGTATGCTGAAAAACTGATAGTAGGTGATCCCCTTGATCCTAAAACTGAAGTTGGGCCATTGATACTGCCTCGTGAAGTTGATCGGGTGGAGGAATGGGTTAATGAAGCAATTTCTTCTGGAGCGCTATTGCTTTCTGGTGGTAAAAGAATTTCAAATACCTGTTATGAACCAACGGTTCTTCTTAATCCACCAATGGATGTAAAGGTCTCTCAACTGGAAATTTTTGGTCCAGTAGTATGTATCTATTCCTATAGTGATAGAGAAGAGGCGATTAAGCAGGCTAATGCGGTTCCGTTCTCATTTCAGGCCGCAGTCTTTACCTCTGCAATTGATACCGCACTTGATGCTGTACATAAGCTTAATGCTGCTGCAGTGATGGTCAATGATCATACGGCTTTTAGAGTAGATTGGATGCCATTTGGTGGAAGAAAACATTCTGGAACTGGTGTTGGTGGAATTCAATACTCTATGCATGAGATGACCTATGAGAAGCTCATGGTACTCAAAAGTAGTGTCCTGTAAATTTATTTTTTAGAGGTTCTCAAAATTATAAGAGGTCAATTATTCAAGGGTGATTGGCCTTTTTAGTGTGAGTCTCTAAGGGAGTGATTGGCACTTGGGGAGTATTTGTAAGCGTGTAACTCTTTGATTTAAAAGAAGATACCTCAAATGGGCTCCTACGGCTCTTATTCGCCGTTTTCGGTTCAAAATTCTCGAAACTTTACTAATTTTAAGCGCGTCTTAAACCCTACCAAAGGTCCGATTTTGTCTCGAGAAATCCACAGAATTACCGTAAAGCTTAAAGCACAGTTTCCCGATCCTAAAGGGAACCGAATCATGGCTGCTATGCACGAAGATTTGGGAATTGATGTTGACGCTGTAAAAACAATTCAGGTATTTACTACTTGTCTTGATGAGTCAATGGAGTCTATTGATCGCATTGCTCAAGAATTGTTTCATGACCCCGTTGTGGAAGAGTACTCAATTGACAACCCACTTGCAGAGTCGGTACTTGATTTTGATTGGCTTTTTGAAATTGGCTTCAAGCCTGGCGTAACTGATAATGTTGGTCGTTCATCGCGAGAAGGCATCAATGATATTTTAGGTCGTAAACTTGAAGATCTCGAAGATATTTGGACATCATATCAGGTATTAGTTAAGGGAGACCTTACCGCCGACCAAGCAGAAGAAGTATGTCTGAAGTTTTTGGCTAATCCGTTGATTGAGACATATGAAATTATCGCCCGTAAAGAATGGGATGCGGGTAAACGTGTACCAGCTGCAGATAAACATGTTAAGTCAGAACACGTCCCTACAACTAAAGTTATTGAACTTCCCGCTACGGGCAAAGAATTGCTTGATCTTTCTAATAGAATGATACTTTCACTCAATGAAGAAGAAATGATCGCAATTAAAAATCACTATACTGATGAAGAGATCAAAAAAGTGAGAAGAGAGCACGGACTTTCTGAGACTAATCCGACTGATATGGAACTTGAGATTCTTGCACAAACTTGGTCTGAGCATTGTAGTCATAAGATTTTTGCCGCTGATGTTGAGTATACTGATGAAGAAGGCAATACTCAAACTATTAATTCTCTTTTCAAAACCTACATATATAATCCAACAAAAGAGATCACTAAGGGTGGCGATTTTATTAAATCGGTTTTTTGGGATAATGCAGGAATAATTAAATTTACTGAAGATTGGTCAATCTCAATTAAAGCAGAAACACATAATTCACCGTCAGCTCTAGATCCATTTGGTGGAGCTATGACGGGTATTGTTGGAGTTAACCGTGATATTATTGGGACGGGAATTGGTACTAAACCAATATTTAATACTGATGTTTTCTGTTTTGCATCACCTTTTTATGATGGAAAAGTGCCAACTAAATTAATGCACCCTCGTCAGATATTTAAAGGGGTTCATGCTGGTGTTCGTGATGGTGGTAATGAATCAGGAATTCCTGTAGTAAATGGATCAATTGTATTTGATGAACGCTTCATGGGTAAACCACTCGTATTTTGTGGGACTGGTGGATTGGTTCCTGCAAAAATCAATGGTAAACCATCTGAAGATAAAGAGATTAAACCGGGTGACCGTATTGTCATGGCTGGTGGTCGTATCGGTAAAGACGGGATTCATGGGGCAACGTTCTCTTCAGTGGCATTAACTGAAGACTCTCCAGTATCTGCAGTACAAATTGGCGACCCAATTACACAAAAGAAAATGCTTGATTTTATTATCGAAGCCCGTGATCTTGGTCTCTATAGATTTATGACGGATAATGGTGCTGGTGGTCTTTCATCTTCTCTAGGTGAAATGGCAGAGCCTGACCACGGTGCAAATGGTGCTCACATTGATCTCACTAATGCACCTCTTAAATATGCGGGTCTTGATCCATGGGAAATCATTGTTTCTGAAGCACAAGAGCGTATGTCGCTTGCAGTGCCTCCCGAGAATATGGCAGAGCTTCAAGCCCTTGCAGACCTTCGTGGTGTCGAGATAGCCGATTTGGGTGAATTTACCAATACTGGTTATTTCAGAGTTGATTATGATGGTGAAATCGTCTGTATGATTAATATGGAATTCATGCATGATGGTGCTCCAAAGCTCAAACTCAAAGCAAATTTTAAAACACCCGTTCATAGTGAACCTGAGACCTTCCCTGAAGACCTCAATGATATAGCGCTGAAGCTTCTTGGTCGTCTTAACATTTGCTCTAAAGAGTCGTGGGTACGCCAGTACGATCACGAAGTACAGGGAATGAGTGTGACCAAGCCATTTACCGGTGAAAAAAATGATGGACCGTCTGATGCGGCAGTTATTAGACCACTTCCGGATCAAAAAGAGGGACTCATAGTTGCTCATGGTATTTTACCACGTTATTCTGATATAGATACCTACCACATGACAGCATCAGTTATTGATGAAGCGGTTCGATCTGTGATTGCATCGGGTGGTAAACTCGACTACATTGCAGGACTCGATAACTTCTGTTGGCCCGATCCAGTGCAGTCTGAAGAAACTCCTGATGGTGAGTACAAAATGGGTCAGCTTGTACGTTCAAATCAGGCGCTTTCAGATTACTGTAAAGCATATAACCTTCCTTGTATTTCTGGTAAAGATTCCATGAAAAATGATTATGGTAAAGGTGATGATAAAATTTCAATTCCGCCAACACTCCTTTTTACGGTCATTGCTAAAATGGATGATGTGGAAAAATCAGTGACTATCGATGCTAAAAAAGCTGGTGATTTAGTGTATGTTGTAGGTCAAACCCGAGCGGAATTAGGTGGCTCAGAGTACTACGCTGAACTGGGTCATGTTGGTAACTCGGTACCAGTTGTAAATACAAATACTTCAATACCGCTGTATCGTGCATTGACTACCGCTATTGAATTAGAGCTTGTTGCTTCTGCTCACGATATCTCTGATGGTGGACTTTGGGTGACCCTCGCTGAAACGGCATTTGCTGGTCGACTTGGTATGGACCTTGATCTGACTGATCTTGATTGTCTTGGGGCTTTAACCAGTGACGAAAAGCTCTTTTCAGAGACTCAATCGCGACTGGTACTTACTGTGTCTGCAGTAAATAAAGATGCTTTTGAAAAGGCAATGGTAGAAAATAGCGTTTCGTGCATCGGTACAGTGACTGACGCTGGTTCTATTAAAGTTAAGGATGGTGAAGATTGCGTAATAGATCTCACTGTAGATGAAACATTCAGTGCATGGCACAAAACAGTTAACTGGGATTAAATAGATGGAAAAGCCAAAAGTTTTAGTAATTACAGGGTATGGCATTAACTCTGATATCGAGCTCGCCCATATATTTACCATGGCAGGTGCCGAAGCAGAACGCGTACATATTAATGACCTTATTAGTGGCGCAAGGAATATGGAAGAGTTTGATATTCTCTCATTTCCTGGAGGGTTTTCATTTGGAGACCATATTGCATCAGGTAAGGTTTATGCAAATAAGATAAAAGTATATCTGAAGGATCAGCTCTTTGCGGCTAAGAAGCGTGGAGTTCCGATGATTGGTATCTGTAATGGATTTCAAGTACTCGTTAAGCTGGGACTTCTTCCCGGTGCTGAAGACACCTTTGACCAGACTTGTTCATTGATACATAACGATTCTGCTAAATTTGAAGATCGCTGGTGTTATCTTAAGGGCAATACTTCTTCAAAATCTATTTGGACGCAAGGTATCGAAGATATCTATTTACCAATTCGTCATGGCGAGGGTAAATTTGTAACTAAAGATGATGCAACCCTTCAAAAGCTTCATGATAATGGTAATATCTCTTTTCAGTACTGCACCAAAGAGGGGGGGGCACCTGAATACCCTGATAATCCCAATGGCTCAGTTGATGATATTGCAGGGATTTGTGATGACAGCGGCCTTATTTTTGGCCTTATGCCTCACCCAGAGGTCTTTATGCATATGACAAATCATCCGCGTTGGCATCGTGAAGGTCTTCGTGGAGAAGGTGATGGTGTTAAGATCTTTAGAAATGCCGTAGAATATGTAAAATCTAGAAAATAGACGATTAATGGGGGCATGTGAAAAGTATAACAACTGCTCATATAATTCTTAACGAATTGTCCAATCTTTCTTCTTGAAATAGAGAAGAATGGATATAATTTCCTATATTTAGGCCGTCTTTTAGTAAAGACGGCCTTTGTTTTAAGAGTTTTTAATCAGAAAGTTGCTTAAGCCCTCATAGGATTTCAAAATTGAACTATGTAGGCAAATAGCCCACTACTCATAAGAGAGAGCTGTTTAAAAATCTATACTTGTGAAACAAAACAGACTGAAATTAAATATAATCTTAAGGATATATAATGATTAATATGGATAATGTGAAAAGCGTAGGGGACTACGTCCGGTACCTCTCAGCAATGGCAATTCAAAAAGCCAACTCTGGACACCCTGGACTTCCACTTGGCTGTGCCGATATTGGAGTACTCCTCTATAGTAACTTTATTCAAGCATCTGCACGTAACCCCGAGTGGATGAATAGAGATCGATTTATCCTCTCTGCTGGTCATGGTTCAATGCTCGTCTATGCCCTTAACTATATTTTTGGTTATCAGTTTTCAATAAAAGATATTGTTAACTTTCGTCAGCTCGGTTCTAACACTCCAGGGCATCCTGAATATGAACTCCACAAAGGCATTGAAACAACTACTGGTCCATTAGGCCAAGGTTTTGCAAATGCAGTGGGTCTTGCCGTTGAATCTAAAATGATGGCAGCACGTTTTAATACCGAAGACTCTGAACTCTTTAATTACAACACCTATGTACTCATGGGGGATGGTTGTACCATGGAAGGGATGACCAATGAAGCCGCTTCAATTGCAGGCTCATTGAAACTCGATAACCTTATTGCTATTTATGATGATAATGAAGTTACTATTGATGAATCATCAAATGACCTTTTTACAGAAGATGTACAAGCACGTTATGAAGCACTCGGTTGGGAAGTGGCACACTGTGTAGGAACTGACATTGCTGATATGTCTGCAAAGCTCTCTGCGCTTAAAGCGTCAAAAGGTAAACCAAAACTTCTTATCGTAGAAACAAAAATTGGAGAAGGACTGAATGAACTTCGCGGCTCTCACTCTGCGCACGGTGCTCCTGTAGGACCTAAGGAAGTTTCTTATATCTTAAGTAATTCAACGATGAAAGATATTGCTGACTGTAAAACACCTGATGAAGCTCTTGCAATTGTTGAAAAACAGTTGGCTGATGGATCATTTTACGAGAAAGATCTTTTTAATGATGCAATTGCACCGGCCCTTGAGGCACGTGATGCTGCTCTTGCTGAGTGGGAAGCGCTTTATAATAACTATAAAAAACAGTATCCTGAAAAGTATGCTGAACTTCAGACATACAAAGAGAGTGGTCTTACTGATACTCTTCGTACCGAATTATTGAACTATAGTACTAAGGTTGACGCCACTCGTGGAGTAGCTTCAGGAGCACTTCAATTGTGTGCTGCAGCCTCTCCTAAATTGATTGGTGGAGCTGCTGATCTAGTTGGTTCAACAAAAGCGACTGTTAAGGGTGCTGATTTTATCACCAGTAGAAGTTTTGCAGGAAGAAACATTGCTTTTGGTGTTCGTGAAGCTGCAATGGGTGGGGTGGCAAATGGGCTTGCTTTGTCCAGAGACTTCATTCCATTTACCTCTACTTTCTTTACTTTTATTGACTACATGAAACCTGCTGTTCGTTTAGCAGCAATAATGCAGCTAAAACACTTGTTTATATTTACTCACGACTCTATTTACGTAGGGGAAGACGGGCCAACACATGAGCCTATTGAACACCTTGGGGCAACTCGCCTGATTCCTGGAATCTATACCTATCGTCCATGTAATGATATGGAGACAGGCTTTGCTTTCTTAGAATTTATGGAAAATGATGGCCCAGCAGTAATACTTGGTACCCGTCAGGTCCTTGATGAAAAACTGTTTAGCCTTAGTCTTGAGCGTGAGGCTACCTATGCTGCATTTAAAAAAGGTGGTTATACCTTATTTGACTGTGATGGAACTGCTGATATAATTCTTGCAGGTTCGGGATCTGAGCTGACAACTCTTATAGGTGCTAAAGAAATACTTGAGTCACAAGGAAATAAGGTACGTTTGGTAAGTATTCCTTGTATGGAAAAATTCCAAGAGCAATCTAAAGAATATATACAATCAATTCTTGGCGCAGGCGAGATACCAGTATACCTTATGGAGGCAGCCTCTCACCGAGCATTCAAAATGTTTTATGCTGATCATATCACGGTGAAAGGAATTGAATCGTTTGGTGTTTCAGGTAACTATAAAGATGTTGCAAGGCACTTTGGATTTGTACCAGAAGCAGCTGCTGCTGAATGTAGTGAGATTATAGCTCAATTTTCTAAATAAATAGAACGCTATCGTTCTTTATAAGGCCACTTTTCAATATGTGGCCTTTTTTTGTACACTCATAGTTGATTTTATATTGATATGTATAGTACACTCAGAATACTAAAAAGTTTTTGAGGAACTATGTATAACGTTCTCATTGTTGATGATGACCCTGCGAATCGATTGATTTTAGAAGATGTTCTGGAAGATGAATACAATACTTATTCTGTGGCCTCAGGAGTTGAGGCTTTAGAAGCGGTAAAAACATTTAAACCAGACCTTATTTTACTTGATGTGCTGATGCCTGATATGCAAGGCTACGAAGTAGCTGAAAGAATTAGTGCATCACCTGATAAAATACCTCCCATAATATTTGTTACTGCATTGCGAGATGAAGAGGTTATTCAGAAGGCTTTTGATTCAGGTGGTGTAGATTATATAGCGAAACCTTTTTTAACCGTAGAAGTACTTAAAAGAGTTGCAGCCCACACAAAGTTAAATGACTTGATTCACAACCTAGATAATAAAATTGATACTCAAACAATTGAGCTCAATAAGTTAAATGAAAGTTTCGTACTGGCACTAGAAAAAGCAAACCTTTATAATGATAATGATACCGGTAATCATATAAAAAGGGTAAGTGAGTATTCTTATCTTCTTGCTAAGCATTATGGACTCTCCCTTGAGGAATGTACTGCAATAAGAAACTATGCATCACTTCATGATATTGGTAAGGTTGCTGTTCCCTCTGATATATTAAATAAACCCGGTAAATTGACCGGGGAAGAGTTTGAGATAATTAAAACTCACTCGTATTATGGTTTTAAGATAATTGATCAAGATGGTATTTCTGAGGTGGCAAAAAATATTGTCCACTACCACCATGAAAAGTATGATGGTAGTGGATACCCTCAAGGGTTAAAAGCTGATGAAATTCCTTCTGAAGCCCAAGTGGTCGCAATGGCAGATGTGTTTGATGCTCTTACTAATAAGAGGGTCTATAAAGATGCTTTTTCAATGCAACGATCTATTTCAATTATAAAGGAAGCGAGCGGTAGTCACTTTGATCCAGAGCTCGTTGGAGCTTTTGAACGTTGTTTAGATGATATATTAAAAATATTTGAGATGTTTGAGGATTAATATGTGGCAAGGTAGTTTTATTTATTGGTATAATACAATTTGAATTTGTGAGCAAAATAATTATGAAATTTAAAATCCTCATTGTAGATGATGATGAAATCAATATAGAAATTCTCGAAGACATTCTTGAAGGAAATTATATTGTCCAGGTGGCCTCTGATGGTGAAACGGCATTAAAAAAGATGGAGTCGTTTATTCCTGATGTTGTTCTCCTTGATATTATGATGCCTGGAATTGATGGGTACGAAGTGTGTCGTAGAATACGAGCAAATAATTATTTTAAATATGTAAAAGTGTTATTGGTATCTGCAAAAGCAATGGTGCAAGAACGTCTCGAAGGATATGCCGCAGGAGCAGATGATTATGTCACTAAGCCTTTTGATCACAATGAGTTATTAGCAAAAGTAGAAATATTTGTTAAACTCAAATACGAGGAAGAGGTCGACCGCCTTAAAGGTGATCTACTTCATCTGCTCAGTCATGAAAAAAGGACACCGCTCAATTCTATTTTAGGATTATCTGAATTATTACTTTCAACATCTGAAAATATAAATGCCGAAGAGAGAAGTTATATCAAAGAGATTCAAAAAGCTGGATCGGTACTATTGTCTCAAACTGAGAAGACTTTGAGCATGTGTATGTTCAAAAAGGGTATGGACCTTGACATTGAGAAGAGCTCAATTGAAGCGGCCATTAAGGGTGCGGCGCAACAAGTACAGAAAATGAACTCTGAACGTAATGTTTCAGTAAATTATTCGATACCTGATTTAGAACCGTTTGAATTTGAACCATACTACATACAAAATGCGGTGCGGTATCTCATTGAAAATGCATACGATCATTCACCTGAAGGGGGGAATATTGGTATTAGCGTAGTGCCTAATGGGGGGGATTGTGCAGTAATTATCGAAGATGAAGGCCCAGGTATAAAAACAGAGAAGTTAGAAACTGTATTTAATGAATTTAATTCAGAAGATATAATGCACCACACACGGGGACTTGGTATTAGTCTCCCACTTACTAAAAAAATAGCTGAGTCGCACAATGGTTCTCTTACCATAGAGAATCGAGAAGTTGGTGGCATTAAAGTACAATTCACAATTCCATACTTAATGGAGGGCTAACATGGCTCGAATAATAATTGCAGAAGATGATATCGTTAATCAAACCTTGATTAAGATGATTGTTGAAGAGCTTGGTCACTCTGTAACAGTCTGTCCCGATGGCCAAGATGCATATGATAGAATTATGCAAGGGGATCCTTGTGACCTTTTGATCACAGATATCATGATGCCAAATATGGATGGTATGGAATTGATATCCCTCATACGGGATTCAATACATACTAAGATGCCGATACTGATTCAATCGGGGGTAATGGGGATAAAGGATATTACTCATTTACTTGAAATCGGTGCGACTCGGTTTCAGCCAAAACCTATCGTTAAAGAGGAGATGGCAGAAAATATTCACTGGTGCCTTGAGTGCTCTGACTATACTCCAGCAAGTTGATTTTCTGTTGATTCCACATGGATGATCGTGGATTTAAAACAAAAGTGTGTCCATTCAGTGGTCTGATTATTACTTATAAAGATGAGTGGTGTAATATACCCTTTACAGACTCCTACTCAGGAAGTTTTGAACTCATTGATTCAAATATACTTCATACGCAAGCGGTGGGAGATTCGTCAAATTCAGAAGCAGTATCGAAATTTTTTAAACGGCGTGTAGATATTCTCAGCGAATGTAATTTACTTGGAACAAATTATTACGAATTAAAAGATTATTCTCAAGTCTATAATAATCCCGGCAAACAGAGTCGTATGGTAGTTAAAGACACTTTAGAAAAAGAAGAAGGTCATCTACATGCATTTGTATGTTATGGTGGATCATTTATAGTGAGAACTATTCTTCGTGTTGCAAATAACCTTTTTACTACACCTATTAAAATCGAGAGTGCGCGATCTTATGAAGAAGGCCTTGAGCGCATTTTACAGTATCGATCTGGTACCCATAATGTTAAACTCCCTTATGCCGGTGTAAAAACAGTATCTGCAATGCAATTTGGTTTGGAGTTAAGAAATTTAGTTGATACGGTGGGACAAATAAATTGGAAGGTATCGGGTGATGAAGATTTTCATGAAATCCCCGATACAGCCTTGTTTAAGCAAGTGTATGATCTTTTGGCGGTGATAAAATCTGATAACGATGTTCTCATTGAAAGTTTAATTTCAAAAGAAGAAGAACAACGTACGACAAATGTTAAATTGAATGAGCTTATGAGTGAATTGTCAGATGCAAAAATGAACTTGGAAGTCAAAGTCGAAAAAAGAACTGTAGAGCTACAATTCGCCAAAGATATGGCTGAAGAAGCTATGCAGGTGAAGTCACGGTTTCTAGCGAATATGTCACATGAGCTGAGGACACCTCTGCATGCCATTTTGAGTTTTGCTGAGCTTGGAGAGAAAAGGTCAGTGAGTATTGAGGATAATAAAATACCAAAATATTTTGGGAGGATTAAGGAGAGTGGAGACCGACTTCTTGAAACAGTTAGTGACATATTGGACCTTTCAAAACTTGCATCAGGTAAAGTAAGTTATATCAAAACAAAAAATAGTATTGCTGATACAATAAAAACAATATTAAATGAGTTGGCTCAGCTCATAAAAAATAAATCAATTTATGTTGATCTTTCAATAGAATGTACCTACAAAGTGGTCATGTATGATAATGTTAGGATTATGCAAGTACTAAGAAATTTGCTATCAAATGCAATAAAATTTTCACCTGTTGATTCTACTATAACAATTCAAATAAAAGACTCATTTCTTATTGATGAGATAAGCTTTATTGAGTACCCTTCTATTGAATGCAGAGTAATCGATGAAGGAGTTGGAATTCCTAAAGGTGAGCTCATTTCAGTGTTTGATGAATTTGTTCAAAGTTCATCAAGTGATAGTGGGGCTGGCGGAACTGGGCTAGGCTTAGCAATAAGCAAAGAGATAATTGAGAATCACCAAGGGCAAATCTGGGCCATGTATAATAAACATGGCCCAGGAAGTACTTTTATATTTTCTATTCCAATAGAGCCTCATGGTAATACAGAGGGGACTATCGAGTAGAGATCGTGTTAAGCACTGAGCTCCGCAATTGCATTTTTACATTTTTGGATAGTTTCAAGCTGACTTTTTAACTTATCCTTTTCAAATGCAACAACATTTGCGGGAGCGTTATTGACAAATTTATCGTTTGACAATTTTTTCTCAAGGCTTTGAGAAAACTTTTGAGCCCCAGCCAGCTCCTTTGTAAGTTTCTCAAGTTCCTTTTCCTTGTCCAATATGCCTTCAAGTGGAATATAAACTTCGCCACCACTCATCATCTGGGTCGCAGAAAATGGAGGCTTAATATCATTACAATCAATGGTAAGAGTAGAAAGTTTACCCATAATTTTGATAAATGAGGCATTCTCATTCAATGCATTTTTTACTGTTTCAGTTGCCACTTTCACATAACAATCTAATTCTTTAGCAGGGCTAATTGAGTATTGACCACGAATAGATCGAACTGATTCGACAATCTCAAAAATTTCAGAAAAGTCTTTCTCTATTTGTTGGTTAATGACTAGAGTGTCTACTTTTGGCCAAGGTGAAGTAATCAATGCTGGAGCAGTGGGGAACAATATGGTATTAAGCTCTTCAGTAATGAAAGGCATTACTGGGTGCAGAGCGCCAATCAGTTTTTCAACAACGTGTGAAAATACCGCAAGACCATTTGCTTTTTCAGGACTCATCGCTTCTGCGGTAATAGTTTTCTTTTTGATTTCTAAATATCGAGAACAGAAATCATCCCAAGTGAAGTGATAGAGCACTTGAACCATTTCAGAAAAACGGTAATGCTCAAGGCACGATTCTACTTTTTGAATAGTGCTATTGATACGAGAAAGAATCCACTTGTCTTCAAGTGTCAGAAGAGCAGTATCGATAGTAAGTTTTTCAACAGATGAAAGGTGCGGCTCTACAAATCGGCAGGCGTTCCACAATTTGTTTGCAAAGTTACGCCCTAGTTCAAATTTGTCTGAAGTATTGATGGTTCTTCCATCTTCAAGTGTTTCTGGCTTAACGGGAAGACGTGCATCTTGATTGTCGGTACAGAGTTGTGCCATTGTAAATCGAAGTGCATCAGTGCCGTATTTTTCAATAATATCAAGAGGGTCAACACCATTTCCGAGTGATTTACTCATGGTACGGCCATCACCATCGAGAATTTTTGGGTGGATGTATACTTTAGAAAAAGGAATGTCTCCAATATTTTCTAATCCAGTAACAACCATGCGGGCGATCCATAAACTTATAATATCACGACTCGTTACTAGAACACTGGTTGGATAAAATGTTTTGAGATCATCGGTCTGTTCGGGCCAGCCTAAAGTAGAGTGGGGCCAAAGAGCACTTGAAAACCAGGTGTCAAGTACATCAGGATCACGGGTAAGGGTGTGACTTTCACCGAGTGCATTTTCACTAATATCATCAAGAGAGCAGACAAGCCAGCCACTTTCATCTTCTGTTTTAATCCAGTGAGCATCTCCTGAATTGCCAAAAGCATTCTCGAGATCAGCTTCACTACAAGTTGAACAGTACCAAATAGGAATTTGGTGTCCCCACCATAACTGTCGGCTTATACACCAGTCACGTTTTTCACCTAACCAATCGAGGTAGGTTTTACTATAGCGTTCAGGGTAAAAAGTAATAGATTTTTGGCGAACTGCATCAAGGGCTGTTTCACCAATTTCCTTCATATCTACAAACCATTGATCAGACAAATAAGGTTCGATGGGTGTTTTAGAACGGTCTGAATGGCCAAGGGGCATCTCATGATCTTCAACCTTAATCAAAAGGTCAAGAGCCTCAAGTTCTGCAACTACTGCTTTTCGAGCATCATACCGTTCCATATCAGCAAATTGTCCGCCATTTTCATTGATATGACCAGTGCTGGTAAGAATATTAATCATTGGTAGTGTATGGCGAAGACCCGTTGCGTAGTCATTGGGATCATGAGCAGGAGTAACTTTAACCGAGCCTGTACCAAATTCTGGGTTAACCAACATGCCATCGGCAATTACTGGTATTTCACGGTCGACAAAAGGGACTTTCAGCATTTTACCAATAAAGGATTTATATCGACTATCTTCGGGATGTACCGCTACAGCAGTGTCACCGAGAATCGTTTCGGGGCGCGTTGTAGCTACAGGTATAAAGCCTGAACCGTCCGCTAAGTAGTATTTAAAATACCACATGTGACTCTGTACGGTTTCATAATATATTTCATCGTCAGCAACGGCAGTTTGAAGATGGGTATCCCAGTTAACAAGCCGTTTCCCTCTGAATATATAGTTCTTTTTAAAGAGGTTATAAAAGGTGTGGCGGACAGCTTTTGCGCATACTGGGTCAAGGGTAAAGCGTTGGCGGTCCCAATCGCAACTCGAGCCTACTTTTCTAAGTTGTCCTGAAATACGTTTTTCATATTCGTCTTTCCAGTCCCAGATACGTTTAACTAATGCATCTCTACCTATATCATGGCGAGTTTTTTGTTCGTTTTCCAAAAGACGCCGCTCGACAACTGCTTGAGTTGCAATGCCTGCGTGGTCTGTTCCTGGAACCCAAAGGGTATTCTTACCCATCTTGCGTTGCCACCGTATTAGGGTGTCTTGAATGGTGTTGTTGAGAGCATGGCCTAAGTGAAGAGCCCCAGTAACATTTGGGGGAGGTATGACGATACTAAATGGATCACCTTCACCACTGGGTTTAAATGAACCTGTTTCGATCCATGACTCTAACCATTTGTTTTCGATATCTTGCGGCGAAAAACGCGATTCCATTACTGCTCCAAAATTGCTTATTTTGATGCAAAAATAGCAAAAATGGTCTCATTTTTAAAGTGAGGCTCTCTATATTGAAATGCTTTAGCTGATTTCGAGGTTTTTAATGGTCTCTAATAGTTTATGTTTTACAACTGGTTTGACCACATAGCTTTCACAGCCAGATCTAAAAGATTTGATAATACTGCTTTTATCATCAACTGTTGTAATCATTATGATTTTTGCACCTGAATCTGGAGCAATACTATGTTCTTGTTCAAAAGCCCGGATTTTTTCAAGTGCTTCCATCCCGTCCATTTGTGGCATCATGATATCCATGCAAATGAGGTCGTAATACTCATTTAATTGATGGGCAATGGAAATTGCTTCCAACGCTTCCTTTCCATCATTTGCAAGATCACTATCACCAAGCTCAGAGAGCATAAATTTAAGTTGTTTGCGATTAATAAAGTTATCATCAACTATCAATATTTTCATTTGTCTGCCTGCTTTTAAAACAAAATGGCTCTATTGGGGTATTTACTCTACCTGAATATAGGTATATCTGATTATTTACTAAAATAATAACTAAAAAATTTGAAATTCATGGTATTTATGTTGTAGAATAGAGTTACAGAAATTTAGGTATCTCTCTATGAATAATGAACTTTTAAATGTTTCTAAAGTAGTGCATCATTGGTGTGACGTTTTGAGTGGGTCAAGTATTGACTCTGGAAGAATCAATGAATTACATGAAGCGACAACTAATATTCTCGAAATTTCTGGATTTCCTCAAGCATTTTATACTAATGTTAAAAGAGCAGGATCGCTTTGTAATGCCGTTTCTGCAAAGGATACTCCTTTCGAAGAGGGGCTTATAAAATTACAACAATGCTTTACTAAGCTTACTAAAGCAGTTGATACCTTTTTAATAAATAAATTTCCAGAAGAAGCATCAGCAGTAACGAGCTCAAAAGAATCACTAGAAGAAGATACAGAAGCTGCCCTTGCTGCAGCTATGAGTGCTGTACCCATAGATGATTTTGATGAGGGTTTTGATGATTCTATTCGAGATGAAGTACCGGCCGATATGCAAGACCTTCTCCTAATCTTTATATCATCGCAACAAGCAAAATTTGATGAATTTGAAGAGATGATTTTAGAATTTGAAGCAGGGAGTACTTCGGCAATACAAAGTATTCTCAGAGAGCTTCATACTCTTAAGGGTGAACTGGGAGTATTGGGGCTGCAAAAGTTTGCGCATCTTATCCATAGCGTTGAACAAAAAATGAATGATCAAACAATGAGTGCAGATGGGTTATTCAGGTTAAAAGATCTGATTTCAATGAAATTGAATGAATTAGCTATGGGAGAGAATTCTACAATTCATGATTATGAGTCTGAAATGATTTTAAAGGTAAGAGAAAGTGTAGAATCAGATCTGAGCTCAACAATAGAAGATAAATCAATAAATGATGCTCCTTTAATTAAGGAATCAACAAAGAATCATGAAACAGAAAGTGTAGAGAATGAAACACCTGTTTCAATTGAGGCTCTACTCACCCAATTAGAAATGGCGCATAGTGAATGTACTTCAGGGGCGTCCATTAAAGAACTTTTTCGTCCGATTTTTAAACAACTTCGGTCACATTATATTGGAGCAAAGAGTCCTTCTTTTAGTAATTTATTAACCTTAGTAGATTCATTTGTTCTTGAAGGTCAGATTGATCTTGCAGGGTTGCAGAGGCTTACAGCTTTAATACATAAGAAGGTTAGTGAGAATAGTAATTGCGATGATGTCGTTATTGATGAGCATGAAATGAACGTCGTTCTTATTGGAGACGCAACTCAATCTAATTCATTTGAGAGTAGTGGGGCCACCCAAGATGAAATGACAAAAGCTGATGGAAATAGTCTGAATTTAGGTGCAGATAAATCATTTTTAGAAGACTTTGTAACTGAATCTCGGGAACATTTGACGGTAATTGAAAATACCCTTCTCGATTTAGAAAATGACCCTACAAATGCTGAATATCTCAATCTCATATTTAGAGGCTGTCATACAATAAAAGGTATTGCTGGTTTCTTGGAACTCCTTGATATTCAATCATTAGCACATAATGTTGAAAACCTTATGGATAAGGCGAGGCAAAACGAACTCACTCTTGATCCACCTAAGGTTGATGTGTTGCTTGAATCAATTGATCTTCTTAAAGAGTTTATAGATATTGTTGCGGACTTTATCTCAACTGAAAAGTATCATGTTCCAGCGTCATATACAGGTATTATGGCGCGACTTGACCTTTCACTACAAAATAAATTGGACACTAATAGTAGTGTACAACCAGTTGTTGAAGAAAGTAATATTTCTCAGAAAATAGTTGAAGCAAAAAAGGGTGAAGGTATAGTAGAGGTTTCTGAAACAACCCCGAAATCCCCGACTCAAAATAAGAAACCTGCAGGAATTGATGAAACGGTTCGTGTACCTATTGGAAGGCTTGACCAATTGATCGATACCATTGGAGAGGCGGTTATTGCACAATCGATGATTTCAGCTGATCCAATTATGACTATGCATCATAAGAGCTTAGAAGGGATAGATGTAGTTGGGTTTCAGAAAAAAGTTTCTGCAGTTGATCAAGTGATGAGGCAAATTCAAGAGCTCTCCATGGCTCTCCGAACAGTATCCATAAAATCAACATTCCAAAAAATGGCTCGCTTGGTAAGAGATTACTCGAAAAAAACGGGTAAAAATATTCAGTTTGTTATGGAAGGTGAAGATACGGAGTTAGATAAATCTGTTGTCGAAAATATAGCAGACCCACTGATGCATATGATCCGAAATTCAGTAGACCATGGTATTGAGTTACCAGAAGAGCGAGAACAAATGGGTAAGGTTGAGCCTGCTCGCGTTACTCTTAGAGCATTTCAGGCTGCAGGTAATATAAATATTGAAATTCAAGATAATGGTGGTGGACTTAATGTTGAAAAAATTAAAGCGAAAGCAATTAAGCAAGGATTAATAAAAGCTGAAGATCAACACAGTGACAATGACATTCACCAATTAATTTTTCACCCTGGGTTTTCGACTGCAGAACAAATATCAGACATTTCCGGTCGTGGTGTTGGCATGGATGTAGTACGGAGAAATATTGAACAATCGAGAGGGTCTGTAGAGACTTATTCAGAATTGGGTATTGGTACAACATTTGTTATTAGATTACCATTAACCTTAGCGATTATTGATGGAATGGTTGTTACCGCATCAAATGAACGATATATAATTCCTACCCTAAGTATTCTTGACTCTCTTAGGCCTGACAGTGCACAGATTGGTACTGCAGCGGGTAAAGGAGAGTATATTGATGTACGAGGTGAAGCAATAACGCTGGTAAGGTTGTCAGATTTCTTTGGAAATTCTAGAAGTGAAAAAGCATTAACTGACGGCATAGTAATGGTTGTTGAAGATATGCTTGGTAAAAAAATAGGTCTTTCAGTAGATCAGATTTTAGGACAACAACAAGTTGTTATCAAAAGCCTTGGTGAAGGTATTGGTTCAATAGATGGGGTATCTGGCGGAGCGATTATGAGTGATGGGAAAATTAGTATGATTCTTGATGTTGGTGCAATTGTACAGAGTGTCAAGTAAGAGGATTCTGTTAAGATATGATGGATACAGAAGTATTTATAGAGATTAAGAATATAGTATATGCAAAGGCTGGTATTACACTTGATTCCAAAGAAGCACTTGTTTCAGCTCGGTTAGCTAAACGATTACGTAAACTGAAGCTGTCCAATGAATCAGAGTATTTAAGTTTTTTAAAAAATGATAGCAGTGGTAATGAGTTGGTACAATTACTGGATGTTATCTCTACGAATTTCACTAGTTTTTATCGAGAACCAGATCATTTTAGCTTTTTAACTGAGTTAATGGATACTTGGATTCGAAATGGGCAAAAGAGTTTCAGAATTTGGTGTGCAGCTGCATCTTCTGGAGAAGAACCCTATACCCTTGCGATGACCTTGCGAGAAGTGATGAATGGCAAAAATATTGATGTAAAGATGCTTGCCACCGATATTTCTACAGCAGTATTAGAAAAGTGTAAAGCGGGAGAGTATCCAGACAAAAGTTTGCATAATGTTCCATTAGCATATAAGAAAAAATATTTTACAGAATCCAAGCTGCAGGGAGAAAAATATTTTCTCGCAAACGATTCTTTAAAATCTCTTTTAAAGTTTGCACGATTAAATCTCATTGAGGCACCGTATCCAATGAGTGGACCTATGGACATTATTTTTTGTAGAAATGTTATGATTTATTTTGATAATATTATTCGGAAGCGTATTGTTGATGAGGCGTATCGATTGTTAAAGCCTGGTGGATATCTAGTGATTAGCCACTCCGAGAGCCTGACGGGTATAGAAAATCAGTTTAAAACAATTAAACCCTCTATCTATTTAAAGGTATAATATGAGATATACTGTAGGCATATCAGAAATGGGGTTTGGTACACAGAGTGATGATGTGGTTGTAACTCATGCACTGGGCTCATGCATTGGTATAGCACTTTTCGATCCCGAGGCAAACGTTGGAGGAATTCTTCACTATATGCTCCCCCAGTCAAAAATTGATAAAGAAAAGGCACTTATAAAACCACTTATGTTTGGTGATACGGGCATACCTGAATTCTTTAAAAAGGCATATGATCTAGGGGCTAAAAAAGAGAATATGCGGGTTGTTATGGCGGGTGGCGCCCATGTTATTGGTGAAAAAGGAAAATTTGACATTGGGTCACGTAATATAACCATTGCTAGAAAACTATTTTGGAAAAATAATGTTTTAATTGATGCAGAGCATGTTGGGGGGACTTTTCCACGGACACTCTATTTAGAAATAGGTTCAGGAAAAGCCTGGTTCACTTCACACGGACAAAAGATAGAATTATGATGGTAAACGAAATATTAGCTAAGATACAAGAGCTTACACCTCTATCACCTTCGATAGGACGGTTAGCAACATTAGTAAATGATCCAGAAAGTGATATTCAAGATATTGTTGAGGTAATACAATTTGATGAAGCAGCCACAATGGGTGTACTCAAGTTTGCTAATTCAGCTATGTCTGCCTCACGTGTAGAGATCACTTCAATAAAAAATGCTGTGATTCGATTAGGAGGGCAACGAATTTTGAAATACCTCTTGGGCAAAGGGGTAAAGGGGCAAATGAATGTAACCATGGATGTCTACGGCTATTCAGAGAAAGATCTATGGAATCATAGCGTAGCTGCCGCAATTGTTGCCGATGAAATTGGATCTATTCGAAAAGAAACTTCAGATGAAAAACTAGGATTTACCACTGCACTTCTCCATGATGTAGGCAAACTCGTTCTTTGCAGAGCTCTAGACGAAAATGTAATAAAAGAAATCTGGAAGCAGATCGACTATTCACCTGACCTATCCGATGAACAGGCAGAGAGAAATGTGCTTGGTATCTCTCATGCTGATGTTGGATATGAAATTTTAAAAGCATGGGGGTTACCTGAAAAGATGGCTCTCGCTGTCAAAAATCATCACTCAATTGAGGAAGGCAAAGATACTCTTACTGATGTTGTGCGAATAGCAAATGTAACTGCACGTATGATTGGTGCAGGAGTAGGCCGTGAAGGAATGAATGTTATAGTTGATGAAGTGTGTCTTGACCGATTAGGAATTACAAGTAATCAAGTTGAGCTATTATGTGCAGAAGGGGCTATGAAGCTTCAAGAAGTACTGTTAATGTATGAGTAAAAACGTATGTGTATATTGTTTAAAACTGTTAAAAGAATAGGTGACCTATGTCCTATACAATATTAATTGTAGATGATTCAAATACTATACGGGGGGCGCTCGAGCGAACTCTCAGTATGACAAAACTACCAATTGAAGAAATTATCCAAGCTGAGGATGGGGTTCTTGCACTTGAAAAATTAAAAACAAACTTTGTGGATATTGTATTATCTGATATTAATATGCCTAATATGAATGGGGTAGAGCTCGTTCAATATATGAAGGGTCATAATGAGTATAAAGATATTCCAATTATTGTAATATCTACAGAGGGAAGTAAAACAAGAATGGAAGAATTAAAAGAGATGGGTATTGCGGGTTATCTTCGTAAACCATCTCGTCCAGAAAAACTACGGGATACTTTACTCGAAATACTAGGAGGCTGGGATGAAGAGTGATTTAGAAAAAGTTGCAAGAACAGTCATTTGTGATATATTAGAAGGTGCAGCATTTGTTTTTACCGATGACTTTTTAGAAGAAGTCCCAGAAAAAGGCTGGTCTACAAAAGGTATTACCATTGAGTTTAATGGAGCGCATACCGGTATTTTACATATGTGGTCTTCCGATGAATTACTCGCGCTCTTTGCAGCAAATATGCTTGGTGTTGAAGAAGAATCAACTCAAAATGATAGCGTAGAGTTAGATGCAGGTAAAGAAGTTTTAAATATGATTACCGGTCTTTTAATTACTGAGCTTTATGGTACTGATGGGGTGTATAACCTTACCATTCCTGAAGTGATTGATGTATCATCTTTAGAAGTCGATTTAGTGAGCGAGAATTCTCTTTGGATCGTTGCTGATGACTATCCAATGCTCTTTAATTTTTCGCTTGATCAGGTATGATATCTGTTCTTATTGTTGATGATTCTGCAGTAGTAAGAAGTGTGTTAGAAAAAGCACTACAGGCAGCAGAGGGAATAACCGTTGTAGGAACTGCAGCTGACCCTTATATTGCGCGTGAAAAAATTATCAAATTAAAGCCCGATGTGATGACCCTTGATATTGAGATGCCTCGAATGGATGGCCTCACTTTTTTAAAAAAAATCATGACCCACTACCCGATTCCCACAATTATTGTCAGCTCTCTCACGCCAAAGAATGCTGCTATGGCAATGGAAGCACTTGATTTAGGAGCTATGGATGTATTGTGTAAACCGGGGTCAGCTTACACTATTGAAGAAGTTATCCCAACACTTATTGAACAAATTAAAGCTTCAGCTGTTTCAAAAAATTTCCATATTAATCGAATCTCAAAGGTCTCTGCTATTCAGAAACCGGTTCGTCATTCATTAATTGAGACTACGAACAAAATTATTGCAATTGGGGCCTCTACTGGGGGGACGAATGCTATCAGTGATGTACTGACCTCTATGCCTGCCAATGCACCGGGTATTGTTATTGTGCAACATATGCCTGCTGAATTTACTAAGTCTTTTGCAGAACGTCTTAATGAGTTGTGTGCCATTGAGGTACGTGAGGCAAAACCTAAAGATAGGATAGTACAGGGTACCGCCCTTATCGCACCGGGTAATTATCACATGATGGTTAATCGTTCAGGTGCTCAATACTATGTTGATTTGAATCAAGGACCTCGCATTCATTATCAACGGCCAGCAGTTGAAGTGCTTTTTGCCAGTGTTGCCCAATATGTTGGCGCAAATGCAATTGGTATCATTCTCACTGGTATGGGGAGTGATGGTGCAGTGGGTCTAAAAAAAATTAAAGATTCCGGTGGATATACTATTATACAAAACAGAGAAACATCGGTAGTGTATGGTATGCCAGGTGCTGCCGAGAAAGTTAATGCAGGGTCTATAATTCTCCCTCTAAACAAGATAACTGCACATACAATGGCACACCTTTCATGATACAAACTCTAGGAATTGGTGGATTAGTTGTCTCTGATGATTCAGAAGATATAATAGTTACACATTCACTCGGTTCGTGTATTGGAATTGTTGCTCATGATAGTGTAGCCTGCGTTGGTGGGATGATTCATTATAAGCTTCCCAAGTGGTCTCATGATTTCGCCTCTCATGAAAAGAAACTAGAATTTGGTGATTATGCAATACCTGAACTATTCCATACAATGTATAGTTATGGGGCTTCTAAAAAAAACATACGAACCGTAATGGCTGGTGGTAGTTCTCTCGGTGATACTCATTTTAGAATTGGTGATCGAAATATTTTAATTGCGCGTAAGTTACTTTGGAAGAACAGTGTTTTTATAGACGCTGAATGTGTAGGAGGCAACAAGCCTCGAACGCTCTATCTTAAAATGGCCTCAGGCCAGACTTGGTATGAAAGCCTTGGTGAAGAGGTTATTCTTTAGTATATGAAGTTGTAACGGTTACTCAAGCTCAACCAATTCTGTTCCTGTATAATACGCCTTAATAATCTGCTCAAAGGTTTGCCCGGCATCTGAGCGACTCATAGCTCCCATTTGACAAAAGCCAATCCCATGTCCAAAGCCTTTGCCAGTTGCTCGGTACCCAGAATTTGTTTTATGCAATATAAAACGGCTACTCATTAAAATTGATTTACTCTCCGGTCTCCTGAGCAGCCATCTTGATTTGTCGCTTGAAACTGTGTAGTTGCCACTATTGGTATTTAATCGTAACTCTTTTATTCGGCCAGAGTGAGTCCAACCAAAGATTTCGAGTCGATCAAGCCGACTAAAAGACTTTGCTGAGGGGTTATAATTTTTGAAATAATTATTTGCATTGGAAATGATATCTGATCGTTTCCAATTAAGCGTCCAATTAACAAACCTTGATTGGGAGCACCATGGGGTCCCATCTGCTCTAACATCGGGCGCAGTAATGAGGTAAGGGGTTGGAGATGCCTTAGGCCAGACGTTGTGAATTGATGCGGTTCTACCCCCACAAGTACTATGATAATAGGCATCAATAAGGGTGTCACTATGGGTAATAATTACCCCTTTGGTACTCATGACTGCGAAATCACTCAGACCATATTCACTATTTATGCCTTTATACATTTGATCGCGGACATCGGCAAAGAGGTCAAAATGGTACTTTTTTCTAGAGTTGAGGTGTTTATAGGTGTAGGTACGTGCTGAAACAGCTTGCGCTCTTAGTGCTTCAAGATGGTTTTCTTTGCGGTGCCCCATCTCGTGAGGGAGTACTCCTCTCAAATACTCCTCAATTGGAAGTTCATTTATGAGTGTTAAATGGGATTTATTTTTGCGCACTTCAAAATAACCGCGGTAGGATTCCTTACCATCTATTGTAACACCAGTGCGGGGATTACTTGGAATAATTTGAAGTGCAGATTCTGTATAATATCTTTTCCCATTCACTCGTATAAGCATTCGGTATTTATCGTGTGTGATAGAAATTGGTTCGGATGTACGTACTTTAGAACTCCATGTATTTTTTTTCTTAATGCGAAGAGTTACTTCACTTTTAGGAGTAAAAGTGTGTTTTTGTTTATCGATTGCTAAGCCTATACGTATTACATGACGTAGATCAGATTGTGAAATTTTCTTAAATATTTTTGGCTCAGTATCCCAATGGGTGAGCGTCCCAAAATCTCTTGAACGCTCAGTAGGATCACCTGGAATCTCATGCCACTCTTCAATAGAACGAATAGGTTCTAATTCCCTTTGAACCATTCGCTCATACTCCATGTCATCCATGTTGATGTCACGACGAATATGAGCACAGCTCAGAACCAGGAAGGGGAGAAGCGCAAGGAGATACTTGCGCATCACTTATTATCTTTTGCCATTTTTTTGAGTTTCGATTTAAGCATCGCTTTGGATGTGGCATTTATTTTATCAACAAAGAGCGCACCATTGAGGTGATCGACTTCATGTTGAAAGCACCGCGCTAAAAATCCATCAATTTCTTTAAATTCGATAGGTTCTCCGCGTTCATTGAGTCCTGTAAGTGTAATTACTGATGGGCGTTCAACATCAGCATAGATATCAGGAACAGAGAGGCATCCTTCTTCTCCAATATCAAAATCGCACCCTTCTTGAGGGATTATTTCTGGATTAAAGATTATATACGGCTCATTATCTTCGTCTGTTTTACTAACATCAACGACGATGAGTTGTATAGACCTTCCTACTTGTGGTGCGGCTAGGCCAACACCAGGAGCGTCATACATGGTTTCGAGCATATCCTCTGCAAAGGCTACCAGTTCTGGGGTTACCTCTGATACAGCCTCCGCTTTTTTACGAAGGACTATAGAACCATATTTTTTGATATCAAGTATTGCCATGCTTAATCTTTAACGACTTTTTCAGTTATTGATGGTCTGCTAAAATCAATTTTAACGCCGTCAGCTACTTTAAGAGTTATAGAATCATCAGAAACCGTAGTTACCACACCATACATACCTGCTTGAGTGAGTACTTTATCACCGTTTTTAAGGTTTTTAAGCATTTCTTTTTTCTTTTTAGCCTCTTGTTGCTGTGGGCGGATGAAGAAAAAGTAAAATATAGGGATCATCAAAATTAAAGGGAGAATACCGTTTAGTTGTTCCATGTCTGTTAACTCGTTTTGATTGGTTGTTTGTGTGTCTAAAATATAAGAAATTCCAATATTCTTCAGTGCGCCTCATATTACTAAAGTGTAAAAACAGTAAAATTTTGCAATTATGACAAATTTCCTTTAAAAATATTTCTCATTTGATTAAATTTGGGTCATTAAATCTGAGTGGGTTAGAATTCCATTTCTTTTCCATTTCAGGCTAAAATGCGGCTGTAGCTCAGTTGGATAGAGCAACGGTTTTCTAAACCGTAGGTCCAAGGTTCGAACCCTTGCAGCCGTATTTTTAAAAATAAATTTTAAAAGGCCAATTATGAAATTTGTTTTAGTATGTGATAATAAAGCTGTTATCAATGATCTTACTCCGCTTGTTACAAATGATCCAAGCCACGAATTAGAAGTATATGGATATGAGCATATTCTTGATGGAAATCGTGTTCCACAAGCTGATGCCTATATTTTTGAATCTCGTGGTTGGAATAAAAATCATTCACTCTTCAAATATTTCGATATTCTCGAAGACCTTGATGATGGACCATTTATTGGTGTGAGCAAAAGAAACGCAACTGAGTTTCTTAAAGGTCGCCTTGGTAAAAAAGATGTGATGTTTTATCTCCCAACTAATCAGGATATATTCAATAAAAACCTCGAAAGCTTTCAAGCAATTAAAGGTAAAATGGACTTGCTTAAAGCTGCCATGAGGTAAATATCTCATGGGCTTGAATAAAAAAGGCCATACCACGATATCTTACAAAGCACCCAATAAGGGTGTTTTTTGTATATCTAAACACGAAGCTTCAATAGATTATTCACAACTCTATTTCTCTAATGATTGTTCGAGTTCGCTTTTTATTTTCATTGATAAAAATATAGAATCAGATATTGAGCGCTATATCTATTTTGAAAATGAAAAAAGCTCTCAATCTATTGCACCAAAAATTGCAATTAATGAAGATGGTTTTCATACATTGCATTTCAATTATTCTAATAATGCTGCGGCAAAACAAATAAGTGATATTCTCTATAATGTTTCATTACTTAAACAGTATTATACTCACATATTTTTTGTGGTTGATATATTAGAACGCCCAGAACTCCACATTTTAAGCAAAGCTTCTCGATGTACTCTTTTTTATGGAGTTCAGAATAGTGGAGCGACAGCTCTCAGAAATTATTTGCAAAAACATGCTATCGTATCGATAGATTTACTCGATGCCACTGGTTTTACGGCTGAAAAAATAGCTAAAGAGATCAACAAGAGAGTTGTTACGGTACGTGATGATGCTACTCTTTCCATTGTGTTTTCTATATGTTTGGTGGTTGCTACGGTCGTGGGGCTCTTTTTTGCACAGTATCATCCAATATTTATGCGATCACTTCAAAGCTTTTCTGAGATGCAGAGTGATGATGCGGATTATATTTATGAATATGAGTTTCAAGGTACTGAAACTGTATATAGAATTGCACGGTATATTGTCTCTAAAGAAGTGTCTTGGGTTGCAGACTCAGCTGACATCCTAAACTATTTACAAGCGACTATTGATCGATCAACAATCTATACTGATTCTATTGAAAAGTATAAACCGAGAGAGGGTACAGTTGTACGCTTTTATCCCATCGATGATTCTCTTAGTACGCCACGTCATGACTCTTTGGCAGATGCATATAATTTTTACACTTCAATATATGGTGACTCAATTGCCTATTTAACAGACTATTGGCAAAAAAAGAAAACGCGTTCTCACCGGAAACACCCTGCAATTGATATTGGTACAAGCTTTGATGCATATATTGTCGCCCCTATTGATGGTCATGCTCATGTACGTACTGATCCTCGCGGTGGTAATATGATTACCCTTTTTAATGATTCTTTTTTAATAACCTTTGCGCATTGCAACAAGTTGCTCTTTTTTGATAACCAAGATGCCTATGTTGGGGATGTGCTCGCGACTATAGGCGTTTCTGGTAATACTACAGGGCCACATGCACATATAGAAACCGCTATTAAGAGCCCTAAAGGTAGTATACGGTACGGTAGAACTCGCTATAAGCGGATTGACCCTTTTGAATGGTATCCGCTGTATAAAGCAGATCAAGAGCGGAAAAAAAACGAACTCATTAGAAAACAAATGGTTCGTGATAGTATTGTTAAGGATAGTGTATTTCAGGACAGTATTCAGAAAGCTCAGTCTCCTGAGATAGATAGCAACGTGCGGAAGTCAAAAATGGACCAGCGCATGAGAAAACCGAGATTTAATCGGAGGTAGTTGATGGAATGGTTTGAGAGGTGGTTTCAAGAAGAGTACGATAATATTTATGTAAATCGTAATGATCAACAAGCCACAGATCAGGTTACAGCACTTCTTGCCTATCTTGAGCTCCCCAAAGGAGCGTCTATTATAGACATTGGATGTGGAAAAGCACGTCATCTTAAAGAACTTCTCAAAAATGACATGAGTGCGATAGGAATCGACTTAAGCCATTATTTGTTGAAACGAGCTCGAGAACTCGCTCTTCCTGCCACTTTACCAATAGCACGGGCAGACATGAGAAATCTTCCTTTTCAAAAGAAATCATTTGATTTGGCTTGCTCATTTTTCACTTCTTTTGGGTATTTTGCGACTCGTGAAGAAAATTTTTCACTGCTTGGTTATTTTGTAGATATGGTAAAGCCAGGAGGATACATTTTCCTCGACCTGATGAACAAAGATGCCGTTCTCAAAACACTTCCCAAAAAAGATTCTCAAGTAATTGATGGTAAAAAAGTAACACAAGATCGTACTTTTACAGGAGGATGTGTCTGTAAGGAGATTACCATTGAGTATACTCCTGACAAAGTTGAAAAATATCATGAAAGAGTGATGGTATTCGAGAAAGAAGATTTGTATGATCTCTTTAAAAGTGTTAACTTGTCGGTGCAAACTATTTTTGGAGATGAGAAGGGAGCTCCCTTTACTCAGGACTCCCCTCGGATGTCGTTTGTACTTAAAAAAGGAGACTAATGGCCTACCTATCACCCCTTTTTCAACGACTCATTGAGGAGTTTGACCAGGAGTGTAAAACGGTCTATCCGTCTGGTGTCGCAACGACTGCATCTGCCGATACGGAGTCACTTTTTAATCGACCTTATAATAGCTACGACCGTGCATTACTTACCTCGATGTTACGTGACGAACAGGAACGCTATGGCTGCTCAAAAGAGACAGCCGATACTATTACCCTTCTTAAAAAAAGTAGTACTACAGTAGTTGTCACTGGTCAGCAGCCAAGTATTTCGGGCGGCCCCCTTATGATTCTCTACAAGGCATTAACTGCTGTAGCCCTTGCAGATACATTGAGCCAAAATAATGAGACAAGCGTTGTACCACTTTTTTGGATAGCCGGTGATGATTCAGATTTAAAGGAATGTAACTTTTCTGAGGATTTGTTAACAGGCAAGGCACACACTCTTGATTTCACAAAACGGAGTGAGTTGATTCAGATGTCTCATCGGTATCTCGATACTGAGCGTCACAATGTACTCTTGGATATTATAAGTGTACTTAATGGGCGGTCAAATTTTTTAAGCCTCATAGAGTCAGGTATTTCAATTGCCGATCAATTTGGTAAGTTACTTCAATCCCTTTTGGGCACCACTGGATTAATCTTTGTTGATGGTTCATCTGATCTAGTAAAACATTTTGGTCGAGGTGTTTTAAATAGTTGTGTTGAACATCACGAAGCGGTAGAGGATAGACTATTAGAAGGGAAGGCACTCTTAGAGTCGATCGGTGTGCAATCACCAGTAGACATTCGGTCATCTGTAATTCGGGCATTTGTTGTTTCTTTAGGTCACCGAAGTAGAGTTACCTCTAAAGAGGAACGGCATGCCGAACATCTGAGTCATGATGTATTAACACGGCCACTCGTGTGTGATTCTATTTTTCCTGTTGTGGCGCATGTACTGGGGCCAGCTGAACTGCGTTATTTTGGAGTTTTAGCTCCGTTATATCAGTATTTATCTATTCCTTTTCCCATGGTTTTTCCACGATGCCATGCAACGATTGGTTTTAACGAATTTTATGATCTTGCGGAATCTCTTGGATGTGAACCAGCGCAAATCCCTACAATGAGTCATATCGAAATGGTGGAGCAGCTGGGGAAAAAGATCCTTACGGAACAGAAAGTAGATTTATCACCATTAACGATAAATGATTCCTTTTTAAAGAGTATAGAACATTTGGATACCGATGCATTATTACACCGATATTTACTTCACACTATAGAACGTGTACAGCAAAAGATTGAGAAAAAATTATGCAAAAAGGCCATCCAAGATGATTCGATTTTAAAAAGTCGGATTGATACAATATATAGATGGTTTGGGTCATCACGCAAGCAGGAACGCCTTTTACAGTGGCCTTCTTTAGAGCGTAGTATTGCATTTGATAAACTTTTAACCTCATTAGATCCGCTAGGATTTGAACATCAATACATTAGTTTGGAGCAAAAATGGAACAGATAGATTTTATGGCGATTGGAGCCCATGCTGATGATGTAGAAATATGTGCCGGAGGAACCATTGCTAAAATGTGTGCTGAAGGAAAGCGTGGGATTATTGTCGATATGACTGAACCTACTGCTGCAACACGGGGTACCCCTGCACAGCGTGGGTTAGAAGCTGAAAATGCATTGAAGGTATTGGGAGATGGGCAGCTCACTCGAATCAATTTAAAACTTCATGATGCGCACCTTGCAGTAACTGATGAGACTATAGAAACTGTAATTCGTACTCTCCGAACTTACCGACCAACCGTGGTTCTTACACACTATTTTGATGATTACCATCCAGACCATTACACAACTGGAGAGATCGTTAAAGCAGCTTGTTATAAATCTGGGCTTAAATCTTTGATGCCTGAACTCGAGCCTTTTCGACCAAAACGACTCTTTCATTTTATGGGGCCAGTGTGGTTTGAACCAACTTTTTGTATTGATATCTCAAAGCAGTTTGAAACCAAAATAGCAGCCCTTATGGAATACAAATCTCAATTTCATACTGAACAATCAGAAGCATTTGAAGGTAAGACTGACATTTCATCACCAGAGTTTATGGACTTTATAAAGTCTCGTGCACGAATGCTGGGGACGAGAATTAAAAGTAAACAAGCTGAGGGATTCTGGTGTAGAGAACTCGCTGAAGTACAAGACCTAACGTCTTTAAGTGGAGATCCATACTAATGAAAATAGGAATTGTCTGTTATGCTTCATTTGGTGGAAGTGGCGTTTTAGCTACAGAATTGGGGAAAGCACTCGCTGATGCGGGGCACTCAATTCATTTTATCACAAGCAATATGCCTCCACGGCTCTACAGTGGTTTTAGCAAAAATATATACTATCATCAGGTTGATCAGTTGGAGTACCCACTCTTTAAAAATCAACCGTATACGCTCTCATTGGCTAATAAAATCAATGAGGTTTATAAAAATGAAGAACTCGATCTTCTACATGTACACTATGCGATACCCCATGCAACATCGGCATATTTAGCACAGCAGATGATTGCGCCCCGAAAAATGCCCATTGTAACCACGCTCCATGGGACAGATATTACATTAGTAGGAAAAGATCCTTCATTTTATGATATTACTCGATTTACCATAAATAAAAGTACTGTCGTCACGGCGGTATCGAACTATCTTCGCGATGAAACGAACAGAATTTTTAATACTGAACGTGAAGTTGAAACCCTTTATAACTTTGTAGATACAGATCTTTTTACGGTTAAAGATTATCATAAAACGTGTGATGATACTGTTTTTCTTCACTATTCAAACTTTAGAAAAGTGAAGAGGTCCGTAGATGCCATCAAGGCATTTATTAAAATTCATCAGGAATGTCCAAAGACTCGCCTACTTCTTGCTGGAGAAGGACCCTTAATTACTGAGTGTCATCGATTAGTACGTGAAAACGATCTCTGTGATTGCGTAACGTTTTTGGGAAACCAAGAAGATATTGTGTCAGTAATAAAACTCGCTGACGTCATATTGTGCCCATCAGAACAAGAAAGTTTTGGACTCGTTGCAATTGAAGGTATGTCTTGTGGTATTCCCGTAATAACATCTGATGCGGGTGGCCTTCCTGAAGTAGTAATCGATGGAGAAAATGGGTTTCTTTGTGGAGTAGGGGACATTGATGCTATAGTTGAAAAAGGTCTTTATATTGCTAAAAACCCCGAGCAAGTTAAAATAATGGGCCAAAAGGGGAGAAAACACGTTATGGGTAATTATTCTATATCAAAAATATTACCCCAATATTTGGATATCTATAAAAAAGCAATCGCGGCCCACAGTAATTAATTTACATTGGATCAACCAGCCAAATGGGCTAGATTAGATGAGAGCGGACATGCGGAGGAATATGAGCTTTAATATAAAGCGTCTTTTTATTGGAGCACTAGTGCTATTAGTAGTAATGGGGTGTAGTCCAACAATAGGTAAGTGGCGTGTTGGGCAACCGATCGACAAGCAAATTCACGAAATTGATGATATGATAATTGCAGAGAAGCAAGATTATATTAATAGATGTTATACTCGAGTTCTCCAGAAAAAGACCCCCGAAACAACGTGTGAATTTCGAATATTTGATGCACTTGAGCGGAGATATGGACTCTCTTTCAGTGACCGACATGTAAAAACTGTTGCCGATGATATCTTCTTTCCGGAAGTATTTAAGAAGATACATCGTATGGTTCGAACGAGAGAGAATGTTCGACACAAGGTAAAAAATAGTTTTAGAAGTAAAAAACATTTGGAACGGTACTATCGAGACCTCTATTCATTTCATGCGCATGAAATGAACAATGAGTGAGTTATACGACCCTATAAGAAAACAACATGTTGTGGCGACACCTGAAGAATATGTGCGCCAGCAAGTTATCAGTTGGCTTCTCTCAAAAGGATATCCAGCACAAGCGATTGATGTTGAAGTGTCACTCTCTCGATTCAAACGAGGGAGTAATGATCGAGTTGATCTGTTGGTCACCCGTTTTTCAGAGGATAGCCATATGCCTCTATTTGAACTTCTCGTTGAATGTAAGCGACCAGAAGTCTCACTTGATCAAGACTTAATATTACAAGTACAAAAGTATCTCGCTATTGTTCCTGCTCGCTATGTTGTTCTCACCAATGGTTCTGGTATCATATACCTTAAAAGGAATGCATCTAATTATGATGTCATTGAAGGGTTACCCGATTGGGACGAGATCACTACATCCTGTAAGTGATTCCCGATCAATTGTGGTATTTCTTTGTTGACTGCTCAGTGAATCCTGACAGCATTTTAATGAATAACTACATTATTATTCAGTGATAGTATAGTGAGTGCCATATGATAATTCCTACCCGCATGCGTAGAAATAGAGTAAACGCAGCAGTGCGATCAATGTTTCAAGAGACCAGTCTTTCTGTTAAAGATTTTATTCTCCCGCTTTTCATAATGGAGGGAAGTGGAAAACGTGAATCTATCGATGCGATGCCGGGATGTTTTAGATTCTCAGTCGATGAGCTTCTTAAATACTTGAAAGAAATTGCATCGCTTGGAATACCAGCAATTGCCCTCTTTCCTGCGGTACCAGAAGATAAGAAGAATAGTACTGCGGATGAATCATATAGTAGCAATGGTTTGGTACCTACAGCCATTAAGGCCGTAAAAGATGCTTTTCCTGGGTTGATTGTTATTACTGATGTTGCACTTGACCCGTATAATTCTGATGGACATGATGGTATTGTTTCATCTGAAGGAATTATTTTAAATGATGAAACAGTTGATGTCTTGTGTAAACAAGCTTTAATGCATGCTGAATCAGGTGCTGATATTATTTCACCTTCTGATATGATGGATGGAAGAATTGGTGCTCTCCGTTCGACACTTGATGGTGATGGCTTTACTCAGACAGGTATAATGTCATATGCTGCAAAATATTGCTCAGCTTTTTATGGCCCGTTTCGAGATGCATTAGATTCTGCACCTAAAGCCGGTGATAAAAAGACTTACCAAATGAATCCAGCCAATAAACGTGAAGCTCTCAGAGAAGTCGAACTCGACATTGCTGAAGGGGCAGATTCAATCATTGTGAAGCCAGCACTCAGCTACCTCGATATAATTCATGTGGTAAAAGAGACATTCGATATTCCTGTTGCAGCGTATAACGTGAGTGGAGAATATTCAATGGTGTGTGCTGCCGCTGAAAAAGGGTGGCTCGATCGTGAAAGTACGATGATGGAATCACTACTCTCAATTAAACGTGCAGGTGCTGATGTGATTTGGACCTATTTTGCTGTAGACGCTGCAAAAGTTTTAGAGCGTTAGTTACTCTAACATTTTACACTATTTGTGATGCAGCCTTTATACATAACACTACTCGTGTTACGCTTTTATGCTTAATCCTATTCGGGTTAAGCCTTGTGCGTACCGCTATTCGCGCTACGCTGGATGCATGTGGAGTTTACGTTGGCCGGTAATGAACTGTTTGACGTAGGGGTTTTTGGTTGCCCTTATTTCGTCTGGAGTACCTTTAGCAATCATGTGACCATCATAGAGCATGGCAATACGGTCGGCTACTTTATAGGCTGAGACCATGTCGTGAGTTACCACTACAGAGGTAACACCCAATTTTTGCTGCATATCAATAATAAGGTCATTGATCACATCTGAAGTAATAGGGTCGAGGCCAGTTGTTGGTTCATCATAGAGAATCACCTGAGGATTGAGAGCAATTACCCGTGCAAGAGCTAGGCGCTTTTTCATACCTCCAGAAAGTTCACTCGGCATTTTAGACGCAAATTCTGGTTTAAGGTGAATAAGCATTAACTTTTCGTTTACTATTTGTTGAATCTCTTCGGTGGTAATAGAGCGATCGTGTTCCCGAAGTGGAAAAGCAATGTTTTCACCAACATTCATAGAGTCGAAAAGTGCCCCATTTTGAAAGAGCATTCCCATTTTTTTTCGGATAGTTTTGGTATCAAAATACGTTGGTGTAGAAATAGTGTGGTTATCAATAGTGACCTCGCCGCCATCTGGCTGAAGAAGACCAATCATATGCTTGAGAATAACAGATTTACCACCACCAGATTGCCCAATAATCACCATGGTCTCACCACGACGGATATCGAGGGAAACATCTTTCAAAACTTTTTGAGTGCCAAAAGACTTCTTAAGATGTTTAAGCTCAATCATAATGTCATTTTCATCGATCTCTACGCCGGGCATAGGGCTCCTTCACTTCGTACTAAAAATTAAAACATAATGAGTGCAATAATAAAATCAAATATCAATATCAAAACACTCGATGAAACTACGACTTTCATCGTCGCTTCCCCAACTCCCTTAGCTCCAGCTCCAGCATGGGTCCCCTGATAGTATCCCATCAAAAAGATTACCGTTCCAAAGGTAAATGATTTGATTAACGCTGCAACAACATCCATGGGGATGAAAAACTTGGTCAATCCATTCATGTAGGTGTATGAAGTCATATCCAGTGCAAGTACACAAACGAGCCACCCACCTATTAGGGCAATATAGATAGAAATAAGGGTGAGGCAGGGCATCATTATCATGAAGGCAATAAGACGAGGCATAGCCAAATATCTGAGTGGGTCAAGATTAAGTACGACCATTGCATCAAGTTCTTCTTTCTCTTTCATGGAGCCAATCTCGGCTGCAAGAGCAGAGCCAACGCGACCCGACATGACAAGAGCAGTTAACATAGGACCGAGTTCAATAATTACCATCTTACAGACACCCGTTCCAATAAAACCATCAGAGACAAACCCTCTAAATTGGTATTCAACCTGGATTGCAGCGACCATTCCTGTGAAAATTGAGGTGACAAAAAGGAGAGGAATAGATGAAACACCAATATTGATCATCTGGGTAATAGTCATAGTAGGGTTTTTAACTACAAGAGGAAATCTTTTGAGTGTGGCTAAAAAGAGGTAAAGTACTTCGCCAATTCCGATAATACCACTATAAAATGCTTGTGAGAGCATTGTAAATGGTGAAAGTAGGAATTGAGCAAACTGATTCATTAAAATTCCTCGTACTCTTGATAGCCTTGATCTGCAGGTGGTGCATAGTTATAGAAACCAGTATGCGATCCAATCCAGGTGAGTTTAATGGTATCAGTAGGACCATTTCGGTGTTTTGCTATAATGAGTTCTGCGAAGGTTGGGTCAAACTCTTTATCATAGTAATTGGGTCTATTTATAAACCAAATCATATCAGCATCTTGCTCAATTGCACCAGACTCACGAAGGTCAGAGAGTTGCGGTTTTGCTCCGGGTCCCCGTTTTTCAACGTCACGACTCAGCTGCGCAAGAGCAACAATAGGTACTTTCAGTTCTTTTGCGAGTTCTTTGAGTCCCCGAGAAATTTGCGAAATCTCTTCTTGACGGTTATTTGCGCTTTTGAGGCCAGACATGAGCTGTAAATAGTCAATGATAATCATATCGAGTCCATGTTGTTTTTTAAGAATACGACATTTAGACTTAAGGTCTACAATAGTGAGACCATTCTGCTCATCAATGTAGATAGGTGATTCCGCAAGCATTTGGGCTGTAATGGGTATTTTTTTGTGTTCAGAAGCAGGAAGTCGGCCTGTTCGGAGAAGGTGCATATCGATCTGACCTTTCAGGCAGAGAAGACGCTGTACTAACTGTTCGCAGCCCATTTCCAATGTGAAGAAGGCGACAGATTTTCCATAGGTAACTGATGAATTTGCTAAAATAGAGAGGGCGAATGAAGTTTTACCCATACCAGGACGGGCAGCCATTACGATAAAGTCAGTCGGTTGTAATCCATTGGTTATTTTGTCGAGATCATCAAATCCTGAAGGAACACCCGTTATCTCATCAGATTTATATTTATCAATCATTTCGAGTGTCGAGTTGAGAATTGCTTTTACAGGGGTTAAACCACCGGTGATACGTTGTTCTGCGAGGGCAAAAATATCTTTTTCCGCCTCTTGAATAACCTCGTTTGTATCAGCGCCCTCTTCCATGGCCATAGTAATGATCTTATTTGAACTGCCAATCATTTTTCTGAGCTGTGCTTTTTCTTTAATGAGCTCTGAATGGTAGCCGACATTTGCAGAGGTTGCAACTTTTGTTACAAGTTCAAAGAGGTAGTCCTTCCCGCCAACAAGCTCTAATGTGCCATCTTTTTTTAGGCCCTCTTCGACGAAAATAATATCAACAGGCTGGCTCTCATTATAGAGTCGTTCAAGGACTTCAAAAATAGCCCCATTTTTTTCAAGATAGAAATCACTTGCTTGGATATGGGCATCAATACAGAGAGGGAAGGCATTGGTGTCCTGCAGCAGAGCCCCAAGGAGATGTTCTTCAGCACTCAGCACCTGTGGAGGAATTTTTCCACCATAGTTCGTGCTGGTACTTTTTTCGTTTTTCGTGTATTCTTTTTTCGAAAATTCCATAAATTAAAAGTTCTGTGCTAATGCAGTTAAATGTGTCATGGCTTCTCGTTTTTTATCACTATCACTTAACTCTCGTGGGTGATAGGTAATGTAGGTTGGCCTGTCGGCAAAGGTGGTCCCTTGTTGCTGGAAAGGGGCATCTGTTTCAAGAATTAACTGCCCACATTTGTTACCCAGTATTAAAATATAGTCCGGTTTAATCAATGCAATCTCTTGTATCAGTAACTTTCTTAAAAAGCTGAGTTCTCGAGCTTTGAAACTCCCTTTATGAGGCATCTTTTTTAAAAATGTAGTATAACACATGTTAAATTCTACTTGAATATAGTGTAACATTTTTGATAGAAGTTCGCCATCTTGACCAGTAAATGGGGCTTTTAGGCCGATATCTTCTTGAAATGGCCACGTGGTTACCAGTAACACTCTACAATTATGAGGACCATGTCCAAAGAGTAAATGAGAGTGTCCCGATCCCGATTTGTAGTACGGGTGTTCCCAGCATTGTTGATTGAACGCTTTAATGTCCGCTACGTTTTCAAACGACTTCGTGTCGAATTGATTGCGTGAGGGCTTCCATCCGCCAGTTTTTGCAAAAAGGTCAGCAGAAGGTGGTGCCTCTATTTTAGCTTCTATTTTTTTTGGACTCGAATCTTCGACAACTGTAGATTCGGCTGGATCAACTTGTTCCATAGATAGAGGCCGTTGAGTCTCACTTTGAGACTGTGAAGGTGGTGCTACAGTTGTTTCAGAGTGCGTGGATGGGCCGGCGGACTGCAGTGGCGTGATCTCTTTTAGCGAAAAAGGTTCGTCAAATATCAGTTCATCACATGAGAGCTCAGCTTCAAGAGTGAGATACGCGTTAATATCTTGAAGGGTCAAATCATCCATTACAAAAATCCACTAAGGTTTGAGCAATTGCTGTTTTACCCATAAGTGTAAGTGTATCAGGTATAGATTGAGGGGTAACGAGAGCCCCTTCTGCGGAATCAAAACCGATCCCTGATTTTTCTTGTATGGGTGTATTGACAAAAATGGCATCACATTTTTTAGCATTAAGTTTAACACATGCGTACTCGATAGGGTTGTTTGTCTCCAGGGCAAAGCCTATCACTTTTTGACCTTCAGTGCGATGCTCAGCAACATGGGCAAGAATATCGGGATTGCGTACTAAGGTTAATTCTGTAAGATCAGCACTTCCTTTGATTTTCTGATTACTTGGAGACGCTACACGGAAATCTGCAACTGCTGCAGCCATGATATAGACATCTGCTTCGAATGAAGTAGTCGCTTCAAACATCTCCTGCGCGGTTGTTACAGGAATAGAATCAATATAATGGGGGAGTCTTACCTCCATAGGGCCTTTTACAACTGTAACAGCGTAACCATCACTACGAAAAGCTTCGGCAATAGCAACAGCAGTTTTTCCACTACTTTTATTACTAATGTAACGAACGGTATCTATAGACTCCTCGGTCCGTCCTGCAGTGATTAACACTTGGCCCTTAATGGGAGGAGGGAGCAGTATGTCAATAGTAGCATCAACAATGGTCTCTATTGCCGGGAGTCGGCCTGGACCGAGATCACCACAAGCCATGCGGCCATATTCAGGATCAATAATGATTGCACCATACTCTTCAAGTTTCTTTAGATTATCTTGAACGACTTGTTGTGCATACATATCTGAGTTCATTGCAGGGGCAATTACTTTTGGACAGCTCGTCGAAAGGTAACTCAGTGAAACACTATCAGAGCCATTACCATGTGCAATGTTTGCAATAGTATTTGCAGTACAAGGAGCAATGAGATACACGTCAGCCCATTTTGCAATATCGATATGTTGAAAAAATGATTTAGGGTGGTCCGAAAATGTGTCAATATAGACAGGATGTTTGGTAAGTGCCTGAAATGTTTCAAAGCCTACCATTTTATTGCCGGCATCAGTCATGACGACACGAACCTCTGCACCGAGTTTTTGGAATTCTCGTAAAATTAAGCAGGATTTATATGCAGCAATACCGCCTGTTACTCCGAGAAGAATCTTTTTGCCATCTAGTATCATAGTTTTTAAAAATAGCAAAAATTGAGTTGATTGTGGGTTTGATCACACCTCTATTCCGATAAATAGTATATTAGATTTTCGAGTTACTCACTGGGTAATCGGGTCATATTTTGAGGGTGTTTTAGAAGGCTAATGTGGGTAGAATGGTGAATAATATCGAAAATGAATTATTTAGAGAAATGGTCGTTCATGCGGGCGTAGGCTTAGTCAAAGTGGATGCTGATGGAGTGGTGATTTATACAAATCCATTCGCTCAGGCACTTCTTGGGGGAGGAGGAGAGGGGCTGGTCTTTGAAGACCTCTTTGTTGGAGGTGAGACTGTTTCACTACTCAATCAAATAGCTGTGTCTGGGGAAGGCGTCGTGTGTTACCCAAAGGCTCATGAATGTAGTACTGTCCCTTTGTTGGTCACTATAGATCTTGGTAGGGGGCGAGCTGGATTTGTTGCGACTTTGAAAAAGTATCAAGGAGCAAATGAAGGTTTTGATAAAAATATGGGTGAACGTACCGCTCAATTAGAGCGAATAAATAGTGATTTAAATGAATTTGCGTATGTGGTTTCTCATGACCTTAAAGCACCACTTCGTGCAATATTCCAGCTCAGTACCTGGATTATTGATGATTATGGGCATCTCTTTGATGATGACGGTCGGGAACAGATGGGGATGCTTTGTGGGAGAGTTGAACAAATGAATCGTCTCATTGATGGGGTATTGCTCTATTCAAGAGTGGGTAAAGAGAGTAAGCGCTCAATTGTTGATATGAATGACTTGTTCGGTGAATTAAATGACGTTTTTTCTACATCATTAAAAATTCGAATGACTCAGGTAAATAATTTCCCTTCTTTATATGCGAATAAAGTCCATCTCCTTCAGCTATTTCAAAATATTATCTCTAATGCCGAAAAGTATATGATTACCACTGCCGGTGAGATGGGGGTAGTGACAGTTGAATATCAGGGGGGGCAGAACTATGAACGTTTTATTATCGCAGATAATGGCCCTGGAATACCAAAGGAATATCATGAAGAGATATTCAAAATGTTTACTACGGTTGCATCACATTCAGAAGATAGTGGGGTTGGGCTCGCAATCGTCAAAAAATTGATGCATTATTATGAAGGGAGAGTCACTGTAGAGTCTGAACCTAAAAAGGGATCTTCTTTTATACTTGATTTTAAAAAAAATGTTGTGCAGTGTGGTATAAATGTCTAATAATTACCGAGTACTATATGTTGAAGACGATGCTATGGATCAAATGGCATTTAAACGGGCGTCAGTAAAACGTCAGTTCAGGTTTGACTTTGATATGGTTTCTGATTGTAAAGAGGCGCTTCGTCTGCTGACTATTAGTTCGTATGATCTGGTCATAGCAGATTACCTTTTGGGCGATGGAACTGCTTTCGATGTAATTGATTATTGCAAAGAGATTCCTGTTATCATTGTGACGAGTTTAGGTGATGAAGAAGTTGCGGTTCGTGCTATGAAAGCCGGTGCCTACGATTATATTACAAAAGATATTGCGGGAAATTATTTAACGACTCTTCCGGTATTAGTAGAGCGTTCTATACAGATTCGAGAAAATACTGATGCGTTGAATAGGTATCATAGTAATCTCGAAGCAATGGTTGAAGAGCGAACGCAGGAGCTCACAAAAGAAGTCGAGGTTCGCCTTGAAGTTCAAAATAAAAATCAAGAGTTGGCAGCTATTGTCGAACAGCTTTCTGAAGGGGTTAGTGTTACCGGCCTTAATGGGGATTTTGAATATGTTAATAGGGCTTTTGAATCTATTACAGGTTATTCCTCTGTTGAACTTGTAGGGAAGAAGGCATATAGTTTTTTCGATATTGATAAAAATAGTGAATTGATTCCTGGAATTAAAGAAGCCTTAGCGGTAGGTGATGAATGGTCTGGAGAATTACTTAATCAAAAGAGAAATGGTGACTATTTTACTGAACGGAGAACTCTTTCTGGTTTAAAAGATAGTAATGGGGATTTGAGTAAAATGGTGAGTATCAGTCGTGATATTAGTCATGAAAAGGTGATGGAGGCGCACCTGAGGCAAGCTCTTAAAAAGGAAGCAATTGGAACTCTTGCAGGGGGGATTGCGCACGACTTCAATAACATTCTTTATGCAATGATGCTCAATATTACTATGGTCCAGCAAGAGACCAAAGAGAACCCAGGGATTCAAAAAAAATTACAAAGAGCTCAAATAGCAGGTGATCGAGCTAAAGAAATCATACAGCAAATTCTTGATTTTAGCAGAAAAACTGAAGAAACAGTTAAAGATATAGATTTTGTCCCTGTGGTAACGGGGTCGATAGTAATTATAGAGTCAGGATTGTCTCCAAATGTCTCCATTAAAACGTGTTTTGAAAAGCCATCAATGATGGTCAAAGCAAATTCAAGTATTCTGCAGCAGGTAACCCTAAACCTATTAACAAATGCGGTGTATGCCTTGCCAGAAGAAGGTGGTACAATCGAAGTGATACTAGAGAGGGTTGTTGTAGATGCCTCCTTTGTTGAGCTCCATGGGGGGACTTCTGGTGAATATGTTGAGTTGACTGTTTCGGATACCGGAGCAGGAATTCCAGAGTCGGTATTAAACCATATTTTTGAACCGTTTTACACGACGAAGCCAATTAATGAAGGAACGGGTATGGGGCTTTCAGTTGTGCATGGGATCGTAACGAGTTTAAATGGAATTATAACTGTTGAATCGGTTGTTGAGCAGGGTACTCGATTTGCTGTCTATATTCCGGTGTTCCTAGTGGTCTAAAAATTAGACCCTTTTTGCTTCCCGTGACTTAGTAGTCATCCCTAATAACTCAAGTAAAGATTGAGTTATTAGGGCCATGAAATGGCGTAAAATTGATGATTTTACGAAAAAGAGCGGAAAAGTATACAAAATTGATATTTTCCCAATTTTCTGTTTGACTTTACTAAAATAAACTCTATGTTATGGGTGATTCATTTAATATAACGAATTGTTTTTTTGAGTATTAAGAGGTGCTCTTAGAGACAATCATAATGGCAGACAGGCACATGGCAGACATATACACTTATACTGATTATCGAGTATTTATTAAAGATCATTCTGTAGACTTAAAAAAAGAAGATAAATCGTTTTCTCAGAGGTATCTTCTTAAGCAGATGAAAATTTCTTCTACTGGTTTTATTGCAAATGTAATTTCTGGTAAGAAAAACTTAACTCCAACACATGTTTTAAAAATGGCCAAGATCTTCAAATTGAAGAAAGCGGAAACGCGCTATTTTGAAACATTAGTATTGTTCAATCAAGCGAAAACCCTTGATGAAAAAAACGAATTTTATAATCGTTTACTTACTCTTCAGGGGGTTTCAACAAAATACTTGCAAAAAAGAGAATACAACCTTTTCTCTCGTTGGTATTACGTTGCAATTAGAGAAGCCCTCTATTTTTTAGAAGTGAAAGATGATTATCGTCTACTTGCTAAAATTATGGAGCCCTCTATTACAGCGGCCCAATCTGAAAAAGCTGTTAAAGACTTGTTGGCATTAGGGCTTATCGAGTATAATGATGAAGGCTATCTCAAGCAAAAAGAGGAATCGCTCTCTGCTGATACTGGTGATGTCGGATCTATGCAATTAGCAAATTTCCAAATCGTTACTATGGAGTTGGCTAAGCGTGCGTTGAATAAATTTCAATCTGATGAACGAGATGTTTCTACTATGACCCTTACTCTCTCTGCAGAGAGTATGGAGAAGGTGAAAGAGGAGACTGCAGAGTATCGAAAAAGGCTTGCTAAAATTGCTTTTGATGATAAGGCAGTAGATCAAGTATATCAAATGAATGTACAGCTTTTCCCGCTTACAAAACAGAAATAATATGTATGGGGCGCTTGGACCCTATCTCAAATAGTAATTATATAAATGGCTCACTGTGTGGGCCTTTTGTTATATATACTCCTCTGTAAATGGAAGAATGGGGTAGTAATGCCTCAAGCTTACTAAATATCAAAAATAAATCAAAAATTTATTAGCCTTTCTTTGTATTTTATTATACTAAATGATACTCATTTAACTTTATGCTTGGTATGATAAGTCATAGGAACTTATCAGACTCAAAGTCTAATAAGGTTAATCCTTTGAAAGAAGGACTGCGTGAACTTAATGAGAGGAGATAGTTATCAAATGACTTCTCTAAATTGTATGTGACAGTGCATGAGGGACATGAGGCTGTACAAAATAAAATTTTTTCAGAGCCTTCAATGGAATAGATGCTTTTGGGTGGTAACTGGACAGGTTTTTAACATCAGGTAAGAATATGGTAGCTGGAAATAAAATTCTAATAGTTGATGATGACCCTATGAATGTGGGTATATTCGAAGAGATATTAGAGGGCTCTTATGAGTTAGCGATTGCAATGAATGGTAGCGAGGCAATAGAGATGATGCCTCAATTTGAGCCTGACTTGGTTCTGCTCGACATAATGATGCCAGGGATTGACGGATATGAAGTGTGCAAAACCATAAGAAAAAACCCTACTTATGCTTTTACCAAGATTATTTTAGTGTCAGGAAAATCAATGATTGATGAGCGGCTCCATGGCTATGAGGTTGGAGCTGATGACTATATTACAAAGCCGTTTATTGATGAAGAGCTTGCCGCCAAGGTTAAGGTCTTTATTAAGCTCAAACGTACTGAAGAGGTAGAGGCAATAAAAGGCGATCTATTGAAGCTGTTTAGTCATGAGACCCGTACCCCACTCAATGGAATCATCGGAATTGGGAATCTGCTTGTTGATGAGAAAGAAATTCCTGAAGCTCACCGCAGTAATATTCGTTTAATGGTTGAGTGTGGCTATCAGTTACTAGAATTTGTGGAAAAAACCAAACTAATATGCTCAATTAAGTCGGAGAGAATTATTGAGCGATCCTCAATTTTATTGCATTCAAGAGTTGATCAAGTAGTTGAAGAGTTTAAGCCTACTGCTGAAGCCAAAGATGTGGTATTGATTAATAATGCTATGGAGCCAGTCGTATTGGATGCTGACTGGAGTTACTTGAAAAAAGTGTTAGGGTATCTTCTCCACAATGCGATTAAATTTTCTCCCGCAGGTGGCGCCGTAGAGGTGGGTATAACCGATGTAGATGATGTCGTTACGCTTTCTGTTGCCGATGGTGGTATTGGAGTTGCTCACAAAGATAGGGCTGCCATTTTTGACGAATTTTCAATTAGTGATATCATGCACCATAATAAAGGACAGGGATTAAGCCTTGCTATTTCAAAATATGTTATGGAAGCCCATGGCGGTAATATTGATGTGGAAGAAAATGATGGGGGCGGCGCTCGGTTTCTTCTCACCTTTCCTAGATGTACTAGCAATGTATCTAGTCAAAATGCGTGTTAAACTGATTACTAAATCTTGTCTAAATAATTAAAAAAATGATAATATCTAGAATATTGGCTCGTAAAGTGTTATACTGTTAATTATTATCATGAAATGTGTGATGTACAAGTGAACTCTGAAAATGATTTAATTGAGTTTTTTGAAGAAGAAAGTATTGATACTTCTAATGATTCCGTTTGGAATATTTTGGTTGTTGATGATGATACTGAAGTTCACAAGGTAACTGCACTTGTTTTAAAATCATTCTCCTTTGAAAATAAAAGACTCAATTTAGTAAAAGCCTACTCTCGAAAAGAGGCTGAAGGAATTTTACAGGGTGATATTGAGTTCGCTGTCGCCATAATTGATGTGGTCATGGAAGAAGACGATGCTGGTCTTCGACTCGTTGAATTTATTCGTACAACATTAAAAAACAGCGATATTAGAATCGTATTAAGAACGGGGCAACCAGGCCATGCACCCCAAAGTAAAGTAATAATAGAATACGATATTAATGATTACAAAGAGAAGACAGATATGTCTTCGATCACACTCATTACAACTATTACTACGTCACTCCGGTCATTTAATTATATTCACAAAATCGCACAAATGAATAACTCTCTTGAGAGGCAGGTTGCGGAACGAACGCAGAAACTTCAAGAGTCGTTGATGATACTCGAGTCAGATCTTGAAGCGGGGATGCGTATTCAAAACAAGCTCCTTCCCGATGCTTTAGAGGAGATCCAAGGGTATACATTTTCAAGTCTTGTGCTTCCGTCACAGTTTTTAAGTGGCGATTTTGTCGACTACTTTGAAATAGATAATCACCATATAGGTTTTTATATTGCAGATGTGTCAGGTCATGGTTTATCGAGTTCTTTTATAACAGTACTGCTTAAAAGTTTTATTAATGGGTTCCAAGAACGATACAGAAGTCAGGGCGATAGAGCAATTTTTAATCCGAGTGAAGTGTTGTTTAGTCTTAATTCTGAAATTATGACAGAAAACCTTAATAAGCATTTAACCCTTTTTTATGGAGTAATTAATACGCCGCGTAACGAGCTCTCTTATGCTACCGGTGCTCAATATCCCTATCCAATCTTGTTTAATGGCGAGAGGTGTGAGATGATAAAAGAGGGTGGTATGGCTATCGGCCTTTTTCCTCGTGCTCAGTATACCTCCAAAACTATTAACCTTCCTGACTCCTTTACTCTTTCACTTTTTTCAGATGGGATACTAGATATTATGCCAATGAAAGAGGTTGCAGCTAAAGAGAATGCTTTAGTAAAGGTATGTAATGGCAGGGGGGTTACTATCGAATCAATGAAAGACGCACTTGGTATTACAGAAAACCTTAATATCCCTGATGATATTACCATTCTTCATATTTCAAGAGGGGCTGATGGGTAGTGATCTTTATAAATACCGATGTACAGAAAATGCACTTGAACTTAAATTGTGTGGTGATCTTAAATATTTTAAGAGCTTCTGTTTTGATCAATTTTTAGAAGAGACCTTCACAGAAAAACCTCTTCCGCATATTACCATTGATCTGAGTGATGCCAACTTTATAGACTCAACAAACCTTGGGCTCATAGCAAAAATTGCTCGTCTTCATGATGCTCAATTTGATGAAAAGGTAATTATTTTATCCCCCAATGAATCAATACATCAGGTGCTTTTAAGCATGGGATTTGACCAAGTATTTGATATCAAGTTGGTCTCAGAGCCACTCGCTGGAGAATTTCAGGATGTTCCAGAAGAAAAGGCTGAACTAGAACACTTTCAGGATACAATTTATAAGAGTCATAAACTCTTATCTGAGATGAATCAAAAAAATCGAGAGACCTTTAAAGGGGTTGTCGAATCGATGGAACGTCGCAGAAAAGGACCTCAGTAAGTGTAACACTTGTTGCTGGTAGAGGATGTGCTGTACATGAAGTTTCTAAACTCATTGACATTAAAGCAACAGCTGGTCATTCTCGTATTAGTTATAACGTTCTTTTCGACTTTTGTCAGTTTTGGTGTTCATACAATACATACCATTAGTCAATTAAAAGAGGGACTTGTTGCTCAAAATTTATTGAGAATTGAGCAAGTAGAGAATCGAATATTTACAGAATATCAGCACAATGGAGTTATCCCTGCTCACTTGGCTGCTCGGTTAATTGAAAAATTACCCAACATAGAAGTTGTGATATGCCGGAGCGAAGATGGTGTACTTCTCTTTGATTATGGCTATACCTTGGCCGAAGATGAACGAATTGTAAAGCTCTTAGGTGAAAATGAGTCACTCTTTCATGGCAATGATTTACTTATTCAGCGATTTCATAGTGTGGGTGAGTTACCGGGCCTTCATTGCTATTTTCGATTTTCTGCAGAGAAGCTACAGGCGCGTATCTGGGAGAGTATCGTAATGGGAGTCGCTCTTTTTGGCGCACTGATGCTGCTTTCTTATGTTTTTATTGTGATGATTCAAAATGTGATAACGGGTCCTATTAATCGACTCGCCTTGGTTTCTCAGAATATTGCGGAATCAGGTGACTACTCAATTCGAGTGGATGGTGGAGGGAGTAGTGAGATAAAAGAACTTCATCAGTGTTTTAATGAGATGGTTCAGCATATCCAAATGAAAGAGTGGGAGCGGGATGAAGCAGAGATAGCTCTTAGATTTAGTGAAGAGCGTTTTAGGGGGGCATTTGAACATGCCGCTATTGGGATGGCACTTATTGGTCTCTCTGGAGAATTCTTGCAGGTAAATAGTGAGCTTTGTGAAATGTTGGGGTATAGTTCTGTAGAGCTTCAGCATCGAGAGTTTGCAGATATGTATCTTCCTGAATTTCGTGATGGAGTTGTTCAGGAGCTTAAATCAATGATTGTGGATTCGGATTATAAAAATAGGGTTGAGAAGCAATTTGTAAAGAAAGATGGCTCTACGGTTCATGTTATTTTTAGTTATCTACTTCACAGAGATGCAGAAGATTATCCACAATATTTTGTAGTCCAAGTGATAAACATTACCGCACGTATTTTAGCAGAACAGCAGATTTATCATTTGAACGAAGAGTTGGAAATGCGAGTCGAGCATCGCACAATGGAGCTTATCAAACTCAATAAAGAACTTGGTGAATCTCTTCAAAACTTGAACCAGACTCAAGAACAATTAGTTCAGTCTGAAAAAATGGCAGCTCTGGGCAGTTTAGTTGCTGGTGTAGCTCATGAAATTAATACTCCTATTGGAATTGCGGTAACTGCAGCATCATTTTTAGAAGAGCGTACCAATAGTACCCTTTTGATGTTTGAGAAAAATGGTCTTACTCGTGGTACTTTTGAGGAGTATATTAAAACGGCAAGTGAATCAACCCAGATGATACTTTCAAATATGACACGCGCCTCGGGGCTTATTAAAAGCTTTAAAAAGGTAGCGGTTGATCAGACTCGGGATGAAAAACGAGAATTTAACATCAAAGGATATATTGAAGATACTCTGCTTAGTTTAAAGCCTCAATTGAAACAGACTCATATAAATATTAATCTCAAATGCCCTGATGACATTATGATGCACTCATATCCTGGAGAAATATCACAAGTAATCACAAATTTAATTATGAATAGTGTTACTCATGGCTTTCCCGAAAAGGAGGAAAAGGGGAATATAAATATTGTTGTTGTGAAAGGTATGGAAAACATTGAGTTTACTTATCAGGATAATGGAAAAGGAATTCCCGAAGAAAATATGGGTCGGGTCTTTGATCCGTTTTTTACAACGAGCAGGAGTAAGGGAGGGACTGGTCTAGGTATGCACCTCATCTATAATATCGTTACCCATAAATTAAAGGGTACTATCCGCTTACTTAGTTTGCCCAATGATGGAGTCAACTTTATAATAAAAGTACCGATTGCTTCACAGGGCGTGACAAATTCTTAAATATATTGGATAATCAGTGTATCTTTAAATAGGTGAGACTCAGCCTCTAATTGGTATATTTTATTTGAGCGCTCACTTGATGTTTGGTGATAACTATGACAACCTATAATAGTAGTGATCCTCTTTTTGCTGATGACCCGGCAGGTAAATCAACAGACGACGCCTCATTGCAAACTCCGAAATTTAGTGGTGCTCCTTGGAAAATTCTCATTGTTGATGATGATGAGGGTATTCATGATGTTACAAAAATAGTTTTGAAAGATTTTATTTTTGATGGACGGCCATTAGAATTTTTGAGTGCCTTAAGCGGGGAAGATGCAAAATCAATTTTATTGAAACATCAAGATATCGCGGTACTGTATCTTGATGTGGTAATGGAAACGAATGATGCCGGTCTTCAATTAGTTAAATATATCCGTGATGAACTTGAGAATAAGACCGTTCGTATTATTCTCAGAACCGGACAACCTGGAATGGCTCCAGAAAGTCACGTCATTCAAAATTACGATATTAACGACTATCGTTCAAAAGAAGAGTTAACTTCTCAAAAATTAATGACTTCGCTCTTTGCCGCTTTGCGCTCTTATAGAGATATTGAAACGATTGACACCTATAAGCGAGGACTTGAAAAGCTTCTCCTCACTTCATCTTCACTCTTTAAGCCGCAATCAATGCAAAAATTTGCTTCAATTGTACTTGAACAAATGGTCTCGCTCCTCAACCTTGAACACGATGCACTCTATTGTCAGGCACCTCATCATGATGAAAATAGCTGTGCAGATGATTTTGTGGTACTTGCTTCTACGGGCAAATACTCAGGATCAGAAGGGATGGAGGTAAGTGAGGTAGTTTCTGGAAAGGTTGAAAAGGACATCAATAGCGCAATAGAGCAGATGAAATCAATGTACAATGATGTCTTCTATTTGGGATATTTTAAAACCTCAAATGGTGCACAGAACATAATTTATTTGAAAGGCTGGAGTAAACTTGAGACAAAAGACAAAATGCTCATCGATGTTTTTTGTGCAAACCTGAGTGTCGCCTTTGAGAATATTTATCAGAATATGGAGTACGTAGATACTCAAAAAGAGATTTTTTACACAATGAGTGAAATTGCCGAATCTCGTTCACATGAAACAAGTAACCATGTGAAGCGCGTTTCATCATATGCCGCGCTTCTCGCTCAAAAAATGGGTCTCTCAGAGGCGGAAGTCGAGATGCTTAAATTGGCTACTCCCATGCATGATATTGGTAAGCTTGCTATTCCCGAAGCAATTCTACATAAACCAGGTTCTTTAACCACAGATGAGTTTGAAGTTGTTAAGACCCATGCTCAAATAGGTTTTGATATGCTCAATAACTCTAAAAGAGAGGTTTTTAGAGTCGCAGCAATGATAGCGCACCAACACCAGGAAAAGTTCGATGGATCGGGCTACCCTAATGCTCTTAAAGCGGATGAAATACATATTTATTCTCGAATTACCACCATAGTTGATGTGTTTGATGCGCTCTCTTATGAGCGGTGCTATAAACCCGCTTGGAGTATGGATAAAATAGTTGATTACATGAATTCTCAAAAAGGTGCTCATTTTGACCCTAATATTGCAGAAATTTTTCTTGAAAACTTGAGCGAATTCATTGCGATTCAAAAACGCTTACCGGATATAGAATCAAGCAATCAGGTGAATCTTGAATATCTTGATATTCCCGATGATGAAAAGGTAGTTTAGGGCTCTATAGCCCTGTTTTGCTGCATTGATAAATATTGTGTAATTTACCCGAAGTAACAGAAAAAGTGTTGTGAATTGCAGTTTTTCTTATCTATATTATGTGAGGATTGGCGTATTTTGTACGTGCTTGTCATTTGATGTATTAAGCACACTTTACCTGTCGGGACCTGTAAGGTACTACTAAATATGACTATAACAGACACACATCACATTGCATATATTCCATGGAATATTAGGAGGGAACATGCAACTTTTTAAACTATTTACCCTGGGTACTCTTATTGCCCTTTTATTTTCTGGGTGCTTTTCAGACTTTAAAGATGACATTGAACTAGCAAAGGAGGATGATCCTGAGCTTTTTAACCCAATTGACTGCGCCTTCGACGACTCAGATATTCGCTGTGCAGAAGTAAACGAAAATACTGAGTCAAAATGTACTGATGGTTTTGATAACGACTTTAATGGGCTTGTTGATTGTTACGATCCTGGGTGTGGGTCTTTGGTTCGTTGTCAAGATGGACAAGAGAATACTGCATTACTTTGTGATGACGACATCGATAATGATGAAGACGGAAAAACGGATTGTATCGATGAATCGTGTAAGATTTTTTCATTCTGTGAAGATCCTGCTGAGAACTCGTTAAAAGAGTGTACCGATAAAGAGGATAATGATAATGATGGTAAGATCGATTGTGATGACCTACCTTGTAAATCATTTATTGTGTGTCAAGAGCCTCTAGAAAATACTGGGGTACAATGTAATGATGGCGTAGATAATGATCAAGACGGACTTGTCGACTGCGATGACAAGGAGTTCTGTAAAGATTATGTATGGTGTCAAGAGCCTTTAGAGAACACTGCGGCTCAGTGTGCTGATGGTAAAGATAATGATGGCGATGGACTTTTTGATTGTGATGATATTACTGTAGACTGCGAAGATGAAATCGAATGTGATACAGAACAGACCTGTGCTACATTTGCAGTATGCCAATTTTTTGAAAACACTGAAGCGCTTTGTTCTGATGGTGAAGATAATGATTTTAATGGTCAACAAGATTGTGGTGATGAAGCCTGTGCTGATCTTTTGATTTGCGACTCGCGTGAAGTAACCATGGCACAGTGTCAAGATGGTATTGATAATGATGATAATGGTGATACTGACTGTGATGATAGACAGTGTCAACAGTATTCATTTTGTGCTGAGAACAATAGTAAATCATGTAGTGATGGTGTTGATAATGATGGTGATACTTTTGTTGACTGTGATGATGATGAATGTTTAGTATTTCCAGTATGTGGTTTTACAGCTTTTAGTTGCCTTCCAGAAGGGTATGAACCTCCTGAAGCTATTCCTTTTGAAATTGTTGTTTATGACAAAAATGGTGGTGATTTTGCGGTGACTGATGCGCAATCAGCTAAGTGCCCTGGAATTAGTGATGAAGATGGTGTTGAACGACTCGTACATACTGCCTCTGAAGGAATGGTGCGTACAACTCTTTCAAGTGAGGGGCTACCTGCACTCGCTAAAAATGTTTGTACTAACTCAACATTAGGAAGTTGGTGGACCAAAACAGGTACAGCGAAAAATGTAGAGCTTTCATTTACTCATACGGGTGATAATGTTTACTCATTTAGAACGGCGATAGAAGGATTCTTTCCTTTAGATGATTGTATAGATGGAGGGAGCGAAATGGATATTCTCGCTGACTCGCTAATCGTTGGTAAAACGTGTTCTGTTTCTCAAGCAGCCAGAAACTATGGTTTTGCTGGTCATATTTCTCGTGAGTTCTATTATGTTGCCGCGGGCGCAGATGAACAAAACTTCAAATTTTCTGGAGATGATGATGTATTTGTATTCCTTAATGATCAACTTATACTTGATATTGGCGGTGTACATAAACCAGTGAAAGGTGAATTCAACCTTGAAAATGCAGTTAACTATATTAATAGCAATTCTGAAACTCGTGAAGATTCAGTTCAAACAGGCGATATCGTTAAATTTGACTTCTTTATTGCTGAGCGAAGAAAAACAGGTTCACAAGCGGATATTACCATTAATATCCCATGTTTAACTGCTGGTACAGGTGTACTTGATAGTACAACAGTAGACCAGTAAGTTTACAGAATCCTCTGAAGTAAATAAAACAACAAAGGCCACCAGTATTCTGGTGGCCTTTGTTGTTTTAGGGCATCACTTCCTTGGCGCCCCTATACTAAACAAATCATAAATAGTATTTTATCTATATCTTATTTTTTAATTGGAGAGAATATGCGACATCTACCCCTATTGATAGCATTCTTTGTAGTAACAAGTTGTTTTTTAGAATCGACACCAAATGAACAGGCACACGAAAATACAGCCCAGCTCTGTAATGATACTCAGGATAATGATGCTGATGGCTATGTTGACTGCTTGGATCAGGACTGCTTAGGCTTTTATATATGCGCTGGTGATAGTACTAATGGCTCATCAGCACAGGAAGCAGAGAGTGATAATGACGGACAACTCCCAGATGGGACAGTACGTGTTTCTTCTTCCGCATTACAGGACTCCTCAGATACAAGATATGAGGTGCGAGAAGATAGTTATTACACTTGTCAGGATAGCTTAGATAATGATTCTAATGGACTTGTTGATTGCTATGATCCAGGGTGCGGTGCTTTTATTTTTTGTCATATTCCATCTGAAAATACTGCCTTATTATGTAATGATTCTGTTGATAATGATGGAGATGGAAAAATTGATTGTTTGGATGAGTCATGTAAAATATTTCAGTTTTGTGATGACCCTGCTGAGAATTCATTAAGAGAATGTACGGATTTACTTGATAATGATGGTGATGATTTAATTGATTGTGATGACCTGCCATGTAAAGCATATGCTGTCTGCCAAGAGGCTTTAGAAAATACAACACTACAATGCGCTGATGGTATTGATAATGATGAAGATGGCCTTGTTGATTGTGATGATAATGAGTACTGTAAAAATTTCAGTTGGTGTCAGGAGCCTTTAGAAAATACTGCCCAACAATGCTTTGATGGTATTGATAATGATGAAGATGGCCTTGTTGATTGTGATGATAATGAGTACTGTAAAAATTTCAGTTGGTGTCAAGAGCCATTAGAAAATACTGCCCAACAATGCGCTGATGGTATTGATAATGATGGTGATGGGTTATTTGATTGTGAGGATATTACTGTTAATTGTACTGATGCTTTGAATTGTGACACTCTTCAGACTTGTGCGACCTTTGCCGTGTGTCAGAGGTATGAAAATACTGAAGCGTTATGCTCTGATGGTGAAGACAATGACAACAATGGCTATATAGATTGTGGTGATGAAGGATGTGCGGATCTCATACTATGTGACTCGCGTGAAGTTACCGCGGCACAGTGTCAAGATGGTATTGACAATGATGATAATGGTGATACTGACTGTGATGATAGGCAGTGCCAACAGTACTCATTTTGCGCAGAGAACAATAGTCAATCGTGTAGTGACGGTATTGACAATGATGGTGATACCTTGGTTGACTGTGATGACGATGAGTGTTTAGTATTTCCTGTATGTGGGATACAGCCATTTACGTGTCTTTCGCAAGGGTATGAGCTTCCAGAAACAATTGTTTTTGACATTGTAGTGTATGATAAGCCTGAAGCTGGGGACTTTTCACTGACTAATACCCAGTCCGCTCAGTGTCCAGGTATTGTTGATGAAGATGGCATTGAAAGACCGGTACACGAAGCATCTACAGGGATGGTTAAGGGTACTCTTTCAAGTGATGGACTCCCAGTACTCGCAACAAACGTATGTACTAACTCTACGATTGGTACATGGTGGAGTAAAACAGGAGCAGCAAAAAATGTAGAACTCGCTTTTACGCACACAGGAGATAATGTCTACTCATTTAGAACAGCAGGGGAAGGCTTCTTTCCACTTGATGGTTGTATTGATGGCGGAAGTGAAATGGATATTATCGCCGATACGCTCATTATTGGAAAAACTTGCGCTGTTTCAGGAGCATCACGAAACTATGGTTTCTCGGCTCATTTAACAAGAGAGTTTTATTATGTAGAAAATGGGGCTGAAGATCAGAATTTCTCTTTTTCTGGTGATGACGATGTATTTGTATTTATCAATGATCAACTGATACTTGATATCGGTGGGGTACACAAGCCCGTCACGGGCCAATTTAATCTTAAGGGTGCAGTAGCATACATAAATAATCTCTCTGTTAACCGTAATGACTCTATTAAAACAGGTGATATCGTTAAGTTTGACTTGTTTATAGCGGAGCGAAGAAAAACAGGATCACAAGTAGATATTATGATTAATATACCATGTCTTACAGTGGGGCTTGGTGCGCTTGATACCATAACGGTAGATTAGAACCTTAAACTGCTGAATTATATACATAAACAAATGCAAAAGGCCATCAGTAACCCCGATGGCCTTTTATGTATCGACATTTACATAGACTATTCCATAGAAGGCTTAGAGTGAGGAATAATGACCGCGAAAGTGCTCCCCTTACCTTCAATACTCGACACTCTAATAGAGCATCCGATTCTATCAAGCAGGTCTTTACAAACACCAAGCCCAAGCCCGGTTCCCTTTTCGTTATCTGTCCCTGGTTGGGTGACTGTGTCAAAAGGATCAAAAATCCGTTCTAGTATATCATCACTGATTCCGACACCCGTATCAGTAAATTTAATTTCAACATGATCGGTGCATTCTTGACAGGATAGGGTAATAGTGCCTTCCTTTGGAGTAAATTTTAGGGCGTTATTTAGTATGTTGCTCAGGACAATTTTGAGGACAGGGATATCTGAATAGACGGTAATCGTATCGGTTAAGTGCTTTAATATGCGAACCCCTTTTTGATCTGCGAGGCTCAAATAGGGGACTATTGCGTGGGTAACCAGAAGGTGTACTCCAATTTCGCTCTTTTGGGCTTGAGCTTGCCCTGTTTCGGACTCAGCCCAGATCAATAGGTTTTCAAGGAGGTCATAGACCCCTTTGGAGTCACGATAGAGTTTATCGAAGATTTTACCTTTTCGTTCTTCGGTCATTGTACTCTTACCACTCGACATAAGCTGCATAATTCCAAGTAAATTATTGAAAGGGCGCTTGAGGTCGTGGGCAATAACTCTATGCACCTTGTCTTTTGATGCATTGAGAGTTTCTAATTCACTTCGCTGCTTTTCAATATCCTTGAGATTATTAAATATTACTTTGTTCATGACTTGGATTATCATGAGGGCAAATCCACCATAGATAGCAAAAGCTGATATATGCAAAAGCCATGAATAACTAGACTCCTGATAGGTTTGTATATCATAAGAATAGACCAATACCCCTTGACTATAGAGGAGCCCCATCCCGCTGTAGATGAGTATCATGGTGATCAGAAGAATAATGCCATATCTTGCTTTATTAAATGATGCAGCAAGAATAAATGAGAGGAAAAAGAGTGTCTCAGCATCTGAAACTATTCCGTAAAAATAAAGACCGATACACCCGAGGCTATAGGTAAGGAAGATGAGGAAGGAAAGTTTGATGGAAAGAGATATTTTATTTCTGAATAGAGTAATGAGCCATACACCCAATAACCCAGATAGGTGAACATAGAGAATATTAGTCCACCCTTGGTCAAAGAGTCGTAATAGTGATATGGCAACAAGTATGGTAGCAAAAAAAGATGCAGCAATAAGAAAGGTATTAATCAAACTATTCCGTTCATCAGAAATCTTAGAAGTAAGGTGTACCATTCGGGTCTACTGTATAGGTGAATATGCTTTTGAGTATACTGCACATTCACCAAAATATCCATCAATTGAATAGCTTTTCCATTATCTATGTGTCGCATTATAGACTTTTGTCCTCGATGAAGTTATACTTAGCACTATGCTCAAAAACATCATTAATCTTGCTCAATGTGCTTTAATGCTCATAATAATACCTTTTGAGGTTGAGGCATTTGAAAGTAACCTTGCAACTTTTAGCTATCATTGGTCTCCCAAAAGTTCTCTCAAAGTCGCAAGGGATAGCGCCAATGTAACGTCACAATTTGGTATTCAGACGGTACAAGCTGGTTTTATCGTTCCCTATCGAGTAAAAAAGACATTTATTCTGATGGGCGTTCCCCAGTATAAAGGGTTGTTTGTTCGCGGGGGCATAGCACCACATTCAGATAACTCTCGGTCGTTTCATGGTTTTCAAATGGGGCTCCGGGCAATCTGGCTTAAAGACAGTCTCTGGACTGGAACTGTATCGGTACTCCCCAAAGTCATTACTGATTTTGAAGATGGAATGAGTAATAGAATATGGCAGTGTAATGGTGCTATTGCGGGTTTATATCGCGGTTCTGAGCATACTCTCATGGTTGGTCTTATTTACACTCGTAATACAGGTAGTCCCTTAGTATTGCCCCTTTTGGGGTATCAGAAGAAGTGGAATCGCATTAAATTTGCGACAATTCTGCCCTCATTTATGAGCCTCTATTATGTGTTTGAGAGCAAACTTCATCTGGGCGTCCGTGCACAAATTGAGGGTGATCATATTCGTTTTAATACAGAGACGGTATCTGATATAGAATTAAGGTTTAGCCGGATTAACGTTGGGCCAGATTTTCTCATACCTCTCAAAAAGCCGTTTTTTATTAATGTGCAAATGGGGTACTTGTTTAATGTGACTGACATGGAGTTTAGTCGAAAAGGGACTGTAGTAGCTCAAGGGGAGGTATCTCCCACTCCCTTTATTAAGGCAGGCATTATTATTAAAATCCCTAAGATTAAGAAGTGATTGCTTGATAAATATAGGGCAAGAGCATTTTTTGGTTGTACAAAAATTATAAGAGATCTTGTAGCTTACTCTTTTGTAAGTAATCTTAAATAGTATTTCAGTCTTTGACAGATAGGTAATTCTTATTTAGATATGTTGAAACACTCTTAATTAGAATGCTGAATGAGAATTGACATCCCTACAGTCCCTATTATATCTGCACTTATTATGATGCTTCTGATTATAGGAGGGTGTCGCTTTGACTCAATCAATACCTTGAGTGATGTTTCAAAAATTTCATCGTCCTCTTTAGTCTCATCATCTATACTGAGTAGTTCTTTGGGGCTTGTGTCATCAGTTATGGCCCCAGTATTGAGAAGTTCATCTTCTGCCCTTATTCCGGTACATTCTTCTCGTACTCTTAATCAAGAGAGTAGTAGCATTGTGATTATCTCACAACAATTATCTTCCGAAGCTATATCAGTGAGTACACTTTCTTCATACCAATCAATAGATACGACACTATCGAGTGATGCCCCTCATACAAGTACAGAATTAAAGGCATCCTCTGGCCAATCAACAAATACATCGTTACTTTCCTCAAGTGAAGTTCTATCAAGTAGCTTGAGTGTACCTTCTCAGAATCGAGACTCTCTCTCTTCAAGTTCATCTTCTTGGTTGTCATCATCGAGCGAGAGTGTTGAGAAAATTCCGTCTCCTGTATCATCAGAGTCGAGTGCCTCGGAGTCCATACCTTCAAGTACCATTGAGAGCTCTAATTCTAGTTCGCCAACCCTTTCAAGCTCTTCAGTAGAAATCATTATTTCAAGTTCTCAGGTAGCGGGAGAGTTTATAGGGTATACTGCAATAAGTACCCGAGAACAACTTGAAGCAATGCACAATAACCTTAAAGGTAAATTTTATTTAATAAATGATATCGTGCTTGATACTACAACATGGAACCCCATTGGACGGGTGCCATCGTCTGTCCCTGATCGTTTTGAAGGAGTATTTGATGGAAATGGTTTTGAAATTAAAAACCTAACTGCTACAGCGCAATGGAATGTTAAAAACTGGGGCTTCTTTATGCATATTGGTCCTCAAGGTGAAATACGCAACCTCAAATTGACCGGTATTAAAGTAGGGGCAGAGAAGGGTGCGTATGGTGTTGGTGCTATTGCAGTAAATAATGAAGGCCTCATTGAGGATTGTTATGTAACGGGAAAAATGGGATCAGTTCAATCACAGCACCGTGTCAGCGCCGGTGTCGATGTAAATAACGGAACGATGCGTCGTATCTTTATCGATTTTTCGGGAACATTTTTAGATGGTACCCCCCATGTTATCACTGCTCGAAGTCAGAGTGGGTTTATTGCAAATCTTAACAAAGGGCTTATTGAAGAATCAGCTGCCCGGGGCAGAATAACGACTGATATGTCTGGTGGAATTGTTGTAGGTGTAAATGACATAACCGGGGTAATTCGTAATGTGCAATCTATAAAATTGGGTTCTAGCCATGAGGTTACGGCCTCGGGTTATTCAGGGAGTATTGTTGGCGAAAATAGAGGATTGATTGAAAATACATTGGCTCGTGGGGGCGTCTCTACAGGGATTGCACGCGAAGGTCGATTAGGTGGTATAGCAGGTTCTTCGAGTGGTATTATTAGGAATAGTGTTAGTGCGGCAAAGGTGTTCTCTTATGGGGCAGACCTATTGTTTATGGGTCAAATATGTGGTGAATTGACGGGGAGTGGCACAATTGTGAATAGTTATGGTGCTACAGATGCACATATGGCACGTGGCAGCAGCGGTACGTATCCCGTTGATGGTGAATTTGGTTTACCTACAACGATTTCCGAGATCAATAGTGGTTCGCTGACTCTTTTTTCATTATGGAATTTTACTTCAGTATGGGCTCATACTGCTCATGGCCCACGGCTCACATTTCTTGATGTTTATTGAAACTACAACTATTAATCCATAAAGTAATCAATAGTAAATTGACTCGTAGTATCTCGCTCAAATGAATCTAGGAATGGGGAATAGGTAGTGACTTGAATGGTATTAATACATTGGGATTGATGACTTCGCATGAATGGTAAATATACCCCGATGATTAGGGTATTGTGCAAAAATTTATCAGTATTAATAAAATCGAGGAATGAAAGATTAATGGCACTCAGTTTTATTGTAGTAAAACGAAGTGTTGCCTCAAACTGTTTAAATTACATTAAGTGACTCAAGTACCAATGATACTGGACATAGACGTCCATGTTATAAACAGTTAAAAAGCTGTCAGTGATGGTATGAACGTTCTTTTTAGTACTTTTGATTTGGGATTATTCCGGGCTTCGTCATCTTATTGTAAAGCGTGTGATAATAAAAGAGCACTGATAGAATAACACACTACACCGTATACATCTATCAGTAAAACATAAGGGGATGTATTCAAATGATATCGACACATCGTAGTTCTACTCTATATTTTATGATCAGTATTATTGCTATGATCTGTTTGGGCGTATTTACACAGTGCAGTACTGGGGTAACTCCCGTCGATACTGCTGATTCAAATAGTGAAGAAACCAGTGAGACACCCACATATAATTTGAGAAGTACCGTTTTAGAAATGAATCAGCTTGCTGAAACGGTGTATCAGTTAAAAGAGGTCGCCAATACAGCAACTGAATTGAGTTTACAGCAACGGTATGACGAAGTGATATTAATAAAGGTTGAGCGATTACAACAATTGATGGAACAGTATAATACAGCATACGATTCAATAATCGCTGCAAAAGAATTAGAGATCGCTCAATATGACTCTATAGAAGATAAAAGAATTATTGATTCTCTTACTGTAAAAATAGATGAGGTTAGGGCTTTTAAAACAAAGGAACAGGCGGGAGTCCTTTTTATAGAAAAGTTTATTGCCATAGAGTATGAGAGATTAGTAGGTGCCACACTGAGTAGTAGTTCAGTGGGTAAGACCCCCATTGAAATTATATCTGGACCTCTTGATGATCCATCCAAAGGTCTCAGTTCAAGTGAGGGAGGGGGTGGTACACCATTAAGTTCAGTATCAGTACCAGCCGGTAATTTTTCTTCTTCTTCTTCTTCTTCCATATCTTCAGTATCTTCTTCTATAACAATTACACAATCATCAATTGATACTCAGCCCGTTTCGTCAGTTACAGCAGGGACTTCTTCGAGTCATGTTCTTCCTCCTCAGGTTTCTTCAGGTGGAAGCTCGTCAATAGTAATGAGCAGTAGTGTTTCATCAAGTGAGACCCTTATAGAAAGGAGTAGCGCTCTCTCATCATCATCAATCAGTATTCAAAGTAGCGCAGCTCAGTCATCGGCTATACAAATAAGTGACCCCTTAGAAATAGTGCACTTTGACGGTGACCCTGAGTATATAGATATTACCGGGAGCATGAATCCGGATTGGAAAGTGACGGGAATCACCATGGAGTTGTGGGTGAAATGGGATGAATTTAAGAATTGGACTCACTTAATTCACTTATCAAGTGGCGATGATTATGGGTACATGATATCAATGGGGCTTGTCTATGGGCCCAATAATCAATCAAAACAATTTAAGTATGTTGCTAATAACGCAGCGACTCATAACAATGGGGATGATTGGGCGGCAGCTGTAGTCGACTCTGTTTTTGTGCTCAATACTTGGCAACATGTAGCAGTATCAGTAACCCCTCAAGGAAGGATTACGTTCTATGTGGATGGCATGGCTGTTCACAGTGTTGAAGGTGGTGTAGAGGCGGTCCCCAACAAGGTTGTACGAAATAAAAACTACTTGGGTAAGGGGAGTAAAAAGTGGGATGGTTATTTTAAAGGCAGTATGGATAATGTTCGCATATGGAGCGGAGTGCGTACTGCACAAGAAATTACTGACAATATGTTTCTTTCAACCACAACTCTCGCTGATACCGTAGGATTGGTCCTCAGTTATGACTTTGAATATGATGCTTTATCACCACTTGTCGTAGTGGATAAATCGGTACATGGCTTTGATGGGGCATTAATAGATATGATAGGCCAACAGGGAGTCAATGGAACATGGCGTCCATAAATTGACTTTAAAAAAAGTAAAAACACCTCATAGTACCTGTATTTAGCTTTTTCTAGTAAGTATTGATCCGTCTGCGAACTATGATATACTAAAATGGGTATGAAACATGAGTCTTTTAGTCAAGTGACTGTTCCAGCTCGACCATTGTATAATTGTATACTAAAGCAATTATGTGCTCAATCATTTATGGCCAAGGTACTGGACTGGGCTTGAGTGTATTGTATTTTTGAGAAGGCACTACTTTTGTGATTTCTCTACCAATAGCAGCACCGGATGCGCCCGATGTGGCTGATACGTCCAAAAAATAGGCTTTTTTATATCATATGTCCATAATTCAATTGTTGCGTTTGTTGGGTAAATAAGATAATTTATTAGTGACTCAATTGTGTGTATTATTGTTCAATACATGGTGATGGGAGTTGGGAATGCCTGTACTATTTTCACACGTTTAATTCAGGTATTTCGGTGATACAAAAGTCATAGAGGGGTGCTCATGAAACAAGCAGGAATTTTTAGCAGAGTTCTGTTTTTGATGGTAGTAGTTGGTGCAACAATTTCAACATCATTTGGTCGAGGTTTTCTCCACGCAGAGGGAACCGACATTGTTGATGGCTCTGGCCAAAACTATATGATTCGCGCGATGGGTATTGGGGGCTGGATGGTTATGGAGCCCTATATGCTCGACCTAAATCAGAGCGCTGATGAAGGCCAACATAAAATTTTGGATGACATTGCGGATGTTATTGGCGTTGATCGGATGGAGGAGTTTCATCAGAAATGGCTCGATAATTTTTTTATTGAACAGGATGTGATTGCCTTAAAAGAGTCGGGCTTTAATACCGTACGGATCCCCATGCATTTTAATCTATTTACGCCCCCCATAGACAAAGAACCCGTAGAGGGCCAAGATACGTGGCTCGATAAGGGTTTTACCATGATAGACTCTCTGGTACTGTGGGGAGAGCGCCATCATATCTATATGATACTTGATATGCATGCCGCACCCGGTGGGCAGGGGTATAACGGGAACATCAATGATTATGACCCTGATAAACCGTCGTTATGGGAGAGTGCTGAAAACCGAAGGAAGACTGTTGCTCTTTGGGTTAAGCTTGCCGAGCGCTATGCAGATAATGAATGGGTTGGTGGCTATGACCCTCTGAATGAACCCAATTGGGCCTTTGAAGGCGGGAGTAGAAATGGCTGTGATGATCAGAGGAATGAACCGCTCAGAGAAATGTATGCGGAATTAATCCCTGCCATTCGTTCAGTGGACCCCAATCACATGATTGTTATTTCGGGGAACTGTTGGGGCGGAAACCACAATGGTCTGTGGCCTATGCCTGTAGCTGATGATAATGTTATTATCAGTTTTCACAAATACTGGAATGAGAATACCGTTGGGTCTATTGCTGAGTACACGGGAATGCGCGATCAGTATCATACTCCTCTTTGGATGAGTGAGTCGGGCGAAAATACTGATAAGTGGTTTTATGATGCAGTGGAACTTCTCGAAGAGCATACTATTGGTTGGGCGTGGTGGACCTGGAAGAAACTCAATGCTGGTATGCATAAAATTACTATACCTGATGGGTATCAAGAGCTTCTTGACTATTGGGATTATACGACTCAGAACCCAGGGAGTACTGATAGACAAAAACCTGATGCTGATAACGCCTTTGCGACACTGATGGAACTTGCAGAAAATGTTAGGCTCGAACATACCGAACGAAATAATGGTTCGATTGATGCATTGACCACAGGACACCGTAGTTGTGATACCCAAAACCCTTACTATCCGAATGAAGAAATAGCAGCCGTGCATTATTGTAATAAGGAGGGTGGTGAAGAAGTGAACAGTGGGGGACGGTCCTATCTTGCAGGAATGAAAACTGGTAACTGGTTAGCATATACGCTGTATGTGCCTGAAGAAAAAGAGTGGACTCTTGCTATAGAGGTGTCAACTACAAGCTTGAGTACTCTCTCGTTTGAGTATTACGGTGGGGGTGATCAATTAGGTGAGTTTGAGATTCCCAATACCGAAGGTGAAGTATTCCGCATTACTTTTCCGGTTACCTTACCAGAGGGAGCGCGAACCTTTGGGGTGAGTATCGTGAGTTCGGACCTTGATCTCTATGGTTTTATCTTGTTACATGATGATAGTGCACTCTCTTCTTCGAGCGTGCAATCACCATCTTCATCGAGTGTTATTGATACTCTAGAGTATTCTTCAGTAGACAATATTTCTGATATCCTTTCGTCTTCAGTATCATCCTCATCAGAATTGGTTAGTCCGCCTTATAGTGAGGTTTCGCAGCTGGTAGGGCCACTCTTGGCTTTTAATATGAACAATCAAGTGGAGAAGGTCGTTGTCTATGGAATGGATGGGAGTGTTGTTAAAATAGTATCTTTAAGTGGTAGTGAGGCAGAGACCTTTTATGAAGTATTGCCCTCGGGAGCGTATGTTGTAAAGATAGGGAGTGTCTTAACCCCTCTGTTGATTAAGTAAATAAGCACAGTATATAAACATTCATTGAATGGTAGCTACTATGGTTTGTTCTGAAAGGACGCAAATAATTTATTTTTAAGTGCACAACACACACACTATATTGATTTAATCTTTGGGGGAATATGTCGTATTTAGTCGCACTACAAATAATCATTCTATTAGCCATAACAGGTTGTTTTTCAACAAAAGAGAGCGTCATCGCTCATACTGAATTGAGTTCAGATTCAAAGGAACTGAGCTCGGATGAAATAAGCTCAGCAATAGATGACGAGAGTTCGGAAGACCTTTCAAGTAATACGTTATTACCGCTATCACATGAAAGTGAAAGTAGTTCAGAATTCTCTTCATCCGTATATTCAACAATCTCTTCGCATGAATCAAGTGTCGTTACCGATTTCAGTAGTGCTATAGAACAAGGGAGTAGTAGTATAGAGCAGGTGAGCAGCTCTCGTAGTGATGTTGATACTGTAGAACGTGTATGTGATGATATGATTGATAATGACGCGGATGGCTTGATGGATTGTTATGACCCTGACTGTCACGAGGGCCCTGTTTGCTCCATTAATCCCGAAACATATCTCTATCATATTGATTATGAAGATGGCTTACTGAAGAGTGAAACCCTTGGCCTGGGGCATGATACAACAAAAGAGTATAGTGCGACTATTGATGAGACCATTGTACGCTCAGGAAAGTATTCAGCGCGGTTTGAACTTCGCAGTAGTGACAATTTGGCGTTTAACGGAACCCGTTCTGAGAATGATGCACTGGATGTGGAGGGCGCGATGTTTACGGAAGGGGATAGCCTTTACTATAGAATGAGTGTGTATATACCTGAAGGGTGGGTTGATGATGGTGCGAATGAAGATATTCTGTATCAATGGAAAATGACCGGGGTCGGTGGTGGCCCGCATATCTTTTTTGGAATAAAGCGAAAAGAGTTTATTCTTCGCCATAGCTATGATGGTTTTAAAGGACAGGAGACGGTGACGTCTCTTGTAGAGGGAGTATGGAATGATTTTATTTTTAACATAGTATGGTCAAGTGCTCCTGATGGATCTTTTGCCGTTTGGCATAAGTTACAGACAGAAACCAAGTATACTCAGGTGTTAGAAAAACTCGATATTCCGACACTCTTTTCATTAGCGAGTGAGCGGAAAAATTATATCAAGTGGGGACTCTATTGCCCTAAGTGGAACGCTAAAGAGACTACTGCGGACAAGCGTGTGGTCTATTTTGACAATATCACTATTGGGAAGGATATGGATTTTGTTCAATAAATTATCCATAAAAATCGCTTACTATTTTTATTAGCCAGATCACAATACTGATCTGGATAGTTAATGGCTATATTTATCTCACCATACATAAAATAGAGATAATAACTATGATTCACCCCTACCTAGTTATCATCCTTACAGCATTGTTAAGCTTCTTAGGATGTAATGATTCAAATAGCTCACCTACGAGTACACCATCACCACTACCCAGCAGCTCGCACCAGATAGGAGCAACCATACCCGATGATACTACCACAACTGACGTGAGCGTATCTTCAAGTCTCTCTGCAGCAACAGACAGTAACCCGAGTAGTAGTGCTCCTCTGGTATCCTCATCTGCTGTTGAGCTACCTAATTCGAGTGTTCAAAGTAGCTCAAGTGTGCGTACTTCAGATCCTGGAGCTACGGGCGGTAGCTCTTCAACCAACGATTCTCAGGGGAGTCAGGGTAACTCTTCCAGTGCTCAACCTGATTCACTCCTAAGTTCAGCGCAAACACAAAGCTCAGTCACTACCGTTTCATCAAGTATCTCACTCATCAGTAGTTCTCTGTCAAGTAGTACATCGGTTCCTGTGAGTTCTAGTAGTGTCACAGTAAGTAGTTCACGGTCATCAAGCTCAAGTAGCCTACCAGTGAGTTCTTCATCCATATCATCATCTGTATCATCAAGTAGTTCAGTTGTGAGTTTTTCAAGTGCTGTGAGCGGGCACCCCGGAACTGTTACGGTACCGATTTCAAAAGATTCAGATTGGGCACGTGTTCATATGGGAGACATTGAGCTCTTTAGGAATACCTGGGGGTCTGAACTATTGAAATGTGATTCGGATTACGAAATATTTGTCGATGCAGAGTATCGCTTTGGCTGGGAATTCGATAGAGGAGCATGTCAACCGAGTCACCCCCATAATACTCCTGATTATCCGGAGATTGAGATCGGTGCCTCTCCTTTCAATAATAGTGATAGAACAGCGTCACCAACTCGTTCAAGTACTGCAATTCTTCCATTGCAAGTGAAGAATATCATGAGTGCAACAATTACTATAGATTCACTTGCTATCGATCTTGAAAAGAGTAAAAGTTGGAATGTGAATTTTGAGATGTGGCTCACTAAATATGATCCAACCACTACCAATCAGCCACAGCCTAAAGTAGAACTAATGACTTTTTGGGGTTGGCATTCTGGCCGGTGGAAATGCGATCGTAGCAAAATGGAGAGTAAATTTGGTACTGGTATTACCTTGGATGCGGGCACAGAAAAGTATACACTGTGTCACCAAGATGATAGTTGGGGGTCGGGTGACTGGAAGTATTATCAGTTTAGAGCAGATGATGGTTCTATGAATGAATTTACTGGGGTCCTTGATGTGAAAGTCGCTCTTGATTGGTTGGTTACTACCGCAGGCATATCTGATGAATATTGGGTGACGCGTTTCGAGATCGGTAGTGAAATAGGTGATGATACGAAAGGTACCGTCATTATTAAAGATGTAGTGTTTGAGGTGAATGGTTCGGTGAGAACACCACAATTTGCACCGTAAGCTTTTATATAGTGTTTGTTCTCATATATCGTTTTCTGCAATGTCCTTTGAATAGCAACGATTCTTGTGTTATTTGATTTTTTAGAAGTTAGAATTGTCTGTTTACTGGAGTATTCATTCAATTGAGAAGCATAAAAATGTGTTTTCGGTTATATTATGGGCTGGGCGACAGATTATCAATTGAATGACTTTGGGAGACGGCCGTTGTGCCGAGTGTAAGTCAAGACAAGCAGGGCTATATCATGTTTTTTTATGATCACTACAGAGGTGTTTTTGCACTCTTATTTGTGTACGTTTTGAGTGCGTGTACTGTGGCCGAACGGGGCGAGCTCGGGATTACTGATATTGAATCTGGAGGCTCAATTGCGGGCACGGTCTACACTGTTGATGGGCAGCCTGCCTATAACGCTAAGGTTCGGTTAGTGCCTCGGGGTGCTATGCATAAAGAGGAAGAGTCTGTTTTGACAGCCACCACTGATAATGATGGTACTTATGTTATAGAAGACATTCCCGACAAAAGCTATGCTCTAGAAATTGACTATGCAACTGATAAGCAAGGATTGTACAAAGGGAGAGTCACGATAGAAGCGGATGCTTCAGAGCCAGTGAACGATACTCTCAAAAAGACTGGGGAGCTCGTAATCACTTTTCCTTATTCAGAGGATGCAGAAGCGGGAGTTGTGTCACTGTACAACACAACTTATAGTGCACAGGTAATAATAAACGATTCTTGGGTCATCGTTACTTTTTCAGATGTGCCGCCGGGTTACTATACCCCTCTCTTGTTGGTAGATGAGGAAGTTGCAGAAGCTCCTTTTGATACAGAGTATTTTAAGATTACCGCCAATGATACCCTGACAGAGATATATGCAGAGGTTAGTGCGGCTCCTTCAAGCAACTCAAGTAGTTCATTCAGTTCAAGTAGTGCGGTTAGTTCGAGCAGTTCAAGTAGTGTAGATTTTGAAGAGTCAAGTGTTGATGCGCCTCCATCCATGGGGAGCGAATCAAGTTCTGAAGTATCTTCGAGTTCTTTCAATTCTTCTGTTCAAAGCCTATCCTCGTCTGAGGAAGCTATTTCAAGTAGCGCGTATAGTGATGATACACAGACACTTCACCTGAATGGCATTGATGAATATATCGCTATTGATGAGACCATCGATAAGAATTGGCCTCAATATGGTATTACTATGGAACTGTGGGTACAGAATTCAGACATATACCGTTTTTCTAGCTTAATGAGTCTGTCTGCAGAGGGTAATGATCAGTTTCGTATTGAATTGGTGTTGGGGCCTTGGAAGGATACTCCCAGTCTTCACTATAAAGTATTTAATGCATTAGACCCCTCTCTCTCTGTTGATACAAAGAGTACTGAAATTATTCCCGTTGCTATAGAAAATGATGAATGGAATCATATTGCAGTGACGGTTACTCCTGATACCCTTTTGTCTGTGTATATAAATGGCAGTGCAATTTATTCTGAGTATACCGAAAAAAATGCATTGCCAGACTCAATGCCTCGTACCGATAATCTAATTGGAGCAAGCTCAAATGTTGTTGGGGGTCACTATACCTGGTATAGCGCCTGCAGTGTTGATAATGTACGCTTATGGAATCGTGCATTGTCTTCTGATGAAATCGTATTAAATCTCACTAAAAATACCTCTCAGATTGCCGATCGATCAGGGTTAGTATTTGGCTATGACTTTCTCTATTCTAGCAGTGCCCCCGGTGTTGTCTTAGATAATACCGGCCGCTATCCCGGGAGGATCGTTTCAGATGCTATTACTCAGGGTGCAGAGGGAATGTGGCGCCCTGCAGAAGATTTCAGTACGGTGATTGCGCCGTAGTAGGGGATTCTGATTCTCACAATTTCTTAATGCTTTGGAATTTTTGACGGGAAAGGCCCGTAATCTCAGTGATGACTTTCCAGTCGCATTTTTTGACATTGGTAACAAACAATGCCCTAATCCATAAGAGCTCGTTGACACGCATTGTTGTTCTTACTCCTGAGGCTTACAGTGCTCCCTGCATGGATAGCCTATTCAGATAATATCTACAGCTGATTTGCTATTTAAACACTGGAATGAGCTTGTACAAATAACAAAACGTATTTGAACTGTAATCCTCCCTAAAAACTAAGGTTGGTATAATGAGTCGTATCTAGCTATGTGAGCTGTTACTAATAGGACTGATTATAGTGGGATGATATAATATGATACTTGTTCACAGGCTGTGTACAAAATTTGTCTAGTCTGAGTCTCGTTGTGCTGTTAGGTTATAAGATGTTAATAAATTTATCTCACACTATATAGAAATTAACGTTCGGGCAGATATTAGTCCGGCTAACTACACGAGTATCTATGTATTGTATTAAACCTTTTATACACAATGAAAATATTTTAGGAGATTGAATAAATGTTAATTAATAAGAAACTTATATTAGTTTTTGCGATACCTTTACTCAGCATGGGATGTGATGTTGGAGGTGTGACATCGGAAGTGTCAGAAACTGAGATCAAAGAAAAAGTGATAGAAAATCCAGATGGTACCGTTGATCAATCAGATGTTTTAGAAATGGTGATTCCAGAAGATAATGGACAAATTGCTGCTAAAACAATAAGTAGATTTAATTATGACCCTGACCCGTATTGGAACCAAGTAGAGCCTTTGTATTGGAATGGAAAAAATAGAGATGTCCGCCAAGTTTATGATAAAGCAGAGTTTTCATTTCACCCTGTTAATAATCATTTAAGTATCATAATTGAAACATATACCTCTACAGCGTCTGGAGCGGGAACTACTATGCACCCTCTACTTGGAGTTGTTTTTTATGTAGAATATTACCCAAGTACTTGTAAACAAAAAATTGTCTTCTCATATCCTAGATTTATTCAGTGCGGACTTAATTCCCCAAAACGTACAGCAGAATGGACTGTATTATTTAACCTAAATGACCCTGCTGATAACGACTTAAGGGCCGGAGACAGAGATGTATTCTATTATGATATAAACTTTAATAATCAGACAGATTTTTTGAGTCAAGCAGATATGGACCTTGGATATATTGATTATCCGAATACCCACCCTTTTTGGTCAAACAAACAAACGTACCCTTTTAGGTTAAAAATTAAGAAAATGATTTTAGCGCCGCAACAAGGAAGTGTAGAGTATACAGGAAACGACCCCTGGTTACCTGAAAAAATTAAAATTAAAATGTATGGTAATGAAGATGAAAGATTATACCTAACAGAAGATGTGCATGAATGGGTTCAAAGAGGAACGAATGTTGAATGGTCGTTGACATCAACTCAGGATAGGGCATTGGATTCAAGATTTATAATTAATGGGGATAATGACAGCGATTACTATTGGAATAGAAAACCAAATTTTTGATGAATAATACAATTATGAGACAACGTTGTAGTCAATGACTACAACGATTCTAACTCAACTCAACTCAACTCAACTCAACTTTTAACATTCGTTAATTGCTGAGTTGAGTATTAAACAACAATGATGTCTTGTCTATTAATAGAAGAGTAATCCTCCCGAAATAGCACTGTTAGTATCTATGACCCAGAGCATATGAGTGACGATGTTGACTAAAATGAGTAGCGTGCTGTAATACCAGGATATAAAGACTGGCTTTTTGTCGTTTTGAACTCAAGATCAGTGTTGTATAAATTGAGTTCACCACTTATAATTCTTTTGGATAAAAAGTAGTGAAAACCAAAAGTGAAATTATATCCAAAAGTAGTACCATGATCATCATAGTCAGTCCCGGTTAATTCATACCCAATCCATGAGAGCCCTGAGCCTGCAAATAGAGTGATTTTTTGATTGGCATTGTATTTTACACCGGCGTTAATGTCGTACGAGGCAAATGAAAACATTTGCGTTGCCTTTTGTTGATTATCATAGGGAGAATTGTTACTCGACCCAGACTCTGCATGGCCGCCTAATCCAGCTTTACCGGTGATATCTCCATACCAGAATGATTCTGATAAATAGAATATACCAGCACTTATGAAGAGCGGATTTGATGCGCCTGAACTGGCCACAACTCCATCAACGATTCGAAAGCCCACACCAAGATTAAAGCGAGCCCCAGACTGGTGTGAATCATCCTCAAAATCTACTTCTTCGTAGGTCGCTCTATTCTTTTTGTTGGGCGATATGACCACAGGTTTTTGATAGACCAGTGTAAGTACAGCTACTGAGTCTTCACCCGGTACTTTTACAGAAAGCTCAATGGTACTTTTGAGTTCTCCTTTTAATAGTGTTTTAACTTCAGATTCAGATAAACCCGCAAGGTTCGTTTGATTTATTTTAACGAGTTGATCGCCAATATGGAGCCCATTTTTTTCAGCTTCAGAACCTGCTGTTATTGTTTTAATGATAAAGTGTCCATCATCCTTGTGAACTGAAAAACCAAGATATCCAATTTTACCAGATACCGAGCTCAACAACAAAAACAATAACACAATGCTACTTTTAATATTCATAATTACCTTAGAGTGAAACATACCTGTACTGAGACATACTCAATACAGGTAGAATTAAAGATCTAGATTTGCTCAAACTTAAAATTTTGAAACAGGTTACTTAATAAATGATGGAACGCTTTTTCGAAAGCTTCAGAAGATGATGCTTCGATTGCAACAGCTGCAGAAGAGAATCCAAATGTAGAGGTCGAAGCCACTAATGGACCTGCACTGCCTACAACGGTAACGTCGTCTTTATATAACCGTTGTTTACTAGAATCGAGTACTTCGAGTCTTAAATGCATACCACTCGACATCGTTTGGCTTACATAGTATTCACTAAAGTAAGGAACAAGAACCACAGTGTATTTAGGTTCAAGTTCACTTCTATCTTCTATGTTTTCTATAACAATAACATCATCGAATAGAGCTTTGAATGACGATTGAGCAGACATGTCTAATGCTTGACCTACATTAATCACAAATGTATTTGCCGAACCAACAAAAAATAGGCCCGAAGCTCTATGGGTTATCTCGGAATCTTTAACATTGAGGCCGATTTCCATAGGGATTTTATCGAATTGAGATGTTTTAACTTTTGGTTTGATATTTACAGGTACGGTACAGTTACTCAAGATAATGGATAAAGCGAGTAAAAATAATAGTCTGGTCTGCATAAATAGTTCCTTTGTTCTAAATTTAGGATTAAAGACATAATATAGCTAAATGCTAATATTTATAAATACCAATTTGGATTAATACTCCTCAATACCTATGGCAATACGTCTAAAAACATACATGCTCCGAGTACTGATTGCATTTTGTATTGTACCGCTCTATTCCTCACCGATGGGGTATAATGAAGGTATTGATCCAGTAAATAGTTATTTAAACCGTGCTCACGAGTTAGATCTCTCTAACCATCCCGATTGGCATAAGCTTATCCACTATTCAATGAATGGTTCTGAATATACCAGCGAGATTGATGATCCCGCTTTTTTCCTTTCTGCCAAAGGGAAAAAATCCCCAGAAGATGAGCTCAATGCAACACTTTTGGCATTTTTTGCTCCTCATAGCCGAGACTCAATTAGTACCGAAAAGGGGAATGTACATCCTCTGGTTCAATACCCCGCACGGTATCGTTTCTTGAATACCAACCTTGGATTTGATATTCGGCACCTACCTGATGTGGATGCCGCACCGTTTAAGAAGTGGCTCAAAGTACTATCTCCCAATGCCTTATCCCTCGTGTTTTCATCAGCGTATATGAATAACCCATCTTCTATGGTGGGGCATCTTTTTTTGAAGGTAACGAGTGATGTTATTGATCCGGGCGGGGGGAGCCCCATGGAATATGGAATTGATTTCTCTGCCGATGTTGGAACTGCTCCAGGAATCGCTTATATCTATAAAGGTATTTTCGGGTATTATAAAGGGCAGTTTCATCTCTATAATTATAAAACATTTATAGATCGCTATTTAAATATGGAACAGAGAGATTTATGGGAATACAAACTGAAATTAAGTAATGATCAACTTATTTACCTTTTTGAACACCTCTGGGAAATTGCAGGCTCCTGGAAAGACTACTACTTTTTCACTGAGAATTGTGCGTATAATATTCTTGCCTTACTCCAGGTCACCCAGCCACAGCGTAACTATACTGAACATAAAAATTGGGTGTCAACTCCAATAGAAGCAATTCAAATACTCCTTGCAGACTCCATTGTTTCAGAGATTGTACCTATGAGGTCTCACTTTTCAAATTTAGAAAGTGCAATAGATACTATGAGTGAGCAAAAAAATGCACTTCTTGAATTGTATACCAGTAATGAAGGAGCGCTGTACCAAAAGACACTCGCATTGGACGCTGAACTTGCCGTAGCTCCTTATATACTCGATAATGTAATTCAATTACTCACTCATACCTATAAAGATGAACCTCAAAATCCCCATCTGTTTCAGTTGATGGTTTTGAGACAACGGTTACCTTTTTCGAGCAGCTTACATGAAGAGCAGACTGTTGTGGAGGGGTACCCTCATCAGGCCCATGATCCATCTCGCATCAGTGCAGGTTATTTTAATTTTAGAGACCAGCACGCTGCATTATTTGAGTATCGATTTGGAATTCATGATGTAAACGCCCGGCACTACGGTTTTTTGAGAGGGAGTCAAATTCAAGTGGGCCAGATTCAGTTAGCAGTGCCACTACACTATTCAGAACAGTGGTATGATGCAATACAACTCAGACTCTTTCGTCCGTTTCAAATTCAATCATTGGTTAACTTTAATGTATACACACAACAATTATCATGGCGAATTGATTCAAAAGTAACGCAACCACTGTATGTAACTCGATCTCATCACTATGTATTTGATATTGAAATGGGTGGGGGAATATCAACGTTTATACACTCAGCATTGGTATTTGCATTAGCAGAGGTAAAGGGTGAGTATGACTTTCATTTCTCTCGTTTTGGTCTTGGACCGCAATTACGGACTGGGTTGGTATTGCCGTTTGGTCAAGATTTTTCTCTGTTAATAGAACCATCGGTATACTATAACGTATTATACAGTGGCATATATACTATTGAAAGCAGATCCGAAATGAGATACTCTCTCAATAGAGATATTGAATTGAGATTAAGTGTTGAAACATTTAATTGGTGGTATCATTCTGGGATAGTTGGAAACTATTATTTTTGATACTCAGATGGATGGGTGGTTAGTAACAGTATGAGCTAAAACTCACTTAAATCAACCTGAGGACGCCCAGTATCGGTTTAACTAACGATTGTGTATGAGGTTTTTAAAGTGAAATCTATAGTGTTTACCAAGGGTAAGCAGTTGCTGGGAGTGTATTGGGCATCATGTAGGTACTGTAATTCAATATGATCTACAGCTTACTAATACTGCGTGGTATAAGGTTAAATAAATGCTACTTTTAATATTGAGTGGCTTGGTAAATTGGTGTTTGGGATGAAATTATGTGTGCAAATGATTATTGCAGCAATGTTCGTGCTTATTGGCACGGCTAATGCTTACATCTATTATGAGGATTTTGAGGAAAATCCTCAAATGTATTCAGAGAGTAAGAATGATATTAAGTGGGGGGGGGGCGCGCAATATGGACCTACTCCATTTGAAGGATCAAAATATCTGGGAACATTACAGGATGACTCTTATCGCTATAATCTTACCAGTAAAACCTGGTCTCAGTGGATACAACTACCTAATGTAAATGATTTGAAATTGTCACTCTATCTTTGGCGTGCAGTTGCTAACAATGACTTTAGAATTATGATTACCGATAGTACTACAGGTATTGTCGATACCCTCTATCACACCAATAAAAATTTGACTCAATGGGAACAACTCAATTTTTCTCTCGATAGCCATCGGGGGAAAACAATTAATTATGTTTTTGAATATGCTACAGATGTCTCGAATTATACAATGGGTGTGTTTGTCGATGAAATAACCATTTATCAATTACATGAATACCAGATCACTTTCAGTCCTTCGATTCATGGTGGGGTAGCACAGGGGAGTCCCGATTCTACGGAAGCTACTTTAGTTATGGCGGATAGCATTATGCGGATTCCGTTGTATGCAAAACCGGTTGCAGGATCCTATTTTTCTCATTGGCGAATAGACTCTGGCGCCGTTACTTTGGGGAATACTACGGGCCTTTCAGTGACCATAAAGGCTTCTACCAATGCGCTTATCACTCCAGTTTTTATGGAAATACCGCGCTATCGCTTGAGGGATGGATTAGATACCTTTGATTTAACCAACAAAGTGGTTCCGGGTATAGATAATTATGAAGTCTGGTTAAAGTATACTGCAAAAAAGGTAGGAGATAAGTTTTTAAAAACGAATTTATACGGGTCGCAGTATAGTGTATGGCATTTTCAAAATATTGATAGGCTCGATGAACAGAATGGAAAAAGTTATGATTGGGCTACCAGCATATATTTTGTATCTGATAGTATTGGACAGGTTCATACTTTTAAATTGAAAAGTACAACCTTGAACGGTTTCAACCGTCCTATTGCAATTGATCTGTTAGACGCTCACGAAATTATAATCCATTCACCTGAAACTATAGCTATTAATGCATCCGACTTAACAAGAAAGACAATTGATACTCTGTACGTGTCGGATAATACCCCTACCACTGTAAGATTGGGTTATGATAAAATTATAGAATTAGATACCAGCTTTACTAGTAATGGTATGGCTACTTTTACCCTTGATTCCATTACACATACATTAGCTCATTTGGTTGCTACTGATGATACAGAGATTACTTTGAAGGCATCACCTAAAATTCATTCACTCAATACAGGAAAGGTGCAATATAATTATGAAGCTGACGCCCCATTTGGTAAGTTTTTTGATGGAGTTTATTTCTCTTATACTACAGTTGATACTGATACACTATTTGTTGCTTTAGAAGAGCAGAGTACGACATCTGCTATAATTTTGCATAGTGATTCAACTTTTGTGGATCTAAAACAAAACCTCTTAACTAATCCTTATATTCCCGTAGATTCGATTGGGCAAGTACTGTATTTTACAATTAAAGGCAGGTATAAAAGTGACTTTAAATTTGGCTTTAAACGAAAACAGTATTTTGAAACAGATAGGAGAGGGGATATTTCTCGATGGTTAACTGGTGACCCATACTTCTTTGATAATGATTCTATCGTTTTAAGTTCATACCCAGATCAATTCTACAATTTTTCTCATTGGGAAGTTTTACAGGGTACACCTGATATTGTTGAGACATCTGCACAGCATACCATAGTCAAGTATAGTGGCGCCGCTACAGTAAAAGCCCATCACTATCAAGCTCCAATTCGGACTATTCGCAATACTGTCGATTCTGTAACTCCTGCAATTGTCGCTAACCATACAACAATCTACCATAGCTATACCCCAACTCATGCAGGCATGTTGGCAATTCATGTTGAGCATACCGATGGTGGCCTTTTTACTATTCGGGATTATGCCCGAAATACTCGTGGTGCTGTTGTTGAGTCAGTGTATAGTAAATCAGAGTACACCTATATGGTTGATATTAATCCTGCCTTTGTAAATCAACTACACTATCTGGCTATAGAACAGAGTGGGGGTAATTCTCTAGAATATATTATATATACCTTAAAGCCTCACACATTATCCATTAATTCAAATAACGCACTTTCGATGGTTCCGGGTGATAACTATGTCATTTCATCAATTCAAAGAACCCTTTGCGCCTACCCCAAGTTGTCTAATTATATAACCGGGTGGAATGTGTCTTCTGGTTCAGCCACTCTTACCCCTGGAGAAACAGTCTTCTGCACAGAGGTTTCAAATGTAACGAGTGATGTTGTACTCTCAATTGTAACTGATACAGTGCCCCATAATCCTATCGGATTTACTCCGAGTGTCTACCCAGTTATAGATAAAAGCTTACAAAATGATATCTACCCTGGAATGATGTTTAGCTACACCGCACATACTGAGGGGGGATATGCAATAGAAGTAGCAGGTCAGAATGGTCAACATCTCAATATGAGAAAAAACAGAATTGATAGTGCTGCTGCCCCCCGGGAATTTGACAGATATCAGCTTTCAGGAACATTGTCTGCCGGAGATACCGATGTTTATAGTGTTCATTCATATAGTGGAGATTCTCTAGACAGTTTTTCGATTGTAGCAAAGCCATCATTGAACCTGACTAAAGAGGGAGATGGAGTTCTTAATTTTTCACCTGTTACGTATCATGCGGTTGGATCTCAGGTTCTACTTGAGGCGTATCCTGCAAATGGCTATTATCATGATCATTGGAATGTGACTCGTGGTTCCCCTGGTATTTCTGATCTTACTGCCGATTCAGTGAATTTTACGTTTAATGGATTCACCGATATTACTGCCGTATATAAAAAGGCTGTTGTGCATACATTAAGTAATACGGTGAGTAGCTACAATGTAACAAATGACGCGGCGGGGAGGGTCTTTGGTAACGGTATGCTTTTTAAGTATACTCAATTACATAATGAAGATGTTTCTATTGTTTTTACTGGTAATAAACCACTCGCTAAAACAGTGTATTTTTATCGTGATGATTCCACATTTACAGGATATGCCGATAACCTTAAGGGAGAGGGGACAATAGTATTTTCAAATCTCACTCTATATGACTCTCTATTTTTTAGGGTAGTTACCCATAATTTAGCTGACAAAAATAAAACACTTGAGGTACAAGTGTTACCTAACTATTTCTATGTGATAACCCAAGGCGCGAATTATACACTACCTATACCTACTGCAAAAAGCTATGCAGGAGATACTCTCGCACTAATTGTTAATCCCGATATTAGTTGGGAACTCGATTATTGGCATAATGATTCGGGTACGGTTCATCTTATTAAACCAGATTCTGTTAATTGCCCTGTGCTACTCAATGGTAATGTGAAACTAACTCCAGTGCTAAAAAAAGCAGAATATACAGAACTCACTGCAACTCTCATTGAGTATTTTATTAAAGATAATGCGGCTAATAAAAATACTGCTCACGGAATCTTTTTCGAAACAGCTCCCCTCGATACTGGCCTGTATAAGTTCACCCGTAACTCTGATGGTACTGTTCCGTTGATAGGGTTTCAACTAAATGCACAGAATACTGATAGTGTACTGCTTTCAATGAGCTATGCTACAATAAATAATAAGAGGGTATACACCAGCGAATTTCACATCGATACACCAGGTACTGTTCTTGGGTTTCGGGTAGCATTGAGTTACTCTTCACAGAATGATTATGAAATAGAGGTAGCTTTTGAGAAAAAAAATCTTCTCACTGTTGATGTGAGTAGTCCCAATGGTACCGTTAATCAAAGTCCTATGTGGTTGGCTCCTTCAGATACTATCGAATTACGCGCACTCCCCGATGCTTTGTATGATATAGACCTGTGGGAAAAAAGAACTCCTTCAATTTATATTGATAGTGATACCAACCAAACGATACGTGTTTCAATTTCTGAACCCTCAACAATCAAACCGCATTTTAAATCGTTTCGTAAATGGGGATTACATAGAGGTGTAAATCATATTACTCCAATTACTCAATCCAGACAGGGTGAAATGGCACAAGGTGTTTTTATGAAATATGGCGTTACTGAAGATACCGAATTTAGATTAAAAATAGAACAGAATACAGGGAGTTACCGATACATTCGTTTTTATACTGATTCAACATTTACAACGAGAACGTCATCCTTATCATTTAATGACGAGTACTCTCATTATTTTAATAAAAATGGAAGTGAAGTTTCTGTGGGTGATACTCTGTATATATATGTTTCACCAGCATCATCAACAATTCCAGATAGTTCTTCTCTTTATAATTTTAATATTACCATAGACAAGAAACATGTAGAGTGGTCTACTTCTATTCCAGGGGTATCAGAATTTAGTGATAATAATCGGGGGTATTGTCAGCCGGGTGATACCTTAAAAAACACTATTTCTTATACATCAAATAAAGAGACCCACAACTTTAATACCATACGTTGGGAACTAAGCAATAACCTTACTCTTTTAAGTGATTCTTCTCACTCTACAATAGAATTATTGTGTAACGACACATTGGATTCATATGTACATGCACGGTTCCCTATTAAAAACATGGTAGAGATAACTACTGGTAGACAAAGTATTATTTGGGACAGTGTGGCAACTTCTAATGATCAAAACTTTATAATGGTGAAATATGTCCCACAAGAAACAGGCGAATACCTGTTTACGATTCATCAAGAGAAATATTTTAATCAAGGGATATCTATTTATAATGATACAATACTTCAAAACTATGATAACTATGGATTGAATAGGAAAAGTCAGAACATTGAATCATTAACCCAAAACATTCCGATATACGTTAGAATTTATAATATCCGTAACTATGGATTTGGAGTGAATCTAGATATTGATGTGAATAAACTCACGCAGATTCCCTATCAACTAACCATGAGTGATGCGGAGTCTGTACGCACAAAGCCTTATGCAGGCACAATTAAATCGAATCAATATATGGACTCTGTACGCGCATGGGTTGACCCCGGTTACCGTTTTGTACACTGGGAGACCGTAGTGGGAGATGTCACCTATGGGGACTCGACTCAAGCGGTTACCCCACTAACCGTTTCTGCTGATAGTGAAATTCGCCCAGTTGTTACGCGCCTTGATGGGATAGAATTAACAAGTACTCCCGAAACATATAGCTTTACCTATGATGAGTTTAATACTGCTGGAAGACTTGGCCAGCTATGGAAGTATACTCCCCTTGATACGGGGGTTTATACCTTTTTTAGTTATAATGTTAAGAACCACCAAAGATTTTACTGTGGTACCGACTCAACCTTATCGCCTAGAGTTTCTAAAAATTTTGGTAATGGAATCTCTTTTAAAGTTGATTCCATTGGGGTACCACATTATTTTATTCTATACCCTCAAAGCTCCACAGGTAATCCAGATTCAATAGTGGTCTCTGTATTAAAATCTCATTCAGTGACTATTGAACCAGGTCTAGGACTCAATTTACACTATTTTGATAGTGTTGCCGTTTTAGGTGATACTATTCAACTCACAGTAGAAGATGAGCCAGGGTACTATTTCGCGTATTGGGATCTCATTGATGGCCTAGGAACGCTGCTTTTTCCTAATAATAGAACCACTCAACTTATTGTTAATTCAGATGTTACAGTACGGGCTGTTGCTCATGAAGTAGTACCCATCCAAATTGCCTCTATAGATAGCTTGGATTTATTTGCCAATGCACAGGGTCAAGATGCTTCAAATGGTATTTGGTTTACAATTGCTGGCTTCGATTCGGTAGATCATCAATTCGAGTTAATTAATGGACAAAAGCATCGAATGCATATTCAATCATATAAAGATAATTATCAATTAGAGAGCATTTATGAATGTCTTGATGAAAAATGTATATGGACTATACCGGGGGACAGTAGCAAGAATATTTATAAAATATATACGAGTTCCAGTATAGCTAATGACCAAGGCGGCATTGGTATTAAGATTGGTACAATACCTACAGTTCCAACTGATACCTATTTTCTCTCTGATACCCTTCAGACCTTTCAGCTGCAATCGTACACTATGTATAACTTTGAATATACACCATTGCTCCCCGGTTCTCAAGGAGTTGTTTTCAAAAGCAGAGATCAAAATTATACATTCAATGTACGTCATTTAGGTACTGAATCGTTGGCGTTGGATACTATTGTTACAGTAACTAACTATGATAACATTTTTAGATATTTTTCCTCAAACTTGAAAAAGCCACAGACCATTGAAGTGGTAACGGGCTCGAGCCCCGTTCAGCTATCTGTCAGGTCAGTCTATAATCCTGTTGAAATTAGTGTACTCCCCAATGATAATGGTTTATCAGATCCAGAGCATGTTATTGTTTCAGCAGGTGATAGTGTCTATCTTACTGCCTTTGCGGATTCGGGTTATGCTTTTTCTTATTGGGAGAATAATGAAGGACAGCTCTATATTATAGATCCCACTGAACGGTCTTTGGCGTTAGTACCTCATTTTGATATAACTTTTAGCCAATATTTTGGCCTGTGGGAGGGTGAGCCTGATTCAACAGTTAGCACAAGACCTGGTGGTGGACAGGGCCATACTTCATCAAGTATCTCACAAAATAGTTCAGGAAATGTAAATGTATCTTCTGTAGTACAATTGAGCAGTAGTGCTCAATCACCAAATATCTACTCGAGTATTATACAGCAGTCAGCGAGTGGCAATGGAAATGTCCTGCTTCCTCATACAAGTGCAAATGAAGGAAAAACTGCTGGCGGTGTTGTTGGCGTTAATGATAGTACAGGTGATATTGGTGACAGATCTGATACTGCCATCCTTTCTTCTACACAGATAATACCTATAGCTCAAAGTAGTAGTGCACTGAGTCATACCATAGCACCAATCTTGTATGAGTCAGTCACATTGCAAAAAATGGTACTGGTATCCCCGGGGGTGAATCGTATACAGATTCCTTTAGGAGTTTCTGTGTTGATGTTTTATGATCTGAATGGAGTCGAAAAAGCATTTATCGATGTGCATGGCATTCAAGAGTATTTACTGAACACAGAAACTGTAGGGGTACTATTACTACAGTAGTGTGTGCTGTATTAGGAGGATGTACTACTGTATTGAATTCCTAAAACAAATGGCCAGCATTTTGGGGAATTAGTTACAGTATAATCACTCACTCACTCACTCACTCACTCACCCACTCACAATCAGTGACCGCTTAATTAAGTATCTATGGCCAAGTACATCAAATACTTTCTCAGAATAGTATCTTTTTTATGGACACACATTCCTTTTGGAAAATTTATGAAACGAGTTATTGCTGTAATAACGTTACTCCTGTTTTCAAGTTGCTTTTTAGAAACCTCAAAACCAGTCAATACTGAATTGTCAGAAGAATCAACCGATCGCCTTTGTAGCGATGGTCTTGATAATGATGAGGATGGTTATATTGATTGTATCGACCAAGACTGCTATACCGTAGATGTTTGTGACCCAACAAACTACTCGTATTTCAATGACTCATCTTCAGAATCAGAGCCAAATACTATTCCTATGAGTAATGAAGAGGATGAAGAGCTTTGGTCACCACTTGATTGTAGTGAAGATTCTAAAGATATTCGCTGTGCAATGGTGTTAGAAAACACGGCCACTAAATGTACCGATGGTGTTGATAATGATTTAAATGGACTTGTCGATTGCTATGACCCAGGGTGCGGGAGTTTTGATTTTTGTCATGGCCCACACGAAGAGACTTTTGAAGAGTGTCAAGATGAGGTCGATAATGATGAAGATGGCAGAATCGATTGTGAAGACTCTAGCTGTAGAAATTTTACCCTTTGCCAAGAGGTAATGGAAAACACTTTAAAATCCTGTTCTGATGGTATCGATAATGACGAGGATGGAGTCATTGATTGTGACGAATCAGCGTGCAAATCCTTTATAATTTGCAATAAGCCTGTTGAAAATACAGAAGTGCAATGTAAGGATGGCGTGGATAATGATAATAATGGTGCAACTGACTGTGACGATAGGAAGTGTAAAGTGTTCTCATTTTGTGCTGAGACTACTAAAAATTGATGATGACCTATAGTTGTTCAATGGTGTTGATCTAGGTTTCTACTACAACAACACCGTCTTACTCGCCTCCCCCGCAATCTCCTGCACATAGCGAGGTACCAAATACCCCGAAACAGAACTACGCATCTCTTCGATAAGCTTACGACCTTCATCGATAGATACTTCAAAATGATGAGCGCCTTTGGCTCGATCAAGTTGATGGAGATAATATGGGGTAACCCCCTGGGCAACCAATTTTTCAGAAAGAGCGACCAGTGTATCAACAGAGTCATTGACCCCTTTGAGAAGTACGCTCTGGTTTAGGAGGAGGGCACCCGAGATAGAAAGCTTCCAGAGTGCTTCTTTGGTGACTTCATCAAGTTCATTGGGGTGATTACAGTGAAGGACAATGATTATCTTTTTTGAACATTGCTGAATCGCTGCACAGAGTTCTGCAGTAATGCGACTGGGTAGCACTGCGGGCATGCGTGTGTGAATGCGGATACGCTCTATTGAGTCAATTTGGTTGAACGTTTCAAAAAGGGTAGAGAGCTCAATATCACCCATCATCAAGGGGTCACCACCACTCAGAATAATCTCATCAATGGATTCGTCAGCCGCTATTTTTTCTACAACTTCCATTTTTTGGGTTGTGCTGAGCACAGGATAATCGGTGTTGCGTCTAAAGCAAAAGCGGCAGTTGACTGAGCATGCAGGACTTGAAAGGAGGAGGGCTCGGGATGCATATTTTTTAAGAACCCCATAATCGACCGCAGAGGCAATATCACCAACGGGGTCATCAGTAAATCCCTCTTGCAGCTCTAATTCTCTATCAGAAAAGGCTACTTGGGCAAGAATTGGGTCGTTGGGGTCACTGGGGTTTATCTTGTCTGCAAAGATTTTGGGTACAAATATAGGGAATTCTGGCGTTGTTGAGGCAATTTCAGATTCTTTTAGTTTGAGGTAGTGAGCAAGTGCTTTGACGGTGGTTAATGCGTCAGAGAGTTCATCTCGCCAGCTAAAAGAAGGGCCGTTAGGGCTATTTGTATTCGATTGATCATCCATATAGTGTAATTTTTGTTAATTTTGCATCAAAATGTGAGTTTGCAACAAGGAACTATTCATGGCTAAAGTGAACACCAATGAATTTAGAAAAAGATTGAAGATTCTGATTGATAATCAACCGTATGAAATTATCGATAACCAATTTGTAAAACCAGGAAAAGGTCAGGCGTTTAATCGTGTGAAAATCAAAAACCTTTTAAATGGTCGTGTTATAGATAGAACATGGAAATCGGGTGAGATGGTTGATAAAGCTGATGTTACTTCTAATAAAATGGAGTATCTCTATAATGATGGTGAGACATACTCATTCATGGATCAATCGACTTATGAGACAATCGAAGTTCCTAAACTAGCCCTTGATGGTCAAGAGCGTTTTCTTCTTGATAACACTCCTTGTGAAGTCCTTATGTGGAATGACACTGTTATTGAAGTAGAACTCCCTAACTTTATGCACTTAGTGGTGACCGATGCACCTCCGGGAGCACGTGGAGATACTACGGGCAATGTTACTCGTCCAGGTATCTTAGAAAGTGGTGCAGAGATCCATATTCCTCTGTTTATCTCTCAAGGTATGAAAATCAAAGTTGATACAAGAACCGGGGAATATGTAGAACGCTCTAAAGAATAATTTTTGCCCCATTACACTGCGCATTTCTTCGTTATCTGATATTTCTAATAGTACACTAACAGGAAAATCAGATGCCTCGAACCGCTTGGTACTGGAACAAAAATTTGGTTAATATATTGTGATATTCGTATTTGGAATATGTCTGACTTTAAACCGACACTCTCTATAGAAACTGCGCGAAAGCGAGCAGACCTGATTCATAAGATCAGGTCTTTTTTTCATGCTATTGATGTGCTTGAGGTTGAGACACCCATTCTCTCTCGAGGTTCGGGCCTAGACCCATACATTGATGTCTATGATACTGATCACTATATCGATGGCACAGAAACCCCTAAAGAGAAACGCTACCTCAGTACCAGCCCAGAATTTTTTATGAAGCGTATGCTTGCGGCGGGCTATCCATCGATCTTTCAAATATGCAAGGCATTTAGAAACGGTGAGTCTGGACCAATTCACAATCCTGAATTTACCATTCTTGAATGGTATCGAGTGGGGATGAGTTATCGTGAGCTCATTGTCGAAGTAATGGACTTGGTGAATGAACTTGGTGATTTTGGGCCCTATTCTGTCATTACCTATAGAGATGCCTTTTTAAATTATTTAAAGGTAGATCCTCACAAGCTCACGGTAAATTGTGCTATGTCCCTCGCTGAAGCTCATGATTTACCCACTATTGAATCTGATAATATCGATGAGTGGCTTATCTACATTCTTTCACAATGCGTTGAGCCCAATCTTGGCAAAGATGGACCAGAGCTCCTCTGTGACTATCCTGCATCTCAGGCGGCTCTTGCTCAGACCTACACTGATCAGTATGATACTCTCGTTGCAAAACGATTTGAACTCTATATTAATGGGGTAGAGCTCTGTAATGGGTATGAAGAACTTATCGACCCAAAAGAGCAAGAAAGGCGTTTTACTGATGATGTTGAAAAACGCAAGGAGTTGGGTAAAAGGATATTGTCCAAAGATGACTTTTTTCTTGATGCATTACAATCGGGAGTCCCTCAATGTGCGGGGGTTGCTATTGGTCTTGATCGGCTGATTATGCTGATACTTGGTGAAGAAGACCTTTCAAAGGTTTTGAGTTTTCCTTTTTCGAGAAGCTAACTGAGAGTAATAAAAAAGGCCACTCATATAGAGTGACCTTGGCGCTTATTGAATAGTTAAAGAGTGAATGAGTATTTAAGGATTCTCGTTGCATTCCGAAAAAATTCGACACTCATCGTCATCACAATCAACCAGTCCATCCACATCATTATCTATTCCATCTGTGCAAAGTATAGCTGTTGTTTCACCACAAAAATCGTGGTATCTACAGCTATCATCTGCACAGTCAGTAAGGCCATCACTATCGTTGTCTATTCCATCTTGACAAGTAGCAGCATCTGCTTCATTACAGAAGTCAAAGAGTTGGCACTCATTGTCATCGCAATCTACCGAGCCATCACCATCATTATCTATTCCATCAAGGCACATTGATGGCTCATTTTCAGCGACATTACATATTACAAATGTTTTACACCTTGAATCAGCGCAGTCTATATCGCCATTTCCATCATTATCAACTTGATCAGTGCAGAGTTCAAAAGTATTTTCCATTTCTTCATCCCTACATTGTGGAAATACCGCACACTTTTGATCGTCACAATCTACACGGCCGTTTTTATCGTTATCAATTCCATCTTTACACTGGGAGTCAGTATCTTCTGTTGGCTCTTGACAAAATACAAAGTCGAGGCAATGAGGGTCATCGCAATCAATTTTACCGTCGTCATCATTATCTGTTCCGTCTTGACATCTATCGTAGGTGTATTCTGTATCACTAGAGCAGCTGCTATGGCCTGAACAAACAGCATCTTCACAATCTGTGTTGCCATTGTTGTCGTTGTCTAATCCATCGGTACAATCCAATTCAATTAAACATCCTGCTTTGCCTAAACAATCCATATCACTACAATCAACCTTGCCATCGTCATCATTGTCAATACCATCACTACATGTTTCATTTGAGCCTTCAAGTGGTTGTGGCGGGATGTCTTGACACATTACAAAGTCAAGGCAGAGTAAGTCATCACAATCAACAAATCCATTTTCATCATTGTCAATGCCATCGCTGCAAAGAGCCTTAGTAATTTCTAAAGAACAATCTTTGTTTTCTTCGCAGACCGGCTCTGTAGGAGTAGGGATTAAGTACGGTGTACCGGTGGTAAGAGTGTAGGCGGACGACTTATCATTTTTATTATCGTAGGTATGCACGTATTGCACAAAGTGACCATTCTCATCTTGATGCATAATGAACGGAAAGAGAAACGCATCATCACGATTCTTATCAATCTCAATATGATAATTATAGAGAGTGAAATCTTCCATGTCCTCATCGATATCAATGGGGAGATACTCAATAGCCGTAATTGCGAGCTCTTGAATGTGGTAAGTTGGGTCTTCAGCATCAAGAGTTATAGAGGTATACAGCCCACCAAATGAGTTGTTTTTTATCATTATGTCGTATTTACCCAGAGGGAGTTCGCTAAAGATAAAACTTCCATCTTTCTTCAGTGAGGTACTTTTAAAGAGTTCTGTTGGATTACTTTCTTGATACAGATAGGCTTCATCAGGGATGTCTTTAGTGTCAGTTGTTTTTTTAACGGCAATTGTTGTGGGCACAATAGTACCACCAGTGATAACGCCATTGGTTGTTTCATCTTTTGCAAGTTCCATTGCACAGCCCATTAATAAGAGAAAGAAGGTGCTCATAAGTACGAGTAGTTTATGATTCATAGTCGATTCCTTTTTGTGAAATAATTTTTGAGACAGGGAATACCTGTGTATTAATTTGACAGGTAAGTTCTACCGTGTCTGTTTGATTAAGAATTTCAACGACTCTCTTTTGAAACTCTTTGAGGGCAAAGCTGAGTTGCGCATAGCCATCTTTTGAAACACCCGCACATATAGAGAGCGTTTCACGTTGATTAGGGGTAAAGCGGTCAATTGATTGATATCCTAAATCTATCAATGATTTCTGATAGTTTCTGAGTGCCAAAAAATCAATGTCACTCTTGGCAATAACAATATTCTGCTTTTGCCGATACAGCACCCCTTCTTTTTCTATGAGGTCAAGCTCGAGAAGCAACTGAATTGCCTCTTTGGCCTCTTTCACAGAAATTACCGGAGTAAGGGCTCTACCAAGACGTTGATAGTTTTCACCAAACTCGAGGCAGGTCACGAGCTCACGAATAGCCGGTATATACCACTTGCTAAAATAGATATACTTTTTCTGTTCTAATTCGAAGGCATCACTATTAGCAAGCGCTTGAATTTGTACCAGCAGACCATTTTTTTCGTTGTCTGATTTGGAATGTTTAAACTGAACGAGAAGGGACAAATAGTCACTTTCGCCTTGGTTCAGTTTGAGTGCCCTGCAAAGCGCAGGTAGGGATTTTTCGGAGAGTCGAGCGGTGCCTCTGGTGATGCGATGTAGATAGCTTTTGGATTTTATTCCAACGGCATCAGTAATCGATTGCAGGGTAACACCGCTTCGCAGCTCCTTCTGAGTTCTGAACCAATCTTTCAGGAACTCATGGTAGTTGAAGTAATTAAATATAGTAGTCATATCCCTAAGGTATCTCTTTGGAAATTAAAATCAAACATAAGGTGACTAAAAATAGCCAATAAAGTGTTAATATCTATGTAAAATGCTATTTTGTTCACTGAGATATCATTGAAATGGTGAACGAATGATGCGTTATCTGGGTATTTGGGGATGGGATGGGTATGCTACTTAATCTTTTTGAAGACCCTATTCAATTACTATATTGTGCCCCATCATATTATTTGAGGGCACACTATGCATTTTTTACTGATTACTGTATCTACACTACTGTTAATAGGATGTTTTCTTGATACAACTGAGGTAACGCCAAGCGAATCGGGGAGTACAAGAAAACGACTCGAAATTGAATCAATAGGTCTAAGCCCTCAACCTTGTGTCGCTACGTTTACCGGGCAATATACAGTATTCGATTCCTTTAATGATCCTATCCTAACTGTTGCAATTGGTGATCAGTTTGTTTTAGGGGGTTACGACCATTATTTCCATGAGTATGAAGCAGAGCTCTATGATATTACAGAAAATGGAGTATTTGATTTTTCAATAGAGGCGCCTGATACAAATGTTATTTTCCCCTTTGAGGTTAATTGTAACCTTGATAGCTTGGAGAGCTATATGGGAGCCTTTAGTGATGTTGATATATATGATGACTCTTCATTTGATAATAAAATCTGTACTATCGAAAAAGGAACTGCTACTCAGGCATCTCAATATTGGGTGGCTTATTGGAGTAGTAATGACGCAAACTCAGAGCATATCTATAAATATCAATATATTCCTTTTGAACAACAGTGCGGTTCTTTAGATTCGGGTTTTGTTAAAGTACCTGTGATATCCTCATTTGAAGAGAATAGCATAGATTCTCCGGTGCCCATTAAAATGTATATGGCTGAAAAACAGTAGAAAATATTTAATTGAATGATAGCTGTACGCTTCTGAGTTCCGTTCTTTTGGAGCGTTTGTTGCATTGAATAAATTATGGGTTAATTAACTAATTTTACAATGAGGGCACCATTACTCTCATTTACTCGTCTAATTAGCAAATACTTATTTTAGGATATCCTATGCAATTCATATTGTGCCTTTTGGCACTCCTTTCATTATTAGGGTGTGAGAACCCAGTTGAAGCAAAAATTAACAATCAACCAACTAAACCAGTCATTATTTATCCTCGGGACTCAGTACAATCTATGCCTCTCTCCTACACTGCGGGATGGAGTGCTGCTGATATCGATGGGGATACCCTCCGCTATTCTGTATACATAAAGGCAATTAATTCAGACACTCAGTTTATCCCTTGGGGGCAAACAGAGGAATTTACTTTAGAAATTGAATCACTAGCATATGATGAAACGTATGAAATGTTTGTCCTCGTTACAGACGGTATTGAGAGCGTGAATTCAGATACCATTCAATTTTCTACTTTAATTAATTCATCACCAACCCGACCAGTAGTATCGTTTCCTGATAACAAGCAGGATTACTTGGCTACTCAAATAATTCTTCCGGTCCATTCAGAAGACATTGAAAATGATTCCATTTTCTTTAATTGGAGCCTCTATACTATTTCTGATGTGGATACTCTGCTCGTAAAAGAATGGGTTGATAGTTCAAATAATGGGACTCTTGATTCTCTCACTAAAGGAGAAGAATATCAAGTGACGGTTTATGCAAGTGACATCTATAGTACATCTGATACTTCTCAATATTTTTTTAACACCATAGATGATATTGTAGGGTTATGGAAATTTGATTATATGGTAGGCGATACTTTTCCAATAGAAGGTGTTTCAATTGTTCTACAGTTTAACCAAGATTCAACGTATATATATCATATTGAAGTAGAAGAATATAACATTAAAGATTCAAGTTCAGGTTTTTGGAATCTCATTGATGATTGGTTAATTACTGAACAATTTGTTGATCCTGATGATACTAAAGATAGCACTTCTATAGATTCAACCCAATTTGTTCGAAATGATGATTCATTAATGATATGGTATATTGATAAAGATAGTACTCGAGTTGAGCAATATTTTAATCGAATTTTAGAATAGGGTCTTAAATAAATCAGTAAACCAATCGCTGGCTATTAAAAGAAAATTTTAAAGCGTAATTGAGAGATTCTTTTAAGTACGTCACATGGTTTAAATTGGTATCTTTAGACCACAGAATTTTGATGGATTGTGGGTCGGGATGAATTGGCTAAAGAAAAGATACTACCGCGAAGCAGGGTATAAAGAACTCCTAAAAGTAGCATTCCCGTTAATGATCAGTTCAGGGGCATTTTCGCTCCTTATGTTTATCGATCGCATGTTTGTCAGTTGGTACTCTTCTGATGCTCTCGCGGCTGCTATGCCTGCAGGCGCTCTCAGTTTTGCCTTTGGCTGTCTTTTTCTTGGGACTGGCCTCTATATAGGAACCTTTGTATCTCAATACTTTGGATCAAAGAGGCCCGAACGGATTGGACCGGCTGTATGGCAAGGGCTCTATCTTTCAGCTATTGGTGGCTTTCTCATGCTCTTTCTTATTCCCTTGGCTCCAATGGTATTCAACTCATTTGATCATGCGCCAGAGGTTATAACACTAGAGATTTCTTATTTTCAGGTACTCTGCCTAGGGGTATTTCCAATGGTGGCTATGGCAGTATTTGGTGGATTCTATTCGGGGCGTGGCATAACCAAGCCAGTCATGTGGGTGAATATTTACATGCTTTTCATAAATACTCCTCTTGATTATCTGTTGGTTTTTGGCTGGGGACCTATTCCCGAAATGGGACTATTTGGTGCAGGGATAGCAACGGTAATTTCACAGCTCATTGCCCTCGTACTTTTTGCCTGGTTGGTATTTAGAAAGAAAAATAATGAGGAATTTAACACTCTCTCTGGGTGGCGTTTTGATACAGACCTGTTTGGTCGATTAATACGGTATGGACTCCCCAGTGGTGTACATATGTTTATCGAGATTGCGGGCTTTACCGTGTTTATGATTATGATTGGCTTCCTCGGAAAAGAGATTCAAGCTGCATCAAATATTGCTTTTCAAATTGATATTTTCGGCTTTATTATTATTCACAGTATGGCTATTTCTGTGAGTATCAAAGTCGGGCAGTACATCGGTGCAAAGCAAATTGATAAGGCCGAGATTTCCACGTATTCGGGTATTCAATTAGGGCTAATGATGGCTCTTACACTCTCATTTATCTATGTAACATTTCCTGGGCCACTGGTCGGACTCTTTGGTCTCCGAGCAGACCCGGCTGAGTTTGCCCCCATAGCGAAACTTGCTACTGAGCTCCTCCTTTTTGTTGCAATATATGCTGTGGGTGACTGTGTCCAGCTTATGTTCTCGTCAGCTATTAAAGGGGCAGGGGATACCCATTTTGTCATGAAATACCTCGGCCTGTTTACAGTAGTAGTAATGATTATTCCATCAATTATCATAATAAAATATCTTGATGGTACTATCTATGCCATGTGGGGATTACTCACTTTCTTTGTCTTTTCACTTTCAATCGTATATACTATTCGGTATTTTGGTGGTAAATGGAAGAGCATGCAGGTGATTGAAGAAGAGCCTGTGTATATTGGTGATTCTGAGCATCGGTAGATTATTGAACTAATAACTTGAATGTAATACTAAAGCTTGATTGAAGCACAATAAAAAATTCTGCTTCCGAACCCCACAATTGCACGAAGTGCAGATTACACATCACGTTAGCGTTATTTCCCAGGCAATACTATCGGAAGTTGTACATATCTCATCAAACACGAAATGTAAGGTTTAAGCGCTTTCTGGTGCAATTAGAAATTTTAGAGCACATTACTTATCCAACTACATTAAATTATAATATGTACAGAGTAGCGTAACCTGGGCCAGAAGCATAAGCCCATGTGATGCGGCTCTCTGCAAGAGTGGTTTTTGTCCAGTCTTTTGGGTATCCAAAAGGTCTGGCCGCGTCCAGGGGCGACGCCCTGGGAACTTGGAATAGAGAAAAGGACGTGACGTTAGGGGTACTTTGTATATCATATGCGCAGAATTATTCGAACGTTACAGTCTATAACGTTCTCACCCTCCGGGCTCGACTGAAGGTCGAGTGATAATCCGTCCCGAGTGGTCGGGCTTGTATGAACTGCACAGCATTACCGCAAATACGCAAGGCCATAAAACCAAAAAAGGACCATCCAATGGATGATCCTTTCAAGTGTAATGGCCTCGAGCAGAATTGAACTGCTGACACGAGGATTTTCAGTCCTCTGCTCTACCGACTGAGCTACAAGGCCGTTAGCGAAAGCAATTATAAGTTAATGATATTTTATGTCAATAAAAAATATTATTAATGTGTGAATATTTTAATTTTTTTATCTTCTGATAAGAAATAGAGAGGTGGAGAGAGTTTTTCCACAATACTTATCAAGTTGAAGGGTGCAGAATATGAGGGATATACTTAGATGAGCCCAGTTGTCAAAAATATGTTTGACGGGATTTCGACCTATTACGATGTAATGAATAGGATCCTTACAGCCGGTCGTGATATGCGTTGGAGAAAGAAGGCAGTTCGGCTTTTAAAAGCAGATACTTCTCTAGCGGTTCTCGATCTCTGTGGTGGTACCGGCGACTTTATGGAAAAGTGCTCCGAACACATTGATATTGGCGCGAGAGTTCTTGGGGATTTCTCCTTCAATATGCTCACTCACGCTCAAAAAAAAGAACAATCCCGCGCAGTTCAACTTGATGCACTTAATTTGCCCCTGAAATCTGGAATTTTTGATTTGGTCCTTAATGGATTTGGAATGCGTAATCTTGATGACCTTTCCCTAGGGTTATCTGAAGTCAATCGTGTTTTAAAAGATGGTGGAGAGTTTTTAACTCTTGAGTTTTTTAAGCCCTCTCATTGTTTTTCTAAAGTGTTTTATCGATATGTAGCGCCAGTGGTTCTGCCACTTCCCTCTCTACTGTTCAAAAAAAATGCCCCTGCATATAAATATCTAGTAAACTCGATTCATGCATTTGTAACAGTAGAAGATTATACAAGACAGTGTCAGGAACATGGGTTTAGGATAAAGAACGTGGTACCCTGTGATGGTGGTATTGCGCATATAGTCTATCTTCAAAAGGTACGTCATGAGAGATAACGGAACAATTTTAGTCGGCATTACTGGAGCAAGTGGTGCAATTTATGCTCGACGACTTATGTATCATTTAATGAACCTCAATCACTCTGTGGAGCTTGTTATATCTTCAAATGGGTCTAAGGTCTTGGAGTATGAGAAAGAACAATGGATCAGGGAGCAGGGCCTTAAAGAGCACGGAATTGATAATATGTTTTCTGCACCAGCTAGTGGTACGGCTAATATCGCCGCAATGGTGATACTCCCTTGTTCAGTTGGAACTATTGGCAATATTGCAGGAGGCACCTCTAATAACCTTCTTGTTCGTGCTGCTGACGTTTGTCTAAAGGAGCGTAAACCACTCATTATATGCCCTCGTGAGATGCCTTTTAATACAATACATCTTGATAATATGAAAAAAATTATGACTGCTGGGGGCATGATTGTTCCTACAAGTCCTCACTTTTACTTTCACCCTAAGACAATAGAAGAAGTGGTTGATACTGTTGTTGCAAAGGTTCTTGATTTACTCGAGCTTCCCCATACGGTTTTCCCGGCGTGGGGGAGTGAGTAACCATGCCAAAAATTCTTCACTTTTTAGAACTAGTAAAATTTTCTCACACCATTTTTGCCTTGCCTTTTGCACTGGGTACTTTTGTAATGGCCACTGAGGGTATTTTTGATCCATGGCTCCTTTTATGGGTTCTGATTTGCATGGTTACTGCGCGTAACGCTGCGATGGCTTTTAATCGTCTTATCGATGCACGATTTGATGCGAAGAACCCAAGGACTGCCGGCCGCCATATACCAGCAGGACTCATTTCTCCTCTTCAGGCCTCTCTTTTTATTATACTCAATGGTGTTGCTTTTATGGTGAGCGCCGGGATGCTTAATACAATGGCACTGACCTTTTCTGCCCCAGTATTGGTGTTTTTACTCTCATACTCTTTTTGGAAGAGGTTTAGCTGGCTCTGCCACGTTTTTTTGGGTATTGCTATTGGTCTCTCACCGCTCGGTGTTTGGATTGGAGTGCGAGGTGAATTTGGCCTTTTTCCTATAATTCTTGGTCTGATTCTCACATTCTGGATTTCTGGATTTGATATTATTTATGCCACACAGGATGAAGAGGTAGATACCAAACTGGGTTTGCACTCAGCGGTTACCTTTTTTGGGACAAAAGGAGCACTATTTTTTGCTCAACTCCTTCATTTAGTGATGTTTTCACTGATGATCTATCTCTATTTTTTAAGGCTTCCCAATGTGTACTGGGCAGTAACTTGTGGGGTTACCGGCATCATTCTCCTCTATCTTCATCTGGGTAAAGGGGGACGATCTCTCGACTCTCTCAATAGTGCTTTTTTTAAAGCAAATTCAGCAATTAGTGTACTTATTATGGGTGCACTTATGGTATCAACTTATATCTAAGAGGCTCTATGCGTATTTTTCCTCAACTTAATGGCATTTCAAAAATCAGACAAGTGCTTTTTTTAATAGTCATTGTTATTACCATATGCCAACTCTTTGCTCGCAAACTTGAAGAGAGTGCAAGTGATACGGCTTATTATCTCAACGGGGTTAGCTGGGCACTTTTTGGAATGCTTCTTATTGGGCTAATAGTGGCTAAAAAGAGTGAAAAAAAGCAGGAATAACTAGCACTATTAATGTGATTATTATTATAATAGAGTATAATAAAAATGAAAATTTATACATTTGGTATAATACAATTCAAAAGGAATAATAATGGGTCAGCTCGTAGAAGTAGATCAGGCATTAGAAGAATTGGGTCTCGAAATGGAAGATTTTGTTGATTTTTTACAAGATCTTAAAGAATTTATCGGGGAATCTATCCCGCTACTCAATGATGCAATTGTACAAGCTGATTATTCAGCGGTACGAGAGCATGCACATTCTATGAAAGGTGCCCTCGCAAATCTTCGGTTTGTTGAAGCAGCTAAAATTGCCTACGAGATTGAAAAAATCGGTTCTACAGAAGAGAATATGTCTGAAGCTGACACCCGAAGTAAAGAGCTCGCGAAATGTATCGAAGAGAGTTTTACCGAAGTTGCTGCCCTGTAATTAATTCAACACCATGAAACATTATCCTACCATTGCAATTGTTGGTCGCCCCAACGTTGGTAAGTCATCTATATTTAATCGCATTGTTGGTCGACGTGCAGCAGTTGTGTCTGACCGTGAAGGGGTAACCCGAGATCGACATTATCAAGTCGCTACCTGGAACCAAGTACCTTTTAATTTGGTTGATACAGGTGGATTTATTACCGACGATAGTATCGATGAAATGGCTGATTCCGTCAGAATTCAAATTATTCATGCGGTTACCACTGCAGAACTCGTCATATTCGTTGTTGATGGACGTGTCGGTGTGACAAAGCAAGATCAAATTTTTGCTGATATCATTCATAAAAACCAAAAACAAGTACTGCTCGTTTGTAATAAAAACGAAGAACTTGAAGATCGTCAGGAAGTACAGACTTTCTATAAGCTTGGTTTTGGTGAGCCTTATTCAATCTCTGCTCTCACAGGGTATGCCTTCAATTCTTTTCTTTCCAAAGCGATTGAGTTGGTCCCTAAAAAAACAATCAAAGAGAGTGAAGAACAGGTAACGAAGATTGCAATACTTGGCAGACCCAATGCTGGTAAATCAACCCTTCTTAATAGGCTTTTAAGAGAAGAGCGGATGATTACCTCTGATGTTGCCGGTACAACGCGTGATTCAATCGATTGCCAGCTTAAAATTGACGGTAAAAACTATCTCATTACTGATACCGCTGGTTTAAGAAAAAAAGCTCGTGTTTCAGAAGAGGTTGAATATTTTTCTAATATGCGCTCTCTTCAATCGATTAAGAGATCTGACGTTGTTGTTCTCATGTTTGATGTGAATCGAGGTCTTGGAATACAAGATTACAGAATCATTGACCAGATTAAGCACTCGGCAAAAGGTATTATTCTTGTTATCAATAAATGGGACCTTTATGAGAAAGAGTCCAATACATTAGATACCTTTAAAAAAGAACTTTATCACAGAGATGCGAGCCTTAAATATTTACCGATCATAGCTATGTCAGCTCTTGAAGGCTTACGTATTGGTAAACTTATGGAAACCATTGATCAGGTGTATGAAAACTGTTTTAAAGTCCTCGGTAGAGACGCACTTATCAAAGAATTTGAAAGTGCTGTTCGTGATAATCCACATCCGGCTCGTGTTTCTAAAATTATTACTATGACTCGGGTTTGTCAAATTATGGTGAATCCACCTGTGGTAACGATTGAATCTAATCATCCCGACCTTATCGATGAGAGTTGGAAACGTTATTTTTTAAGAAGACTCCATAAAAAGTTTAATATGATCGGAGCCCCCCTTCGATTAAATTTTGATTTAGACCTTGACTTAAGGACGGATGAAGATCTTGGAAATTACCGCTAGTATACTCATCGCATATCTGCTTGGGTCGATCCCGTCAGCAGTTTGGTCATCAAAGTATTTTTCAGGAATCGATATCCGTGAACACGGATCGAAAAATGCAGGACTCACCAATACTTTTAGAGTATTGGGCTGGAAGCCTGCACTTCCTGTAGTGTTTGTTGACCTTGGAAAAGGAGTAATGGCTCCATTTATTGCAACTCTTTTAGCGCCGGATATTGGTTGGCTTCCTATTGCTGCTGGTCTTGTTGCGGTTCTTGGTCATTCATTTACTTGTTTTGCAAAATTTAAAGGTGGCAAAGGGGTACTGACTGCCCTTGGAGTTTTTATCTTTTTAGCGCATCAAGAAGCATTAGTTGCCTTTGCAACATGGGCTGTAATCACTTATGTGACTCGTTATGTTTCGTTGGCGTCAATTGTGGCTGCAATTGTATTGGCTGCTGGCCTTACCGTCTCTTTCATTACCCCTGGGCGAGATATTGCACTAGAGACAATGATTCTTGGCTGGATAATTGCAGCATTTGTTACTATTAAACATAAAGCGAATATTCAGCGCCTCATTAACGGTACTGAAAATAGATTTGGAAAACCTAAGGAAGAAGAATGATATTTACCGTATTAGGTACTGGTAGTTGGGGACTCACAATAGGTAAGCTTCTCTCAGAAAACGGTCACGAAGTACGATTTTGGACCTACTCTGCAGAAGAAGCAGCGGTGTTGACCGAAAAAAGAGAACATGTAGTACGGCTTCCTGGGGTGAAAATTCCTGAAAGTTGTATTATCTCAACAAACTTACAAGAGATGATAGCAGGAACCGATGCAATAGTATTCGCAGTTCCTTCGATTCATGTTCGTTCAGTTGCGGCTCAAGTGAATGGCTGTACAATACCAGCACATACTCTGTATCTCTCACTAATTAAGGGAATAGAGAAAGAGTCATTTATGAGAGTGAGTGAGATTATTATCTCTCAAATTGATAAAGCAACACCAGAAAATGTTTTGGTGCTTTCAGGACCATCTCACGCCGAAGAGGTTGCACGCCATATGCCTACGGCAGTTGTTATTGCGGGCCAGTACCTTACTCAAGCTGAGATTTTACAAAAAGCCTTTTCTAATGAATACTTTAGAGTCTATCAATCTGATGATGTAATGGGTGTTGAACTCTGCGGGTCACTTAAAAATGTAATTGCAATTGCTACTGGTATATTAGATGGGTTGGGTTTTGGAGATAATCCCAAAGGAGCTCTCATTACAAGAGGTCTCGCTGAGATTAGCCGATTAGGTGAGCGTATGGGTGGTCAACTTAGAACCTTTTCTGGACTTGCTGGAATGGGAGATCTCATCACTACTTGTACAAGTAGTCATTCAAGAAATCGGTATGTTGGTGAACACATTGGTCGTGGAAAAAGTATCGATGAGATACTCAGTGAAATGACTATGGTCGCTGAAGGAGTACCTGCTACTTTGAGTACGTGGCAAATGTCGAAGAAGTATGATATTGATATGCCTATATCAAATGCAATATATGAAATACTCTACAATGGAAAAGATCCCAAAGAGGCCATCAAAGATTTGATGCGTCGGGAGCTAAAAGCAGAGGGGATTTAATGGCAATTAAATATGGTGGTGAGCGCGATATTAAAAAGTATTACTCCATTTCGGAAGTGTGTAGCATTTCGGGACTCGAGGCCTCTACAGTACGGTATTGGGAAGAAAAATTTCCTCAACTGAACCCTCCTCGGAATAGAGCGGGAAATAGAACGTACGCTCTTCAAGACTTTCAGTTGGTACAGTATATTAAGTTTTTGGTCTATACTCGTAATCTTGAAGATGACGAAATTAGAAATCTTTTAAATCAAACCAAAAAATCAAAACTTGAAGACATGCTGAAATCAATCACTTACGGTGCTGAATCTCCAATGCAGACCCAGCTTGAGTTTGAACAAAAAAGTACCAGTCCTCTATTGAAAAATAAATTAAAAGAACTTCTAGTCACTCTTCGTGGCTAGTATCAATAACTAAATTTTTGCTTAGGTCGTCTATGGGCGACTATAGTAGTGCGATTGGGGGCAGGGTAGCCTTCAATAGTACGACTGGGGTCGTTAGGGTCAAGAAAATCTGATAATGATTTTCCTTCTACCCAAGGCGAATTTTTCTGTTCCTCAAAGGTTGTGGGACTTGTATCAACAATAGTGATATCAACAAAGCCACACTTTTTAATCCAACTAACCAATAATGGGACTGTGGGTAAAAAATAGACATTACGCATTTGTGCATAGCGGTCTTCAGGACAGAGAGAATAGAAATCATCACCTGGAATGGTAATAGTCTCGATCACCGCTTCACCACCTACTTTCAATAGGTCATGAGTCTGCTTTAAGTATTCCAAAGGGGACTTTCTGTGATACAGAATACCCATTGTAAAAACAGTGTCAAAACACCCTTTAAATCCATCTAACTGTTCAAGTTTACAGGGGAGATAGTGAAGTGCTGGGGCAGTAATATAGCGCTTTGCCGTAATAAATTGGTAATAACAGATCACAGAAGGGTCAATGCCAATAACTAATTTGGGGTCTTGTTCAAGCATGCGGTACATATAATAACCATTATTACAGCCGACATCGAGTACGATTTTTTGATTGAGGTTTTGTATGTGATCTTTAAGTCTATTCCATTTTAGGTCCGAGCGCCACTCTGTTTCAATGTGGGTACCAAAGAAGTTAAAGGGCCCCTTCCGCCAGGGAATAAGTTGTGTGAGGCTCTCCATAAGTGAAGTACGTTGATCATCATCGATTTCCGTTTCATGACCTACTGAAAATGCACCATCAGCAATAGTAAATGAGCCTTTGCCGATGGGGGGGAGTGCTTCGTATGCCTGTTTCCAGCTTGGCCCATCGCCGATAGCGACTTTTTGTTCAAGGGCAGGCATAAGTTCTTCAACGGCCCGAGTAATTCTTTTGTGAGGGACGTGTGTTAGATATTCAAGAATTGAATCCATGCGTTGTCGTTACCACTTGTTTTTTTTACATTTGGTCAAAAGTAGCAAAACTGGCATAATATGAAACTCATTCTCACAATCCTATTCACAACACTGACACTTTTCGCTGAAACGGTAGATACCACCAAAGTTATTGAAGAGTCAAATGAAACTTCATCACTACTGAGCTTTGGAATGATATTTTTTGGGTTATTGACCTTTATTCCATACATCTATCTGACGATCAAAGAGAAAAGTAAAAAGTCTCAGAGTTGATTCGTACAAATTCAGCTATTATTTAATCTCAGGTGAAGCTTTGTTCACCTGAGAATATAGCCTTAGTTTCTTTTTACAAAACCATGTTTTTTGGGATTAAAGCCAGAGGGGAATTTGGTGTTTGCGTCATAGAGGCATTCGGTAAACTGAGCATCTTCTATACCTTTGGTACGAGTAAGGTCTGCTCCAGAAAAGTTACACTGTTGAATATGAGTGGCATTATTAAAGGTAGCACGAGATAGGTTTGCTTTAACAAATGAAGCCTTGTAAATTGAAGCGCCCGCAAAATTTGAACTTGATAGATTGACATTCTCAAACATTACTTTTTCCATTTTAGATTTACCGAGACGAGATTTAGACATATCTGAGTTCTTAAAATTACAGTATTCAACAATGGCATCTTCAAATACAGATTTTTTTAGTTTCGCGTCTACAAACTGTGTTTCAGTAATGGTCGATTGAAAAAATGAAGACTTCTCTAAATCCGCACCAGAAAAGTTTACTTCGCTAATTTTAGTTTCATCCCAAATAGTTTTTGTAAGTTTTTTCTTCATCAGTTTTATATTCTCAAATGATCCACATTGAGCAAATTTTGCACTCTGTAATTCGGTGGTGCTAAAGTCGACACCGTCAAAGCTATTAAGTGAGAGGTCAGCAAATTTAAGACTGACGTTAGTAAAAGTGGTACCGTCCATTGAGGTCCGACTAAGGCCGGCTCCAGTTAGGTTTACATTTTTAAATTTAACATCATCAAGACTGCCATTTATAATATTAGTGTATGAGAGGTTTGCATCTACAATAATCGCCTCAGAGAGGTTGGCACCAGTCAGAGTTGAGTTTGAAAGATTAACTTTCGTAAGATTAGCTTCTCTAAAATCAACTTCTGTAAGGTCACTTCTTAATTTTTTAGTTCCACCAAAGCTGACACCCTCAAGATTAGCACCTCTAAAATTTGTTTCACCTGCAAATTTTGCCGCGTTCATACGGGCGCCTTTGAGATTAGCATCTTCAAATTCTGACTTGAGAAGAATTGCATTGGTAAAGTTGGCTCGGTGTAAATTAGCACCTTCAAAATTTCCGTCTTGAATATCAGCACGTTTCAAATTTGCATTCGAAAGGTCTGCTTTTTCAAAATTTGGAGAGAGTAAAAAGACACTGGTGAAATTACTTTCTTTGAGGTCTGCATTTTCAAAATTCGCATCTTCACCCCGAGCGTTAGAAAAGTTTGCCTTTTGTAACGATGCTTCAGTAAAATCAAAATCAGTAATGTCTTTTTTCCTAAAAGAGTTACCATCAAGGTTTTGACGTGCATAGTTTTTTTCTGCAAAAAGAGTAGCTGAAAGAAGAAGAGGAATTGCTAAAGCGAGAAGCGTTGCTTTGGGTGACATATCTGTTTCCTGAATCTTTTAATGTGTGTATAGGGTAAACATAAAAAATTAGCTCCATTCATCAATGATAATCACTATTTTTTCTCTATGCCCTTAGGATAGATGATATAGAATAATATGCAAAGTGAAGACCTACTACAACAGCGTTGGTATCGGAGCAAGGGGGAGCCTCTGGTAGCTATTGTAGAGACTCTAGTGGGGAGTATTGGATGTGTCAATTTTATTCGATATGAGTGTCAATTTAGGGGGTATTCTGAATTGTATTTACTCCCCATGGTTGGTAATGAACTCGCCTTTACTCATACTGATTTTATAAAAGAACTTACCGGAGGGCAATATACTGAAGCGACACTCTTGCCGAGTGATTCAACAAATCCCATTATAAGAGTAAATAGCACTACTATTATCAAAGTCTCACCGTATGTTGGGGGTTTAGAGCGAGAGCGAGAGGTGTATGCTGCTCTCCCTACTCAAAAGGGTATACCACATTATCAAGGGGAGTATCATGTTGCAGGAATGTTTTATGGATTGGCCTTAGAATCTGTGAATGGTGTGTCGGCATGGGACTTCTGGGGGACTCTGAGTGGCTCAGAAGGCGAAGTTATTGTCAAAACTATTGTAGAACAGAGTGCCAGAGCATTAGCGCGTCTTCACCTTGAACTTAATACTCATTTTGCCCATTATACTCAATCAATTACTCCGTATATTGAGCAAGTAAATGGCATTTTGGAAAAAGAGGGTAAACAGAGGCTTCCTGCCCAAAATAATAAGATCGAGACACAAGTAATTCATGGTGATTTTCATCTAGGCCAACTCATTATTGATCCTTTTTTGAAGCCAATTATTATTGATTTTGAGGGTGAACCCCATTCTGATAACAAGAATATATCTGAAGTATATCAAATTGATAGTATGGTTAAATGTATGCCGCGAGAGTATGATATTGCATGCTTTTTACGGAGCCTCTCCTATGCCAAATCAATACATACAAATGTGAAACTACCGACAAATATCGATACAGTGTTTGTTGACTCATATATCAACACTTTTTTTAGTAAAAATATTACTGTAAGTAAAAAATTAATTGAGTACTTTACTCTCATTCGTTGTGACTATGAAATAGCCTATGAGCGTAAAAATCGACCATTATTTGCTAAAATACCCCAAGAACACCTTAGGGTACTTCATACTCATTATCCTTAGCATATTTTCCTTATATTTTTTGATTTTCTTTCTTTTTTTTATTTACATTATAGGAAACAATAAAAAGGAGCAGAGATGAAATCCCTATTTTCATTACTATTAATTGCTGGAATCGCGTTTACATTTATGAATTGTGCAGAAACAACAGAAACGCCAGATGTTGAGCAAAAATCTATTAAAGACTGGTGCGAAGACGAAGAGTCTGGATCTTTATTAAAAGTTGCTGAAGTTGCTGAATTAAGTTCATCAGCTACTGGTGGTGATAGTTCTTCAGCTGAAAAAGCTGAATGTGATGATGAAGTTACTGAAGATGACTATAAAGAAAACTATGAAGATATGTGTGTCAGTGGTGAGTGTGTGGATCAATAGATTCTACTAAAACTATACATAAGTTACGATCTTGAAAGGCCTCTATACAGAGGTCTTTTTTTTGTACCCTCAAGTATCCTTTACTCATAATAGATACTCTATCAAAGTCTGAGTATAGGGCATAGCTATTGAAGTACTCGGTAGATATCAATAGTCACATAACGATCCGATGGCCGTGAAGTCAAGATACACCTGTGATACAGCTCTATTCATTAGTTCTATTTTTTAAAAATATTATCAAAATTTTTTTCAATACATTTAATTATTCAGAGACAAGTTTTTGCTCATAGCTCGGTATGGTTTTTGTACTCATTCATTAAATACAGACATTCAAGTCACTTTAGCTAATTGAGATACTAGGGTTTCGTGGCTTTAGTAGTGGTAAAATATTTGCGTTTTTTAAGCTTTTCAGTGACGATAGTCACGTGACTATCCAGTCAGAGAATTATTTCTGGTAATTTGATTTAAGTGTGGTAATATTTAGAAAAGTTGCAAAACAGATTTCAAATTAATCGAGTTTTGTGATCCTAAATCAAATAAGCCAGGAGTAACACAATGAAAAAACAACTAGCAACCATGATCTCTATTGCTTTGATCAGCGGAATGACACTGTCGGGGTGTGATCTGTTCGAAAAAGCAAAAGAGGCTGCGCAGGAGGCGAACCTCGATGAGGCGCTTGAAACAAATGATGCAGAATCAGAAGAGTGTAGTGCATACATGGAACGGTATCGCAATACACAAGATGATGAAGCACTAACCATGTATCAAAAGTACTGCCTTAAAGATGACGCGGCGGCAGAGGCGCAAGCTGAAGAATCTCGACCCGAATCTATAAAAAATAATGCAAGTTGTGGTGAACTCTATGATAGAGCATATATCATGGCTGACTCAATATATTTTGAAAATGCTGAGAAGTGTGATTTCAGTGTAACGGCAGAATGTACAAGTCTTATGCAACCCGTTAAGGATATTGTTAAAAGACTCATTAATGAATGTGGTGTACCGCAGACCGAAATCTATGTACGTAGATTTATTGAAGCTGGTGCTGGACCAGATTTAGCGAACTGTACGTTCCCGATGTATATTCCATCGGATGACAAATCAGTAGAAGTTAAATGCCAAGAAAACCCTTCGTGCGAAGCGGTAAATGGTAAACATCAAGAACGTTGGGAAAAATCTGACGGAAGTGGTGAAGTATTTGTTCCCTGTGCCGTAGAATGTCCACCGGGACATTTCTTCGATATGTACACAGAAGAGTGTGTGTACGATAATTATGCAGGATATGGTACTGCGTGTGGACCGAGTGAATATGTGACTCCAGAGGGGACCTGTATGCCAAATGTTAATTGTCCAGAAGGTCAATATACTGATTTCAATACTGGAACATGTATGGATGATCCATGGTATTGTCCAATGGGATATTTCAAACCATATGAAGGTGCTCCTTGTGAAGAGGATGTATGGTCGAAACCATGTGATAATGGTGGATTCCGTGATGCAGCAGGTAACTGTGTAACTACCCAGTGTAATTGGGATCAATATTATGATGATGCTACTGGAGCATGTATGACCATGCAACAGTGTGGACCAAATCAAGCATGGAGTTACAATAAAGGTGAGTGTGTTACTTTCCAAAATTGTGAAAATGGGGAATGGTTTGATATCGAAATGGGACAATGTCAAATGGACTACTCTACGGGGTGTGGCGCAAGTGAAATGTGGAGCTGGGAACAGAACCGTTGTATCACAATACAGCAGTGTGGACCTGGTGAGTATTTTGATGTTGGTCGTGGCCATTGTCGTGTAGATGATAAACCATTTAATGACATGGTTGTTCGTTCACTCACACCATATTGTTCAGAGCTCTATTTAAGAATGGATGGTCCAAATGAAGATGAAACGTCAATGCAGACTTTCTTAAGAGATTGTATTTCTGAGTTTATTCAAGTTACTATGCCTCAAGGCCCGAATGAACAATGTAGAACTCTCTATACTGGAATTATGAATGGCATGGCGCAGTATTTTGGAAGTGCAACATGTTCACAATTTGATGGGGATAATAGTGGAACACCTCCTCAAGAATGTATGACCATTATGGATAGTTTTGAACCTAAAATGGATGAATTTAAAACACTTGAGTGTGGTAAACTTGCTCGTGATGTAGATCCTTACTGGGTATTCCTAGCTGATGATGGTGGGGATAATGGTGGTGATGGTGGTCCTCAATGTCCAGATGAGCATACTTGGAATGACGACTATCAATATTGTGAACCTAATAATATCGGCAATGACTTCTGTGGTGAAGGATCATATTACGATCAAAATACAGGAAGATGTGAATTTAGTGGTGGCTCGATGGGTGATAATTGTCCAGAAGGTCAGTACTATGATGATCATGAGCAAATGTGTAAACATGGTGATGATGACAATGGCTTTGGTGATAAAGTGGGAGACCGCCTTGTAACTCAGGACTGTAAAGATAAGTTCATGAAGCTTGATGGTGAAGGGGGCTTTAGTCCTGAAAACTTTTCTATTTTTACTAGTGCGTGCGATGCAGAGTTCAGAGCTGCAGTTATAGATCCAATGCTTCCTGAAACCTGTAAACCAGGCTACAATACTGTTATTTCAACATTTATTGAAATAGCAAGTGGAGAATGTAGTATGTATATGGGAGATGATGATGCAAGTGATGCTACAATGGGTGATATCCCTGCAAATTGTGAAACACTGTTTAATACATTGATGAGTACTTCTGAAAGTCTTTGTCAAGAAGCATTTAATAATCCAGAGTACCCGTTTATACTCGACTAAAATAACCTGGCGAATGTTGTTTTTCCCTACCTCTTACGAGGTAGGGTTTTAAATTCACCAAACAAAAAAGAGACTTTATATAAAGTCTCTTTTTTGTTTTCTTACGCAAAGCGCACATACCACATCATATCAGTGGTTTTGGAAAACTACGCAATACCACACGCTTTCTCTGCGGCTTCAACAGTCTGTGTTATGAGTGTTGCAATGGTCATAGGGCCAACGCCACCCGGTACAGGAGTGTATGCACCACAGCGATCTTTAAGTGCATCAGTAATTTCAATATCACCAAAGCCACCTTTGTGAAATCCGGCATCGACAACAATGGCGCCATCTTTAATCCAGTCAGATTTAATAAGCTCTTTAACACCAACGGCACCGACAATCATGTCTGCTTGGCGAACAAAGGCTTCAAGGTTTTTTGTACGTGAGTGACAGATTGTTACGGTAGCATGTTTGTTGAGCATCATAGCTGCCATTGGTTTCCCTAGAATAGGAGACCGTCCCACAACAACGGCATGTTTACCAGAGAGGTCAATAGCAAATCGTTTGAGCGTTTCCATAATCCCTTGAGGAGTAGCAGAACCATAAGCAGGTAATCCCATAGTCATGTTGCCAAAGCCAAGACAGGTTACTCCATCAACATCTTTATGTATAGAGATGCGGTCAAAACAAAGACGTTCGTCGATCTGCTTGGGTACAGGATGCTGAAGCAGAATACCATGTACATCTTGGTTGGCATTCAGCTCATCAATTTTAGCAAGGAGTTCTTCAGTTGTAGTCTCTTCACTCATCTCAACTTTAATAGACTCCATACCAACGCGTGCGCATGCTTTTCCTTTCATACCGACATAAATTGCAGATGATGGGTCAGCGCCAACGAGTATTGTTGCGAGAATAGGTGTTCTGCCACTTTTTTCTTTAATTGCAGTTACACGAACCGAGAGTTCTTCTTCGATAGTTTTAGAGAGTGCTTTACCGTCAAGTTTAAGAGACATAGTGGGCCTTTGAGAGAGAATGATTTGAGTAAAAATGTAGTAAAAAAAGAGTGGGCAATGGAATTTTGAGACCACTGCTTCACTCGTCTAGTATTATAATGTTTGAAGCTTTTCGTACACAAAGTTTTGTACCGCTACAATTGCAGTATCTACATGAAACATCTTCTTTTGCGCTTTTTTAAGCCCTTCTTTGGGAGGGAGAAGCCCAAAGTTAAAATTCATTGGCTGAAAATCTTCATTGGGTGAGGTAAGGTGTTTAACGAGTGCATGGAGGCATGACCCTTCAGGAAAGGGGAGTGTTTCACCTTTGGTGGCAAGGGAGTATGCTTGGAGTCCGGTAAAGAACCCCGTACCAATTGCTTCAGTATACCCTTCAGCACCAGTGATTTGACCGGCAAAAAAGACGTTAGTGTTATGAGCACGAAGGCTTGAATCAAGTGCTTTTGGAGAGTCAATAAAGGTATTACGGTGCATGACACCTAACCGAGCAAACTCAGCATTTTTAAGAGCAGGTACCATACGGAAAATGCGTTTTTGCGTTTCCCATTTTAAACGTGTTTGAAAACCGACCATATTATAGAGGGTCGCATCCATGTTTTCTGCTCTGAGTTGGAGGACAGCGTATGGTACATGTCCATTTTCATCCATGAGTCCTTTAGGGCGCATTGGGCCATGATTGAGCGTCTGTTCACCACGGCGAGCAATCTCTTCTACAGGAAGGCAGCCTTCGAATAGTTCTTTAGGTTCATAGGGTTTTGGCTCAACTTGATCAGCAGCTACAAGCTCTGCAACAAAAGCGTTGTAGGTCTCTTTATCGAGAGGACAGTTAATAAAATCTTTGGTGGTTCCTTTTTCCCAACGATTTTTAGTGTAGGCATGATTAAAGTCAATTGAGTCTACAGTAACGACTGGTGCAATTGCATCGAAAAAGTTCAATTTGTCAGTACCAACGAGGTCAAAAACTTTTTCTGAAAGTTTTTGAGAACAAAGTGGTCCTGCTGCTATTATAGTGATTTCATCAGGATTAATTTCGGTAACTTCTTCCTGAATAAAGGTGATGTTTTCTTCCGCATCAATCATCTTTTTTACTTCTGCTGAGAAAATATCTCGGTCTACAGTGAGAGAATCACCTGCTTTGACTCGTGCTGATCGTGCAGCTTTCAGAAGTTTTGACCCGAGGAGTTCAAGCTCATGTTTAAAAAGGCCGTGAGCTCCAGAGAGGCCAAGGCCTTTCAATGAATTTGAACAGACTAACTCAGCAACATTTTCTGTTTTGTGGGCAGGTGTTTTTTGAGTTGGTCTCATTTCGTAGAGGTCAACTTTAATGCCACGGGTGGCAAGTTGCAGTGCAGCCTCACATCCTGAGAGACCTGCTCCAATTACGGTTACTTTTTTCATTACTGTGACTTCTTTATCCCGGAATCGTGGATTGTTTTAAACCAGTTTTTGATCATGGTTTTTTGTATGACTGAATGTGAGATAGGGAGGTGCTCTTTGAGCGCCATCTCCTCAAGGAGAAATTCTGTTTGTGTTGTTTCAATAAACCCAAGACGTATCGATTCAAGCATAAATCCATAGGCTTCAGGGGAGATCAGTTCTTTTTCCATATCGTGGAGTACGCGATAGGGAAACTTCTTATCATGAATATATTCGAGAGTTCCCGATGCCCAAAAAGTAAATACATCGATGGTAGATCGTGGTATTTTGAGCGCAGCGAGTGAATCGTTGAGTTCTCCCCACGGTGTAGCATTTAACGGGAGCTTGAGTGCACCATCTAAAAAAGAAGAAAGTGCAATATACACTTTCTCTTTATCTTCATGTTTGAGATCTCTCATTAGTGTCTGAAGTGCCTCGTGCCAGTAAATACCATGGCAACACCAAGTTTATTACAGGTTTCGATTATTTCAGGGTCACGGATAGAACCACCAGGCTGTACAATGAATTTTATTCCCGCATCGTTTGATGCAATGATGTTGTCATCAAAAGGGAAGAACGCATCAGAACCCATAACGAGAGTTCCAAAGAAATCTTTTTCGAATTGCGCAGCGTCAACACCTTCTGGTTTATCAAGTGTAGCGATAACATCACGAACACGTGGTTGGCAAAGGCGAAGGTTTGAGTCAATGCGATTAGGTTGACCAGGGCCAAGGCCTGCGATTGAAAAACAACCTGGAGCATATTCACGACACATTACAATTGCGTTTGATTTGGTGTGTTTGGTAACAATCCACGTAAATTTAGCAAGGGCATCAATCTCAGCAGGGAACTGAGTTTCAGTAACACATTCCCATTTGTCATACGTAGCGACATCACGATCTTGAACAAGGAGTCCACCAATTACGTGTTTATATACTTTAGTTTTCTCTGCTTTTTTCACATCCTTAATTTCAAGAATACGAATATCTTTACTCTTCTTCATGAGAAATTCAAGCGCATCATCATCATAACCTGGAGCAAGGAGAATCTCAATAAAACGGCCTTTAAGGAGCTGCGCTGTTTTAAGATCAACTTTTTGAGTAACCGCAATAACTGACCCAAATGCAGAAACGGGGTCACACTGCCATGCTGCTTCAAAAGCCTGATCAAGAGTGGTTCCTGTTGCAAGTCCACATGGATTAAGGTGTTTGATAATAGAAACTGCTGGAGCACCTGCAAATTCACGGACCATCTCAAGAGCAGCATCAGCATCGACGATGTTGTTGTAGCTGAGCTCTTTGCCATGGAGTTGTTTTGCGGTACCCAGTGATGATTCATCACTGTTCGGGTCTTTATAAAATACTGCTTTTTGGTGCGAGTTTTCGCCATAACGAAGTTCTACGCCATCTTCAAATGCTAATTCGAGTTTCTCACTCATAGTACAGGTTCCTCTCCAGTAAGACGTTTGTATATTTCTAAATATTTACTCATGCTTTTGTCAATTACCGCATCAGTGAGTGATGGGCCTGGGTATTCTTTATCCCAGTCGAGGGTACTGAGCCAATCGCGGATCACCTGTTTGTCATAGCTATCTTGGTCTTTATCTTCAGCATAGGTTGAAGCATCCCAGTAACGTGATGAGTCAGGAGTAAGTACTTCATCAATAAGCGTAATTTCGCCATCAATAATACCAAATTCAAATTTTGTATCAGCAAGAATAATGCCTTTTTCTGCAGCAATTTCACGAGCTTTTGAGTAAATATCTAATGAGAGGGTTCTCATTTCTTCAGCTTGTTCAGCAGTAACAATCGTTTTCATTGTTTCAAAATCGATATTTTCATCATGTCCATCATCAATTTTTGCTGCTGGAGTAAAAATTGGAGGATCGATTTTACAGCTCAGTTTTAGGTTAGCAGGGAGATTATGTCCACATACAGCACCAGTGTTTTGATAATCTTTCCAACCTGACCCCACAAGATAGCCACGAACAACGCACTCAATATCAAGGCGTTCTGCTTTTTTTACAAGCATTGAACGACCTTGTAGGTAGTCTTTATACTTGTGGAGGACTTCAGGCATTTCATCAACTTGATCAGTAATGAGGTGATTTTTAAAAGGGAGTGCTTTAAACCAGTACATTGAGAGCTGATTAAGGATTTTGCCTTTACCTTCGAGTTGATTGGGGAGTACTACGTCAAATGCAGAAACTCTATCGGTAGCAACCATGAGGAATGCATCACCGAGATCAAACATATCACGCACTTTTCCCTGTGCAAAAAGGGGGACATCTGTTAGAACAGGGTCCATTTCAAATTGTCGAGCCATTTCCGTTTTCCAGTATATTTTGATGGCTCAAAGATACAATATTTGATAGGATTCGTCTATGGGGGAGATCTTAAGGAAAATTGGACGAATTGTTGTTTAAACCGCTTTTTGAGCCCCCAATTCGTTTTCTTTTATCGGTATTCTGAGCCTCCATTTTTCCAAAGTAGTAGGCAAATTTTACATGTAACGATATACCACCAAAGTTCCATGAAGCCTGCTCTTCTGAGAGCTGTTCTTTTGTAAGTATTGCCTGCTCTTCTTCAGTTGGTGTTTCTGTGAGAGGGAGTAGAGTGCTCCACGGGTCATTACTTTCTATTTTGACAAAACTTACTCCAATGTCACCTTCTAGGGTAATAGATCTCCATTGAGCAAATTCGTATCCTAAATACACCCCACCACCATTCCCCAAAGGGTTAAAGGTACTGGTGAGTTTCTTGGTTTTATGAAATGTATTGATATCTTCAGTAGAGTAGTCATAGGGAAAATCGCTTTGACCTACTTCCTTATCAATATGTTCAGAGGCGTCAAGTATTGGACGGTTTGTTGCGGTTATATAGGTCTCAGAGAGAAACCAATACCAGCGAAAGGAGATAGAAAAACTTCGGACATCTTTTATAGTAAAGAGTCCATCTGAAATCATGTGCTTATATTCTAAAAAGAGAGGGGTAGCAGTGAGGTTATATTCAAATGCTGAACTTACAATACTCTTATTCTCAGATTGACTGATAATTGCAAGGTCGTTGGTATAGACAAAGTAACCGATACCACCACTAATAGAGATGTCATGGTTTATTTTTGCGGTAATTCCCAGATAGAGAGGAATCGTAAAGTTAACCGTTTCAAATCGGTCTTCTCTCTTGACTGAAGCAGTAGATGCTTCTTTGAGGTAACTTTCTGTCTTTGAAAGCTCTGCTTCAAATTTGCTTCGTTGATCAAAATCTACAAATTGAGTACCCACTTGTACAAAAACTGCAAAACGGCTGGAGTCAGCTAAATGAATTGAGTCAGGATGGACTGATATCTCAGCAGTGAGGGAGTCTATCGCAAGAGAGTCCGGTGTCAACGAGTCTAATGCTAAAGAATCGAGTTGTATGGAAACACGGGGGTTGGGACTGTTTGATGGAGTGTCAACGACGAGACTATCGGCTAAAAGCACACCTGTAGTGATAGCGCTCGAATCATTTACAGCTATAGCCAGGGTATCTGCCATATTTTGTTTCGGTTCGGCAAAAAGGGTTGTAGAAAGACAGAGAAGGCCAATAATCGTTTTGAGTATTGTATACAGAGTTGGGCGAGTCAGATGTTCAAATAATTTTTTATTCATGATATACGTGCTGGCTTGGAGCATCTGGGGCAGTTACCAGTAAAAAGCCCCGTTTTGGGGCTTTGGTAAACTCTGCCATAGACACCACAGCAATTAAAGATGACCCCTTTCCACTTCCGGGCCGGACTCATTCTAGAATTCAACCTTTTTCTTGGCTTTTTTCTCACGCTCTTCCGTCACATTCGCTTCAAAAGTTTCACGTTCAGAGATAAATACCGCAACGGCATCAGTATACCGTGACGTTTCATCTTCAGTAAGAGTGTTATCCTTAAGAGTCTCGACAAATTGTTCCGCTTGATTATATTGTTCAATACGCGTATAACACTCAATCAGCATAATAAGTGCAGTGTTTACATTGGTACTGCTTGGAAATTCATTGAGAAAGTCTTTGAGATAGATTGCGGCTGCAAGTGGTTTTCCCATAGTAAGATAGAGCTCAGCGGTACGCATTTGCTCAGAAGCAAGGCGTTCATAGAGATTCTGAGTATAGGTATTTGCTGAATCAACAAGTAATGATGTTGGGTACTGGTTTATGAAATCATTGAAATCGTTCAAGCTATTTTTAGTCTGCTGGCCATCTCTTCCTGGAACAAAGTCGATATTGTAACTTGAGAGTGCTTTTTTGAATAGCGCTTGCTCTGTACTAGGAGAAGAAGGATAGTGTGACACAAAAATGCCATATTCAGACCGTGCCTCGAGCCAACTATTCATATTATAATAAGACTCTGCTAAGATAAATTGCGCTTGTTCCATAACACCAGTACCGGTACAGGTGTTGAGCAGTTCATTAACATTTTCTTGAACATCAAAATACTCCTCATTATCAAAGAGTGATTTGACTTCAGTATAAAGGTCGCTACAGTGTGTTGTTCTGGTCTTAACCTGAGACTTTTCTGATGAACATCCTGAAATTAAGATTGATACGCAGAGGACGCTACAAAGGGTTTTTATCATTCAGTTACTTTACTCCAATTTTTGAGAGTTCTAGACGTGATTTTTGTACAAATTCACTCTCGGGGTATATGATTATTAGTTTTTTAAATTCTGCTACTGCTTGTTTTTTGTTTCCCAGCTTTAGATTACACATGGCCATTTTAAATTGAGCATTATCACCTTTTTCAGAGTTAATATAGCCAAAAACCTTTTTAAATGAGGCAATTGCTTTGGCATAATCTCCGAGATTGTAGTGACTTTCACCAATCCAAAAGTATGAGTCGTCTGCATACGGGCCATCTGATTTATCCATAATAGTTTTTTGAAAAAGAGTTATTGCGGGGAGGAACTCTTTTGAGTGGTAATATTTGGTCGCTTTTTTATAGTCGAGTGGAGGAGGTTCCGTGACGTATTTGGGTGTAGACAACTTCTTATCTTTGGTATTAAATGTTTCGAATTTGCCTGATTGAGCGAGTATGCGTTTGATCAGTGCAATTTCTTCCTGAAGAACAGTAATTTTGTTCTCAAGTTCTTCCATTCGAGCAATGGGTAAGCTCAAAATAGAGTTATTAATATCGATAGTGAGTCGTTCAAGTTCTGAAATACGAGTATTGATCACATCAATATCGAGTTTCGATTGCTGAGAGAGTTTGAGGGCAGACTCAGTGTTTTCTTTCATCTGGAGGACATCAATCTCTGGAAGTAGTGGTTCTTCTACATCGACTTTCTGTGTACTTGCACAAGCTATAAGGAGTGCAGGGGCACTAATAAGGAGTGCCTTTGAGATAAAACCATGGAGTACACGTTTCGCAACGGTCGGTTTACCTTGAGTATTTGATTGATCTGTATGATTGTATCTTCTCATATTCCAACTCTTAAAAACCGACATCCAAAATATTCATAACTCTAGGGACAGTTGCATGGGACTGAAGTGATCACCCCACCAGCTGTAATCAAAGCAGAGCCACAGTCTATACACTGTAAGGCTACTTTAATTCCCCTTTTAAATCAAGGGATTCTGGAGTACCGGTTAAAAATAAAAAACCCTAATATCTTTATCGGATTTATTTAGAAAAAACTATAATTGGATTACCTTTTTTCCTCTTTTTTTTGAAATTTACAAAATATGCTCCTTACGCGGTACATCATAAAAGAGTTATTACAGCCCTTTTTACTTTCTCTGGCTGTCATTACCTTTCTTCTTGGAATACAATACGTATTACAGTTGATGGACTCGGTTGCATCTAAGGGGCTCCCCATTGCGGTTGTTCTGGAAATCCTTACATTAAGTTTAGCGTGGATGTTTGCGTTAAGTATTCCGATGTCGTGCCTCGTAGCGGCACTTATGGCCTTTGGGCGCCTCTCTGCAGATCGTGAAATTGTCGCCCTTAAAGGAGCCGGCCTTTCACCAACGAAGATGCTTTTCCCCGCCTTAGTTTTGGCGTCAATAATTATGGTTGGGCTTATGGCCTTTAATAATTATGTGCTCCCCGAGGCTAATCACAGAAATGCCGCTATATTATCATCCATATCTCGGAAAAAACCACAGGCTTTCATCAACTCAGGTCAATTGATCAAGGATTTCCCTGGAATTCAGATTTGGATCGATAAAATTGATAATGAGACGGGAACCCTCCATGGAATCAAAATTTTTGAGTTTCAAAGAAGAGGCGCTCCTAAAGTAATCTATGCTAAATATGGTATGCTCGAATATCAAGATATGGGAGCAACGCTTCTCCTCTACCTGTTTCATGGTGAAAATCATTTACCGCAAGGGAAAGATAAAGATAGTTATCTGAGAATAAGTTTCATGAAACAAGTGTTTTCGGTCAAAAACGTTGATTCTGACTTCGAACTTAAAGAACGAAACTATCGGGGTGACAGAGAAATGTCAGTCGAAGAGATGTTCAAAGTGGTCGAAAAGGCTGAGAAGAAGTACGGAAAAATTAAGAATGATCAAAAGATGTGGAAGGAAGTTGATTTTGTAAAGCAACTAGCAGAGAATGCAATTGTGCAGCATGACTCTCTCTTACTCGATTCTTTGGGGTCCGTGTCTATTGATTCAAATTCGACTCTACTGCTTTCAGAGAATATGGTTATTAATACCACAATTGACAGTAGTAAAAAAGCCCTGCTCTCTACCTCTATTTATGACAGTATTCCTCCGTTAGATACCCTGTTCTATTCCCATAAAGCTGTTGCAAAACTCCTTAAAGATGAAGAGGGGCGTAAGGGAAAAGTCGAAAAAGTATTGAGAAGATTAAAACGACAAAAAGAGCGCCTTTCTCAGTATAGTGTAGAGATCCATAAGAAATTCTCAATTCCTGTTGCCTGCGTTGTATTTATTCTTATTGGAGGACCACTGGGTATTATGGCACGTAGTGGGGGAATTGGCATTGGGGTTATTTACAGTATTTTCTTTTTTATTCTCTACTGGGCTTGTTTGACTGGTGGTGAACGATTAGCTGATCGGTTGTTTATACCGGCTTGGCTTGGTATGTGGGCTCCGAATATTATACTGGGAGTTGCGGGACTTTATATGACTCGCGTTGTTACCCGAGACAATTTTTCAGGGAATAACCGTTTTCTTCGAGTATTTAATTTTATTGTAATGCTTGTGACTGGAAAGTTTGGACTCTTTGCAAGCCTGATGAAAAAGGAACAGGAGGACCATGCGCCTCATAACTAGATATGTCTCCTTTAATTTCTTAAAAGTCTTCTTTTTACTGCTGATCTGTACTCTGGTAGTGGCTCTGGTAATGGATTTTGTAGGGCAGATTAAAATGTGGCTTAACGATAATCATCCACCCGCTGAAATTTTAGAATATTACATATATTATACTCCACAAATCATGCACTTGGTTATGCCGGTAGTGGTAATGCTGGCCGTTGTTGCAGCTGTTGGTGGGATGGCAAAGCATTTTGAACTTACTCCTATACAGTTTGCTGGAATATCAACTTTTAGAGTGTTGGTTCCTATAATGGTTTTGGCGGCAATGATTACTGCAGGAATGTTTTATATTCAAGAGACTATATTGCCGAATGCGAATCATAAGCGTCTTGAAATTGCCCAAACAGGTGTTAAAAAGGTTAAGCGTGAACTGACGAAAAAAGAGATGGTCTATATTGGTGGGAAAACTCTTACCATTAGCTTTAAAAAATACTCAGCTAAAGATCAAATCGGTAAAGCTCCAGTCATATGCCGTTTTCGTCATGGAAAAATTTATGATAGGTTTGATGCTGATCAGATGGTTTGGAGTGGTAAATATTGGGTACTCAAAAATGGAACTCGTAGAACATTTTTACAGGACACTGTTGAGCATACGACGTTTCGCACCTTCTCTTTGAGTGCGATTATTGACGAGAAACCGACGGATTTTATCAATCAAAGGTTTAGTCATGAAGAGATGAACATGTCTCAGCTTAAGAAAAGAATCGCCACTTTGAAGCGAGTAGGGGAGTCGACCAAGCGGTTTGAGACTCAACTCCATTTTAAGCTCTCAGGTCCTTTCATGAACTTTTTTGTTGCCTTAATAGCGCTCTCACTCACTCACCGTACTCGAAAAGCGGGAATCGCGTATAAGTTTGCCCTTGGGTTACTCATAGTTGTACTCTACTATGTTACCATAAAGGCAGGGTTGATTTTAGGTGAACAAGGGGCGATTGCTCCGGTCGCTGCGGCATGGCTGGGTAATGTTATCTTTGGGATAATGTCTGTGACCCTTTTTGTGCGTTCAGTGAAAGTATAAAAGCGAGTCTGAACGACAAAGTAGCACGAGATTCTTTAATTCTCTCACCAAAAATAGCTATATTGTCCTTTATATAATAATGACATTGTTTCAGGTTTTCACACAATATACCCAGGATTCCTTTGGTTAGTAACGTATTCTTTTTCATTGCCGGTTTTTTAGGTGGCTTATCTCTTCTCTCGATTGTTTCGGGAAAAGATGAATTTATCTATGCGATTCCCGTTGCTGTTGTTGCAATAGTACTTGCTATTTTAAACTATAAACCGGTGATCAGTCGATTAACTCAAAAAGTTCCGGTGGTAAAAAAAGAGAGTCCACCGACTCAGCCATCAGAATCTGAAGGTGATGAAAATCTCCATGTAAAAGAGAATACTTTTAAAACTGATAGCGTAAAAGAGAATAATTCAAAAATTGAAGAGGGAGTTGGTAAAAATCTCAAGAAAAAACTGTGGATGGAAGTTGAAAAAGAGATAGATACAACACTCTATGCTGCGATAATGATGCTTAAGTGGATGATACCTGCTTCTAAATCTATACTGATCTTTTTTCCTGGTCCCAAAAAGAAGACTATAGCACTCAGGGTCCATCACTCAGACTCTTCTAATATTATACAAGATGTCGTTATTCAACCCAACCAAGGGCTTACCGGTCTATTGATTAAGGATGATGTTGAACGGATTCTTGAAGGTGACCTTCATAGTTCAAAAACACTCTTTTATTATGATGAAGAAGAGCAAATTCGTTCAATCGCTGGTGTACCGGTGATGGTACAGGGTCAAAAAAATGGCGCTATTGTTGTTGACTCACGGGAGGCTCAAGCCTTTGATGAAGATACTATCCATGCCCTTACTTTATGTGCACAAGTGCTCGGTCAGTATGTCTATACCTCTTATATGAATTCCGAGCATATCTATCAAAAAGAACAGCTTGCCTTTCTCTACTATTATCAAGAGAAGTTTTTCGCCAAAATGTCAGTGCTTGATATTTTTGATAACATTGAATCTTACATTAAGAACTCATTACCCTTTGACCGAATTCTCATTCTCGCTGTCGATGAGGCTAATAGAAACAAAGGGCAGGTCGTTAAGAGTTTTGGTCTTGATGCTGAGTATTTTCAGAACATGAATTTTAGCATGACTGATAAGGGCTTGCTTCAAGTTGCCTTTCACAAAAATAGAATCATACCACGCTCTATTCGGGCCAATGAAACCATTTACCGTATATCACGTGACGAACAACCAAATAATAGTTTTAAATCGCTCCTTGCCGTACCAGTGAGCATAGATGAAAGTGTTGAGCTTGTCATTTGTATTGAGAGTACTCGTATCCCTCAGTATTCAGATCACCATATTAGCCTCCTTTCAAGTTTAGCGGGTGTTGCAGGGTTTGCCCTTGCCCGTGCTCGTGCCTATGAAGAGAAGCATGAACAAGCATCAAAAGATGGGCTAACCGGTTTAATCAATCACAAGACTTTTCAGGAGAAACTTCGTATTGAGAGTCTGCGAGTGAGTCGAATGAATTCATCTTTTGGTATCATGATGATTGACCTTGATCATTTCAAAAAAGTTAATGATACCTATGGCCACCCCATTGGAGATATTGTTCTTAAAGAGACGTCTAATATTATTGCCCGTGAAGTACGCGGTGAAGTAGATATTGTAGCACGGTATGGTGGCGAAGAGTTTATCATTATGCTTATTGATGCTGATGAGTCAGTGGTGAGTGAGACGGCGGAACGCATTCGTGCATCTATTGCCGGTAATGATTTTGATATCATGCGTGATAAACCATTAAAATGCACTTGTAGCATAGGTTTTGCACTTTTTCCTGAACATTCAAATAACGCGAAAGAGGTTGTAGGGAAAGCAGATATGGCACTCTATAAAGCTAAGGAGTCTGGGCGTAATCAAGCGGTAGGGTATAATTAATGGAGGCGCTCGATTGGGTTGTTCTTTTTGGTTACCTTGCTATAACCGCACTATTGGGTTTTTACTTTTCTAAATCCAATAAAAAATTTTCCGATTTCATGTTTGGTGGCGGCTCAATGCCGTGGCTCAGTGTGGGAATTTCGCTGATTGCAACATCAGTGAGTGCAACCACTTTTTTGGGTAATCCTGCAGATGTCTATGGCACCAATATGACTTACCTCATGTGTAATGTTGGGGTGTTTCTTGGAATAGCAGTCGTTGGATTTGTCTTTATTCCAAAGATACGGCAGTACAATGCTTCATCCGCTTATGAGATACTCGAAATAGAGTTTTCGCGCCCTGTGCGCCTTCTGGCCTCCACACTCTACTCAATACATCTTCTTCTCAGAACAGGCTTATTACTCTATGTGCCTTCACTCGTACTTTCCTCGATTCTGGGTATTCATGTTGGTTGGGCTATTACCCTTTGTGCAATACTTGGAATTGTATACACCTATTACGGGGGAATAAAAGCGGTTATATGGACTGATGTATTACAATTTGTTGTGTTGTTTGGTGGCGGACTTCTTATTGTCTATTTGTTAGCTGACAAAATTGGTGGACTCTCAACTATGCTTTCTCTCGCGTCGGATGCGGGTAAAACAAAAGTATTTGACTTTAGCCTCGATGTACAAAATGCGCGCACTTTTTGGAATGCTGGTATTATCTATCTCATTTTTGAAGTTGCCATCCGCGGATGTGATCAACAGTTTGTACAGCGATACCTCTCGTGTAAGTCAACGAAAGAAGCCAACTATGCTTCTATCACCTCAGCCGTACTCGGTCTTGCAGTAGGCGTGCTCTTCTTTATTATTGGAGCAGGGCTTTATGTGTTTTATACGAAAGAAATTGGTGGTGTATTGCCAGAAGGCATAGCACTCAATGAAATATTCCCTCATTATATTTTGAGTGAGCTTCACCCAGGTCTAAAAGGTTTGATGGTTGCGGCTATTTTTGCGGCGGCCATGAGTTCACTTGATTCGGCAATCACTGCACTCTCAAATACCACAGTGGTTGATTTTATCGTTGCTAAAGAAAGTGATACTGAAGGGACCTCCTTTAAGAATGCAAAAAACTGGGTTGTGGTATGGGGTATTGTTGGTATTGGGGCTGCTTTTATTTGTGCTGCAGGTGAGAAATCAATCTTGAGCAAAGCACTCTTTTTTACCTCACTCTTCACTGGGCCACTTCTGGGGCTCTTTATCTTTGCCTTCTATTTTAAAAAATTACAACAGAATGCCATTCTACCGGGTGTTTTTCTGGGTATGGCAAGTCTCCTGCTCTTTTCAAAGGTACCGTGGCTTGGTATATTGGAACCTGTTATTATGAGTTTCTCTTGGCCCTGGAACCCACTTATTTCTCTGATGTTCACTACGCTATTTACGGTAGTGCTCAATAAAATTCTCAACAAAAGTTTTGGTTATGCTCCTACGCGATGAAAATTTCTACATGCAACAAGCACTCCGTGAAGCCGAGATGGCTGGGGATAAAAAAGAAGTACCTATTGGCTGTGTCATCGTTAAAGATGGACAGATTATTGGCCGTGGTCACAATGGGGTAGAGGGGCTTAAAGATCCGACTGCACATGCTGAGATCATTGCGATAGGTTCTGCCTGTGATGCTGTTGATAACTGGCGGCTGGAAGGCTGTGAGCTCTATGTTACTCTTGAGCCGTGCCCTATGTGCGCTGGTGCAATTCTTAACTCTCGTATTGCCAAAGTAATTTATGCGGCACCTGATAAACGTCTGGGTGCTTGTGGTTCTACCATGGATATTCTATCCGGTAACCCAATCAATCGAGTTGTTGATGTACATGGCGGTATTCTTGAGAGTGAAGCACTCTATCTTATTCAAGAGTTTTTTCGTGGAGTACGAGAGCGTAAGAAGTAGGTTGCTATTGCTATTAACGATTGTACATAGATGCTTTGGTATAGCATAAGGAGTCGTTTAGTAGATATTACACCTTTGTAACTCATATATAAAGAGGCTTTAAGTCTAATAACTCCTTATCTTTTTAAATATCCTCAATAAAACAAAGAGCTACCGCTTTGAGTTACTGAGTTTGCTATTGATATCCCGTAAAGCCATGGTAAAATAGAGAGAGTAGAGTTTTAACTATTGCGAGAGCTGGCAGGAGGTACACGATGACGTTTCTTAAGAGTGGCATCTTATTTATTCTGGCAACTTTTTTTATGGCAGGTTGTGGTGTGGTAGAGCCCGATACCGAATCAACTCTAAACAGTTCTTCTCAGCCTGTCACCCTCTCATCATCATCAAGAGCCCTGGTTCTTTCGAGTACACTCGCGCAGGTATCGAGCGTCGTTTCAGTATCATCAAGCATTACTCTACTTTCATCAAATATTGTATCAAGCAGTTCATTAATGCTGAGTAGTGTAACGGAGTCAAGTACAGATATGACTTCAACAAGTGGTACAGTATCATCTGCAACACAGAGCTCATCGTCTCAAATGGAAATTTTTGTCGGCTTCCCTGAATGCGAAATTACTAACTACAGTGCTGAATCAATCGACACCATTGGCACCGAAGTTATGATAGAAGTAACAGCTTCTGACTCGCTGCTTTATATTAAGACAATGGTACTTTTGGTTGATGGCGTGCCTGTTGACACCATTGAAAAATTTAATATCGGTACATACACTTTTATAGTACCAACTGATTCTTTACTGCCCGGCACCCGTAGCATTAACGCAACTATTACAAATGACTCCGGTACTACTGCCTCGTGCGCACAAGAGTACCAATTTGTATTACCACCATTTTCTACCTATAGTTTCGATGCAGAAATAACAAAAATCACTACACCTCGGGCACAAATAAGTTCGTATTTAGATAGCAACAATAATACTCATATTGCATGGATAAAGAATGAGTCGGACAACAATTATCTGATGTATACCAAGTTCATCCTCGATACGAAACAGTTTGTCACCACACAAATTCCAACGCCATCGACTTCCGAACTAAAGTGGGCTCCGAGCATTATAACTGATAACAATAATAATCCCCATATCGTCTATATAATCAAAAGAGACCCAGCCCTCAGTTCAGTGAGCAGAAATGGAAATAATGCAATTATGTATGCCGGAGACAGTGATGGAGATGGTACCTTTGAAGTATTGCAGGTCTCTGCTAATCCACTGGTCGCTAACTCTGATGTTGATAACATCTATAACTCATACGTTAATGGTCGGCCGCAAATTTCTCTCGAAGGTTCTACAATACTCATTGGCTATGCAGGTGAATCAAATAGTTTGAATGATGGCTCCTATATCATTTTTGCCCGAAAAAACGGGGCAACCTGGACCCGTTCACAGGAGTTTAAGTTTAGTAGCTTTTCGGGTACCTACAGTGGTACCGACGATAAAGCATTGATGCTTCCGTCAAGGATGCCTCAAGAGGCTATTGGGGCGTGGATAGATGTCAGTAATTACAACCCTCAAATAGTACGAAAAGAGTCGGGAGTATGGGCGACATACATCGTAGCTGGGTATACTGCGACCTTTGGCAACTCGCATCCACAAATAGACATTGATGCTCAGGGTGTTATTCACTTTATGTGGTTCCACGATGAAAAAGACCAATTTAATCACACCATTATTACAGGAAATACATCCGTGTCTGTTTTAGAAGTGCCTATCGAAAACGCTGCATCGGGGAACTTTTTTCCGGCCGCATTTGACCAGAGCACTCATGAAAAAGTGTTTTTTTACGAACGCTCTAATTCAGACAATGGATACCTCATCAGAGTAGATTCTAATAATGTTGCTACTGAATATTTTCTATCGGGTGTTGAAAATGTTTTTGGTAAGAGCGCATTGCATGCGGGCAATGGAACGATTTCGCTGGTTACCGGTAGTGATAGTCGAAACAAAATTTATGTTACGGTAAATAATCCATAATCCTCAAATA
>JAOPTX010000007.1:0-264439 GCA_051532055.1 Fibrobacterales bacterium | reverse complement strand
GCAGATAACGTAGAAGCAGTAGATGCAGTAGAAGTTGAAGAAACTGCTGCTCCAGTTGAAGATAAGATCAAAGTAAAAAAAGGTAAGAAAAGAGCAGACGTACAAGGTCTTGCTACTGTTCGCGCTACCTTTAACAACACAATTGTCAGTATTACAGATATACGCGGTAACGTTGTATCCTGGAGTGCTGGTGGTAAAGTTGGCTTTAAAGGTTCAAGAAAAAGCACACCTTTTGCTGCACAGCTTGCAGGAGAAGAAGCCGCTAAAACAGCTTTTGATCTCGGAATGAGAAAAGTAGAAGTTAAAGTTCGTGGTGTAGGTGCTGGAAGAGAATCAGCTATCCGTGCTATACAAAATGCAGGTCTCGAAGTACTTAATATAAGAGACTTGACTGGTGTACCACACAATGGTTGTAGACCAAAGAAGAAACGTAGAGTATAATTAATAGACGACGACATAAACGTTAAGGGTATTTACTAATGAAGTGGAAATCTCTCCAATTACCAAGAAATATTCAGAGAGTCATAAACTCTGAGGATGGAAAATACTGTAAGTTCACAATGGACACGATGGAACGTGGCTGGGGTGTAACTATCGGAAACGCTCTTCGCAGAGTGTTATTGTCTTCACTTCAGGGTGCTGCAGTAACAAAAGTAAAATTCGATAGCGCTGTACATGAATACAGTACTATTGAAGGTGTTAAAGAAGATGTTGCTGAAATTCTTCTTAACCTTAAAGCACTTCGTGTTAAGCTTCTTTCTGACAATGTTGAGACACTTCGTCTTGATGTATCTGGTGAAGGTGAAGTAACTGCAGTCAATATTGAAGAAAACCCAAATGTACAGATCATGAACCCTGATTTGCATATTGCTACTCTTAGCGGTAACGCTTCTTTGAGCATGGATCTTACAATTGCTGATGGACGTGGTTATGTTATTTCAGATGAGTTAAAAGGTGAAAATGATCCTATCGGTGTAATTACTCTTGATGCAAATTTCTCTCCAGTTGAGAAAGTTGCCTATAAAGTAGATGATACTCGTGTAGGTCAAAGAACTGATTATAACAAACTTGAGATGGAGATCTGGACTGATGGATCTATTCATCCAGAAGATGCCTTAGCATACTCTTCAAAGTTGATTGTTGACCACTTAGAGTTATTCATCAATTTCGAAGGTGATCTTGAAGCAGCAGAAGAGATCATTCATGATGAAGAAAAACAGAGAATTGCAAATATACTCAAAATGCGTGTTGACGAACTTGAATTGTCAGTACGTTCAAGCAACTGCTTGAGAATGGCAAACATTCACACCATAGCCGACCTTGTTATCAACCCTGAAGCTGACATGCTGAAGTATAAAAACTTCGGACGTAAGTCACTGGTTGAGCTTAACGAAGTTCTCTCTAGCATGGGACTATCGTTCGGTATGGATTTAAATGATTACAAAGACTTGTTAGATTAAGGTAATGTTACAATGAGACACGGTGTAAAGAAATTTAAACTTAACAGAACTGCTTCACATAGAAAAGCAATGTTAAAGAACCTCGCAACTTCTATTATTAAACAAGGAATTGCAGAGGATCAAATGGATCGTCAAGTAAAAACTACTGTTATTAAAGCAAAAGCAGTACGTGGATTAGTTGATCGACTCGTTACATATGCGAAAAAGGGTGACCTTTCATCACGTAGACAAGCTGCAAAATTCATCCAAGAGCCTGCAGTTTTACAGGACCTTTTTGAAAAAGTTGGTCCACGCTACGCTGATAGACAAGGTGGTTATACTCGTATTCTTAAACTTTCTGCGAATAGAAAGGGTGATAATGCGGAGATGGCAATTATCACTCTTGTAGATGATGAAGTTACTAAAAAAGAAAAAAAGCCAGCAAAAAAAGCTGCACCTACAAAAGAAATACCAAAGGTAGAAGCTTCAACAGAAGAAATTGCTGAGTAGTATTGCTTTTAATTCAAGAAATGCATAGCCCATCTATTGATGGGCTTTTTGTTTTTTTAATATTGTAATAGAACTCTTACTTAAGAAATCTTTTAAGTCTAATTGGCTCTCTTTTTCAATATATGGTATATTTACCATATGATTACTATTGAAGAACGATTAAAAGAACTCCCACATTCATCGGGTGTATACTTGATGAAAAACGATAAAGATGATATTATCTATATTGGTAAAGCAAAAAATCTTAAAAATAGAGTTCAGAGCTATTTTAGAGATAATACGTCAAATCTTTCACATCGTGCAGCTACGTTAATTCAAGATAAAATAGAGTCAATAGATTGGATTATTACAGATAGTGATTTAGAAGCACTTATTCTCGAAGCAAATTTAATACAAAAAAAAATTCCTAAGTATAATGTTCGACTTAAGGATGATAAGCATTATCCATATATATGTGTAACGACTAGTGATCCTTATCCACGTTTAAAAGTTGTTCGTAAAGCATTTAAGAATAAAGATCGATATTTTGGGCCATTTTCTGATGTAAAGTCGATGAGAAGAGTTCTTGATATGATTCCGAAAATATTTCAACTGAGAAATTGTAGTTTTGAAATACCGGTTAAAGAGCCAATACGTCCCTGTTTAAGTTATCATATCAAAAAGTGCCAAGCGCCTTGTGCTGGATTGTGTACAGAAGAGCAATATAACGAATCCATAGCTGATATATTATTATTACTAGAAGGTAAGAAAAAAGCTGTTTCTCGAGACCTTAAAATTAAAATGAAAAAAGCTGCTGACGATAAGGACTTTGAACAAGCTGCTCATTATCGAGATAATATAAAGGCCCTCGAATCTCTAACAAGGAAACAGCTTGTCGAAATTAGTGATACGAAAGCGAATTTTGATGTAATAGCTATTGAACATGAAGAAGAATGTGCAACTGTTGTGATCATGGAGTATCGTGAAGGATTACTCACTGAGCGTAAAAATTTCGATCTTGAATGCATGCTAAAACAAGGGTATGATGAGCTTATTAGCGAATTTATTTTAAGTTACTATCATTCATCTGAAATGATACCTAAAGAAATATTTATTAAAGATGACATTGAAGGTAGTCTGGCTTTAAACGAGTATTTAACTAAGATCAAAGGTTCAAAAGTTCAAGTTCTCACTCCTCAGAGAGGGGACAAGAAAAAAGTATTATCACTTGCTCAAAAGAATGCAAAAATGTTGTTTATAGAGCAAGTTGCAAGAAATATGAAAGAGGAAAGTATTGAAAATTCTGTTGGACTTTTACAAAAAGAGTTGTCCCTCACAGATTTACCCATACATATAATTGGTTTTGATATTTCCCATTTAGGTGGAACTAATACTGTTGCAAGTATGGTAGATTTTAAAAATGGTCGACCTGATAAGAGCTCATATAAAAAATTCAATGTTAAAACCGTTGAGGGCATTGATGACTTTGCTTCTATGAACGAAGTGGTAGGAAGAACAGTAAAACGAATATATGAAGGTGATCTACTAAAGCCCAATTTAATTGTTGTTGATGGTGGTAAAGGGCAACTTAGTTCAGCTTATGCTACATTAGTTGAATATAATCTAGAATCTGTACCAATGATTGGCCTCGCTAAAAGATTAGAGGAAGTATTTTTTCCTGGTCAGCCAGAGCCAACCCTCATAAATCATGAGTCACCAGCGTTAAAACTTCTTCAATGGATACGTGATGAGACTCACAGGTTTGCCATTACCTTTCAGCGAAGTAAACGTACAGCTTCTTTAAAAAGAACATGGCTTGAAGGTATTGAGGGCGTAGGGTTAAAAACAAAAGAGAAAGTTTATGGTGTATATGCCACAAAAAAAGAATTTTTAGAAGCGCCTATAGATGATTTAGAGATATTTTTAGGAAAATCAAAGTCAAAGAGTATTTTGACATACCTTAAAGATAAGGACTGATTTTGTTTTTCCATTTTTGGAGCTTTAATTTATCAAATACTTGAAATGAGCGAATAAAAAAGAGTTGTGCTTCTGTAGGATTCTCTGCTTCTGAAGTAAGCCCCATGTGATATAAGATAATACCAGACCTATAATATCGTTCTTTTTGCTGAGCTATTATGAGAGCATTTTGAAAATGATTTAATGCTAATCTTTTCTTATTCTTTGATAGTGACATTAACCCAAGAATAAATTGATATTGACCACTTTCTACAAGTAATTCCTCTGCATCACTAATATATTGATGAGAAGACTTGTTTGGTGAATAGGTTAGAATGCATTCAGCCAATTTTAGTTTAGATCGAGCTATAATTCTATCATTTGTATTTTTTTTATCAGAAATTAATTTGAAATATGGACTTGAGAGACATGAGCCATCGAGTAAAGAAGATTCAAAGTTAATGAGTTCATAGTATGATGTATTATCTTCCATGGCACTTGTATGTACCAGCCCTATAAGCGAGTCAGCAGAAGTTTTATCAAGCATTTGTATATAGAGGGCTGCAAGGTTTAATAATAATTTATTTTCCACATTGATATTGGCCTCTTTTCGAGCTGCTTCAATAGACCGATTGAAGTAAATAATAGATTTTCCATAGTTTCCTTTTGCATAAAAATTAGCTGCTCGGTATGCCGCTGAACCTGACTCTGTCCCATGTGAGGGGATAACTATGCACAAGAGAAGTAACAGTGTATAAACAAATTTTACCATATATCATCCTCGATTAATGGTATAGTATTAAGATCTGGAAGTGAACTTTCTATAAACCAGAAAGTGCTAATACTTTTAACTAAGTCATCCGCCCGTTCAATTTTTTCTTCACTATTTGTCATCAAGTTGTTTAAGTTAAAAATGAGCGTATCCGTTTGAAGAACAATACTTCCAATCTGAAGAAGAGTACTATCAACACTATTAATAAGTTTATTTCCTTTCTTAGAAATTGCCACTACGTTAGACACAATTGTGTCTGTACTGTTAAGAAGAGGACCAAGATCATCATGAATCATAGAGACAACACTGTTAGCTTTTTGGTTTAATGTATCGAGGTGACTGAGCTGACGCATTATTGTTGTGTAAAGGGAATTATCTGCAAGTAGGGAACCTATTGATGATGATGGGTCCTTAGACATAGTAATAAGAGTGTCGGCAGCATTGGCTAACTTCTCAAATTTATTTATGAGCTTTAAAACATTTGTAAGGACAGTTTCAATATCTTGTGCTTCATTTGAGGTAATGAATTGTCCCGGTGAAAGGATTGATCCAGTTCCAGTTCCGTGGGAGATAAAAATAATCCGACCAGAAATAAGATTTTGATCACGGGTTGCATAAACTACAGAAGAGGTGGTGATATGAGGATTATAATCCCATTTATTTGATAAAGTTCGGATCTTACGTATTTTCAATTCAAGTTGAACAGATCCATCATTTGCCAAAAAAACACGATCAACATGACCAACTTCAACTCCATTAACTTGTACCGCTGCACCTTCTCTGAGACCAAGGCCTTTATCAAAATTACAATAGAGTGAATACTCTTTAACGAAATAATCGTTTGTTAATAAAATATAAACTGAGAGAACAATGAAGAAAAGAATGCCAAATGAGAGAAAAGCCCCTACAAAAAGATTATTAAAATCTCGAGGATCGAAATGTTTTAGTCCGAGTAACTTATTCATAACCCTGTAACGATTAAGCAGGAGGTAAAAAAGTATAAAATTTAATCAGAATGGGTGTCGTTCCGTACTGATTCTACCTGCTCCTTCATATCATACACCATATCTTGTACAAATGGTACATCTAGATCAAAAAATTCAGGAATTGACATCTTTTTTGTGAGCTTTTTGCCATGAAGAACCATAATTTGAGCATTAAGTAATCGAGCGACATTAGGGTCATGAGTTACGATTATAATAGAGGTGTGGTGAAGTTGACTTGAGTTAAAAAGGAGGGCTAATAAGCTCTTTTGGGTAATTAAATCAAGACCTGTTGTTGGTTCATCCATAACAAGTATTTTAGGCTTCATAACGAGAGTTCGGGCAATAGCAACTCGTTTTTGTATACCTTCGCTGAGTGAAAAAGGAAAGTCCCATTCAAACTCTCTTAAGAGCATAGTATCAATTATAGAGTCAACTCTTATTTTGATTTCATCCGGAGTAAGAATATTTTCGTATTCAAGAGGCAATGCAATGTTTGCACGCACAGGTAAAAAATGAATGAGAGCACTGTTCTGAAATACATAGCCTATTTCTTTTCTAAGAGGGTCAAGCGCAGAAGTGCGTTCGATGTCAATGTCATCTCCAAAAATTCTAATATGCCCTGATGAAGGCTTTTCAAGCCCAGCTAGAATCCTAAGAAGAGATGTTTTTCCACCTCCTCCTTCTCCAAAAATACAAACGGTTTCCCCAAAATCAAGAGAGAGATTGAGGTCATCTAAAATAGTTTGATTGGTATAGCTAAAGTGAATATGATCTAGTTTAAGAACCTCCATTAGAGAACTCCAGACAAATTTTTAATGTATTGAGGTAGATAGAGAAGAGAGAGGATCATATTAGCAATTATAACAAGGATAAAAGAGCGAACTACAGACTTTTGGGTGGCTTTGGGAACATTTCTAAAATCATAATCGAGTGCAAGACCTTGATAACAGGCAACAGTGGTCACTATGATACCGAAAATAGCAGGTTTAATTATTATAAGAACGATATCAATGGTTGACATAGCATCGGTGATACCTTGCATGTAGAGACTCCATTGTAAGCTGATCTGTAAGACATCTTGGAACATAAACAGGATCCCTTTAACAACTAAAAAGCCTACACAGATAGCGACGGTATTGAAAAGGAAGGTGAGTACGACTATAGCAATAGTTCCACTCCAGATTGCAGGCATTACAAGATAGTTTATAGGGTCTATACCGAGTGTTTGAAGTGCATCTGTCTCATTTTTAACCTTCATAGTACCTATAAGAGTGGCGAGAGCAGATCCCGTTCTTCCTGCTATTAGAAAGGCGGTAAGGACTGGCCCCAGTTCTCGAATGATAACAAGAACCATGAGGTCACCAAAAAAGTTATCAAACCCAACCTTACTCATTCCACCAAGTCCCTGAATTATGACAATGGTTCCTAAAATACAAGCCATTAGACAAATAAGAGGGACGGCTTCAACGCCTGTAAAATAGATTTGACGGATTACTTGATCTCTAGTATTTGTCCGATTTCCAGTATTTTTGATAAGTGCTGAAGAGGCTTTGAGGAAGAGCATCAAAATTTGACCCACATAGGTTTGAGAAACCCATGATCCTAGGCTACTAAGTATTATTCCGGGAAGTGAATAGGAATTTTTATGCTGTTCCTTTATCATCTAGTGCAAATAACTCCTCAATGGCACTCCATACAGTATCGAGACCAATTTTTTTAAAGCTACTCACCATTAGGGGCTGCTGGGTGATATCCAGTTTTTCCATGAGTGCTTTAACTGCTTTATTTCTCTCTTTAGCATTAAGTTTATCCTGTTTTGTCAAAATAAGCAAGACAGGAATCTCTGTATCGAGTAAATGTTGAATTGCGTCAATGTCGGTAGAAGTTCCACTGGTACGAATGTCAATAAGATATATCACTGCGCGAAGGTTTTTACTGTTAAAAACATAATCACCAATAAAATCAGAGATTTCCCCCCGTAGCTTTTTAGAAAGCTTAGCATATCCGAGTCCTGGAAGGTCAACAAAATAGAATTTTTCATTTATGAGAAAGAAATTTATCTCTCTTGTTTTACCAGGGGTAGAGCTTGTTTTGACCAATTTTTTTCGATTGAGGAGCGCATTTTGGAGAGATGACTTTCCAACATTAGAACGTCCTGCAAAAGCGATTTGAGGGAGCTCATCTTCGGGAATACCAGAAATATTGACTGCGCCTTTAATAAATTGAGCTGAATGAATTATCATAATGAGGTCCGTGCTTCGAGAGCTTTTAAAATGGTCATGGTGTCGATGTACTCAAGTTCACTACCCATAGGTATGCCTCGTGCTAGTCGTGTTCTTTTAATGGGTCGATCGCCAATAGCTCGATCGATAAAATGCGCTGTAGCTTCGCCATCAGCATTGGAGCTCATAGCGAGTATTATTTCTGTAACTCCATCTAAGCGCTTGAGGAGCTCTGGAACATGAATATCTTCGGGCCCGATTCCATCAAGAGGCGAGATGTTGTTACCGAGTACATGATAAACTCCTGAAAAGCCACCACTTGATTCAAATGCATACAGATCTGAGTGCTTTTCAAGAATACAGATAGTTGAGGTATCTCTTTTGGGGTTTGAACAAATGGGACAGAGGGGCTCTTCAGAATAATTAAAGCATTGCGAACAGAAACGTATATTTGCTTTAGCAGCAATTATAGCGTCACTCAAAAGGTGAGCTTCCTCTGGGGGTTGTGATAGTAGGTAAAACGCGACACGCTTTGCCGACTTCGGTCCAATTCCCGGGAGTTTAGCCAGGGCGTGTATGAGATTCTCAAGTGATTCGGGTATTAGCATATATAAGGACAAAAGTAGCAAATAATGGGGAAGGGCTCACAAAATCTCGTTGGGGAAATAAAAATAAAAGAAAAAGTTAAAGTTTGGAATTTATGGTATCACTTTATGATACTTCTCCATTTAATCAGTAAGGCAGGCAGCCAATTTTGTGTCAAATAGATTAGTACTCATGTTTTTTATTTCTTACGCTTATCTAAAGCCCAGTCAAACTGGGCTTTTTCTTCTATTTTTTGCTAAAAAATATTATTTTTCTTCTCAATAAACCTTATAACATAGTGTTAGAACCATGAAACTATTTCGTTATTTTCTTATTTTCATTATCGCGTTAGTTCTTCCCGCTACAGCTCAGCTTTTAGAGAGTGACTCTTTGGCTACCAAATTGCCAGATGAACAAAAATTGTCTCCAGTTGTCACTCTAAAGTCGGCCTTTTTAATTGATGAAGTAACTCTTGGAGATACTGCTTTATTCACTGTTGTTCTAAGTTATTCTGAAGCACGCCATCCCCTTCTTTTCCAGCCAAGTGAAGGGTCACAGTTTAATAATTTAGAACTGGCATCGGTAAATATTGATCAGAAGAAGGTATACTCGGTACAAGGGTACCTCAATATTACTACATATCATTTTAAATTGATAACTCAGGGGCCGGGTATTGCAGGGAATAACCTCTATACCATTGGCTATGAGCATATGGGCAAAAAATTTGAATTGGAAGTTCCTGCTCATACTATCGAGATTTTACCGATGCGTGATACAACTGTGACATATCTTATGTTTGGATTTGCTATAATACTCATCATAATTTGTGGGTTAGTTTTCAAGAAGAAAAGAAGTGCTCGAGTAGCTGAAACTGATGAGAGTGCGATTCAATTTTTCGATGAGATTGCCCTATTAAAAAAGAGAATAAAAAAAGCTGATTCAAAACAGGTACTCACTCAGATTGAATATTTAGCAATTGAGTGGTTGAAACAGCAGCTTGGTTCATCTGAGGAAGAATTAAGTATCCATGAACTCTATCAACGCTATAGCGAAGAAATTGTTGAAAGTGAGTCTGAGTGGAAGCATATATTGAATGAATGTAATCACCTTAAGTTTGGTGGTGGTAAACGTGAAGAATTTGAATTAATGAAAAGCATACACATATTGAGTGTATGCTTAGAAATAAAAGAGGAAGAATAATGAGCTCTGTAGACATCAATCAAATTACAGAAAAAGTAAATGAAAATAGTGGCTTCGGTACAGCATTGCTCAATGAAGTGAGTACTGTGGTGATTGGGCAAAAAGCGATGCTTGAAAAAATTCTCATCGGCATGCTTTCCAATGGACACATTTTATTAGAAGGCTTACCAGGGCTTGCTAAAACAACTATGGTTCAGGCATTTGCAGATGCAATAACCCTTGATTTTAGTCGTATTCAGTTTACGCCAGATTTGCTCCCTGCTGACCTCTTGGGTACGCAAATATATAATGCAAAAACAGGTGAGTTTGAAGTTAAAAAAGGCCCATTGTTTAGTAATATTATTTTGGCTGATGAGATTAATCGTGCACCATCAAAAGTGCAATCAGCACTTCTAGAGTCAATGCAAGAGCGTCAAATAACTATTGGTGATACAACGTATAAACTTGATGAACCCTTTGTTGTTCTTGCAACGCAAAATCCTATTGAACAGGAAGGTACCTATCCTCTCCCTGAAGCCCAAGTTGACCGTTTTATGTTCAAACTTCATGTTGATTATCCGACACAGTCTGAGGAGAGAGAAATTCTCGATGTCGTATCAGGGGCTGGATTAAAGAAAGCGCAACCTGTTGTATCTGCTGAGCAACTCTTAAAATGTAGAGAGGTCGTTCGTGAAGTGTATATGGATGATCGTATTAAAGATTATATTGTTTCGATTGTTGCAGCAACCCGTGATCCTATGGCCTTTGGTATTAAAGATCTCACTGAGATGATTGAGGTAGGGGCGTCACCACGTGCTTCAATTAATCTTGCAGTAGCTTCGAAAGCGCATGCGTTTTTGAAAGGTCGTGCCTATGTGACCCCTGAAGATATTAAATCAATCGGTATGGATGTTCTTCGTCACCGAATGATTTTAAGTTATGAAGCTGAAGCGGAAGAAATTTCAAGTGAAATGATTGTTCAGAAGATTTTTGATTCAGTAGAGGTCCCTTAAGGATTAGCTGAAGTTATGAATTACGAGGGAATAGACTCTTTCACCCATTGGGTATAGGGTTCAAGAACTTGTATATTCTATTTCAAGCAGTGCAGAGTTGCGTAACATTGAACGATTATTGTGTCATTCTGAGAAAATAAAATGATAAATAAAGAAATTTTAAAAACAGTAAAACGCATTGAGATCAGTACGAAAGGGATTATCAATAGTGTAATGGCTGGAGCATACCACTCTACCTTTAAAGGTAATGGTATGGAGTTTACTGAAGTACGTGAGTATGTAGTAGGTGATGATATTCGGTCTATCGACTGGAACGTGACTGCACGTACAGGGGACTTACATGTAAAGAAGTTTGCAGAAGAGCGTGAACTTACGGTAATGCTTGTAGTTGATGCTTCTGCCTCTGCCTCTTTTGGATCAAAGGAAGAGATGAAGGGTGAGGTAATGGCCACAATTTCGGCATTACTTGCATTTTCGGCCATTAAAAATAATGATAAAGTAGGGCTTCTCATATTTACTACAGAAGTCGAGCTATTTATCCCGCCTCAAAAGGGAAGAAAGCATGTTTTACGTTTGATACGAGAGCTCCTCTATTTTGAACCAAAACATCGTGGTACTAAAATGTCTGTGGCTTTTGAGCACTTAGTCAAAATGATGAGCCGACGTGCAGTTGTTATGATTGTGAGTGACTTTCAAGATGAGTCATTTGAAAAAAGTTTGAGACTTCTTAAACAGCGTCATGATGTCTTGGCTGTGAATGTGGGTGATGTTCGTGAGATGGAACTTCCTCCTGCGGGTTTTTTGGAATTAGAAGATGCCGAAACAGGTGAAACGGTACTTGTAGATTCTGGGGACGCATCTTTTAGAGCTGCTTTTTCAAAACGAGCAACAAAAGAACAAGATCAATTAGAGAAAGTATTTAAGAAAATGTCTGTCGATTATGTACGGGTCGAGATCGAAGATAGCTATAAAGAGACCCTGAAGCCCCTAGTGAACTTTTTTATTAGGCGCTCAAAGGAGAATGGAAAACGTGCGTAACCTATTAATTATTATGTCAGTCTTGAGCCTTGTAGGGTGTCAGACTCCTGGTGGATACGGTGTTGATGAACTTGAAAAAATGGCATCTGCACTGAGACAACAAGAGCTGTATACTGCATCAATTGAGACATATGAGTCTCTCTTGAATAACCATAGTTTAGAGAACAAAAAGCGTGCGAACATTTTATATCAAATTGCGACTATTCAAAAAGATAATCTCGCAGATTATAAAGGAGCATTGGCATCATATACAATGATTAAGGCGCTTGCACCAAAAGAAAAGTTTAGTGGTAATCTTAATAAATACATGGTTCTCTGCCTTGAACGGTTAGGGCGTTCCCTTGATGCGAGCCAGCATGTATCTGAAGCGGTTACTCTGAACAAAACAGTTGAACCAGTATCAGGCACTGTTGTAGCTGAGATTGGAGGTCAAAAAATTACCCTTGAAGAGGTAGAAAATATTTTTGGAAAACTCCCAGAAGAGCCTATTAAGAAACAGCAAATGGCTCAGAACTATATAGGGACAATACTTGCTGCACGAGCTGCACGTAGAAAAGGTCTTGCAGATGCACCCGAAATCAAACAACAGATGGCTCAGGTGGAGACTCAGATACTTGCTCAAGCTACTATTAAAGAGGAGCTAAAAGATGTATCTGTTGTGGAGAGTGATGTGGTAAATTTTTACAATGCAAATAAAGACCAATACGGCGATACCGTGAGTTACGATCAAGTGAAGCAAAAAGTCCACCAAGACTATATGATGCAGAAACAAAATGTGCTTGTCAGTCAATACATTGACAAATTGCTCAAGGCAGATGACGTTAAACTTTATATGGATAAAATTAAGTAGTATGATGAAACAGTATAGAATAATTATGGTTTTGATGTTGCTCTGCGTAGGGAGCCTGATAGCGCAGGAAGTTACTCTTAACAGTACAGTGAGTCGGTCTGAAATTTATATTGGTGATCGTTTTGAATATATGATTACCATAGCCTACCCAGATTCATCAGTTATTGAGTTACCGGGCCTTATTGGTAATCTTGGTACCTTTGAGGTGCGTGAGCATCAAGTGAGCGAATCGGTTTCTGGAAAAGGAGTGACAACTCAAAAGTGGACACTCCTATTGTCGACCTTTTTATCGGGAGAATATGTTGTTCCCCCACAAGTTGTAGAATTCTTGCCAAAAGGAGATACGACAAAAGTTCAGCTTTTTACTGAACCCATAAAAATCACTGTCCTCAATAGAAATAGTGAAGATGTCACAGATATTTTAGAAGTTGAAGGCGTTGTTGGTGCACCCATGGCACTTCAAACAATATTAATTATTGTCGGTAGTATCTGTTTCGCTCTGCTAGTTCTGATTATTGTACTGATTCGCCGTAAAAGAAATAAGGAGAGTGCTATTGTTCTCCCCCCTTATGAAGAGGCGAAAAAACAATTGAATGAGTTGAAACACCGTAATCTCATGGAGACGGGTGCTTATAAAGATCATTTCTTTGAGTTAACTGAAATTTTGAAGCATTATATATCTCGACGTTTTAATGTTGATGCATCTGAAGCAACAACGGCAGAGCTTCTAGAGCGAGTGACACTCATTTCTGAAATTGAAGGAGAACTCAAAGAAGCGCTTCCTCAGTTTTGTGAAAAAACGGATCTTATTAAGTTTGCTAAAATGACCTTAGATGATACAAGTAATACGATGCTGAATGAGTATGTTGAAGGGTTTGTAGAACAAACAAAACCTTCGGAAGAGCTCTCAGTGAATGGTCCTATTGATTCAACTAAGGGGGCAGTATAATGAAAGAGGTTTTTTATAATCTTCACAATCCTGAATATTTATGGTTGTTGGTTATTATTCCGATTATGGTTTGGAATTATGTGCGAACCCAGAATAGTCAAAAATACACGATTCGCTTTTCGGGAATTCAAAAACTTAAAACCATTAAAACGAGTATGGCGCTCAAGTTACGACATATGTTGCTGGTAATTAAGTGTTTAGCAGTTATGGCACTCATTGTTGCTCTGGCTCGTCCGCAAAGTGGTGAGGCTCTCGAATATATTAATTCAGAAGGAATTGATATTGTACTCGCTCTTGATGTTTCTGGTTCGATGGGAGCACTTGATATGCTCACTACAAAGGAAATGGCTAAAATTGGACGAATGGATGCGGAAAAATTCTATAACTCAAGCCAACATGAGCGTTACACAAGACTCGGTGCTGCAAAAAATGTTATCGGTGAGTTTGTTGATAAACGTAAAACTGATAGACTGGGATTGGTGATCTATGCGGGACGTAGTTATACACAGTGTCCATTAACCATGGATTATGGTATACTGAAACAATTTCTGAGTACCGTTAATAATAAATCAGTTTCTGTAGATGGCACCGCAATAGGCAATGCCATAATGTCGGGGACGAGTCGATTAAAAGACTCTAAGGCGAAAAGTAAAGTGATTATATTACTCACGGATGGTGCAAATAATGCAGGATCAATTACCCCTCTTCAGGCTGCAAATGTAGCACAAACTATGGGGGTCAAGGTTTATACTGTTGGCGTAGGTAAAAAGTCAGGATCAATGTTGGTTTCGCGTCAAAATCCTTGGACCGGCGAAATGTCTTGGGGTGAAGCAGCTATAGATAAAAATCAGGGTGCAGATGTAGGACTGTTGAAATCTATTGCTGAAAAAACTGATGGTAAATTTTTCTATGCCAATAATAAGTCTGAGCTTGCTACAATTTATGATGAAATCGATGCTCTTGAAAAAACGGAGATCGAATCCCATAGTTATACAAAATATAAAGAAGAGTTCTACTGGTTTTTAATTGCGGGAGCGCTGCTGTTGCTATTAGAGATCACTCTTGCTAACACGAGGTTTATAAAAATACCATGAAAATTGCATCACCGGAATATTTTTGGGCTCTCTTTGTCGTACCACTTTTAGTGATACTTTTTTCCTACGGGCTCTTACGAAAAAAACAGTTACTCCGTAGGTTTGCATCTGCGGGCATGGTCGAAAAACTTACTAACACGGCCGTCTATGGAAACTTTATGTTGAGGGCGACTCTTGTTGCTATCGCTTTCATATTTTTAGTACTTGCTATGATCCGGCCCCAGTGGGGCACTAAGATGGAAATCATGAAACAGGAGGGACTTGATGTTCTTCTCGTTCAAGATATTTCTCTTTCTATGCTTGCTGAAGATATAAAGCCAAATAGGCTGACCCGTTCAAAGCATGAGATTAGTAGCTTTCTTGAACGCTCTTCTGGAGATCGCATCGGATTGATCGCCTTTTCTGGAGAACCACAACTACAATGTCCTTTGACTCTCGATTATTCAGCGGTGAGAATGTTTTTGGATGAGCTTAATCCAAATATGCTGATGCCTGGTACAAATATTGGGGCGGCAATGGAAAAGGCTATTGAAACCTTTGATACCAAACAACGTAAGTATCAAGTTATTGTTTTACTTACTGATGGAGAAGAACACGACCCTAAAGTGCTTGAAGTGGCAAAGAAAGCAGCTGAAGAGGGAATAGTGATATACACAGTGGGTATAGGTTCTACAGCGGGCGTGCCCATACCTGTGGGGCGAAAAAATGGGAGTCCTCAATACAAAAAAGATCGTCGCGGCAATATTGTGACTACCAAGTTAGATCAACAAACGTTACAAAAAATTGCACTCCTTACTGATGGGAAATATTACCATGCAGGTCCGGGTGAATTTGAGCTCGTTAAAATACTTGAAGAAATTGAACAGCGAGAAAAACGAGAAGTTGAGGGAGAAAATGTGGAGCAGTATGTCGATCGTTTTCAAATTCCTCTAGCCCTTGCATTATTGCTACTTTTGTTTCCCGAATTACTTGCACTAGGTATTACGATTCTTGAGAAAACAACACCATATCGCCATAAGAAAAAGAAGAAATGGGAAGGGAGATTTGTATAATGTCGTTTAAAATGTTTTTTTCTGCCTTTTTGCTTTTAACGATTCCTGCCATCAGCTCAATTGTTGATGATGGGAATAAAGCGTATGATGATGGGGAGTATCAAGAGGCACTCCAGCTTTATTTACAAGCTCAAGTTGATATGCCTGATTCACAAATACTTGAGTATAATATAGGGACCAGTTATTATCGACTAAAAAAGTATGATAAAGCCACGGAAAGTCTGAGGAAATCAGCGTTAGGTGAGGATAGTATTATTGCACGCAATGCCTATTTTAATATGGGTAATACTGCCTTTCGCGAGGGGAATCAGCAACAAGAGCCTAAAGCAAAGATCGATAAGTATAAAGAAGCGATTGCATCTCTTAAGAAATCTCTCGAAGAGGATGACTCTTATGAAAAAGCAAAGCGGAATATAGAGTTTATACAAATTAAACTAAAAGAAGAACTTGATAAACATAAAGACCAACAAGATCAGCAGCAAGACCCTAATCAACCACCACCACCTCCTCCAAGTAAAGATGCAAAGGCCGCACTCGCAAAAGCATTACAGCTAGCGTCCCAAGAGCTCTATCATGATGCTAAAGGTGTTCTAGAGGATGTAATGAGCAAAGATGAAACAGCTGGCTCATATAAGACCTATGTACAGCGATTACAGGATGTGATTGATATTAATGAAGGGCGTAAACCAGAAACACCATTGGAGAATAATCCTGGTGATAACGAAATAGGGGTAATTTAATATGAAACTACTCGCTATGATATTGACTGTAATTGGACTCGCATCAGCTCAGAGTGCACACGATTATTTTAAGAAGGCATCTTTTTTATATATTGGATCAAAAGTTGATCAAGCCCTGCTTGAGGCAGAAGAGGGCCTCAGTCGACATCCGCAAAATGAAAAACTGCAAATGCTCAAAGAACGTATCGAAGAGATCAAAGAGCAGCAAGAAGAACAGAAGAAAGATCAGCAGCAGCAACAAAATCAAGACCAAGAGCAGCAAGAAGATCAAGAAAATCAAGAAGAAAATAAGCAGGACCAAGAAGAAGAACAAAATCAAAAAAATAAATCGGGAGTATCGTCTAGTCAAGAGAGCAGTTCTTCGAGCGATACAAGTAGTGAAAAATCTGATCCTCAAGAAGATAAATCTACTGAGGCTGATTCGACTGAGACTCCTCCGCCAGAAGTGCAAGAGGGTGAATTAACACCAGAACAGGCAGAGGAACTTCTTCAAAATTATAATGAAGAAGAGACGAAAGAGGACCCTGAGAAGTGGAAACGGGGCAAGGGCCAGGGTAGACCTGTGAAGGATTGGTAATTGATGATAGGATGGATTAAGCGGCTTATAATTTTAGCAATGCTTTTTAATGTGACGGGTCTTTTTGCTGGAATATCGGTAGAGGTTAATCCTCGCGAGCCAAGGGTTGGCAGTGAATTTACTCTCAACATTCTTTTTCAGAATGTACCTAATGCCAAAAAGGGTTCAATTGATTTTAAACAATCTGATATTACGATTCTCAATAGAAAATGGGAAGATAAGAGCCAGCGTGATTTCTTTGGGAGAGTGAGTAAGTTTACCGTTTATAAGTTCACTCTAAAAGCGAAATCTTCAGGTATTAAAACTATTAAGAATTTTACCTGGTTGGTAAATAACAATCCTATGCATATAGAAGCGAACCTTCGTATTAATGTCAAACGAGGATACAGTGCACAAGGTCTCTCCATCTACCCAACTCTTTCTAAAAAATCACTGTTTGTAGGTGAGCAATTTAGATATACCATTAATATGGGCTTTTATGATAACTATCAAGGCAACCTTGCTTTTAGCAAAGAAGATTTTGGAACAGGTTTTTGGGCTCACAAAAACAAAGAATTGAAATTAGAGAAAAAACGAGCAAAGGCTCCCTATGTTGATCAGGCTATTTTGAAGTATGCTTATTTATCTCCAACGAAGTCGGGTAAAATATCTCTTCCAACAATTGAGATGAGTTATACTAAAGAGGGTCAAGTACAGCGTGAAGAGAAAAAAGAAAAGCGGGGAAATTCATCGTTCTTTTTTAGTTCAACTCAGTCAAAATCAATTGATGCAATAGCCAAGACTCCTCAAGTAGAGATTAATGTTAAACCACTTCCCACTAAAGGAAAACCTAAGACCTTTAGTGGTTTAGTAGGGCAGTATAGTTTTTCAGCGGCCTTTGATAAAAAAGAGATTGAGATGGGGGATGCTATTACCTTGACAATGAAGATGAGTGGTAATGGTAGGCCTGGTGCAATTCCTAATCCTCAGTTGCCTGACTTCTCTCAATTTAGAACAGTTCCTCCTGAAGTGAACACATCGAAGAGAGAGGTAGGAGGGTTGATTCGTACTACTAAAACAGCAAAGTACTTTTTGTATCCAAAACTTCCCGGAACCTTTGAGCTTGAGCCTATTGTTTTTAATTATTTTGACCCAAAGTCGGGTACGTATAAGAGTCGTTCCTCGGGGCCAATACGTATTACTGTTAAAAAAGGTACAGTGGTGGCAGGATCTGTTGCGGGGCAACAAGTGCTCGTTCAATCTCAAGATAGGATTCGCTCTCTTGGGTCTGACATTCGTTTTATTAAGAAGGAGATTGAGTTATTACAAAATGATGGCGTTTCTATTCATTCTCAAGTGTGGTACTGGATTTTGATCTGTGCAACATCATTGCCGCTCTTTTTGGTATTGATATTAAAAAAAATGAGGGGTTCAGCAGGACTCAGTAGTGACAAAAGGCGTCGTGGTAAAGCACGGTCTCAAGCACTTAAACGATTAAGAGAAGCACAGAATGCTTTGAATAGTAATGACGTAGCACTTTTTTACTCAGAACTCAATACTGCTGTGACAAAGTATTTAAGTGACAAACTTTCCGTAGAGTTCATAGGATTGACTATTGAAAGTGCTATTGAGGTTCTGACTGATAAAAAAGTATCTGATGATCAGATTAGTCAATATCGCGCCCTTATGTTGCAGTGTGATAAAGCACAATTCGCAGCGCTACAGATGTCAGCAACAGAGATGCAATCCGACTTTGATAGAGCAGAAACACTTTTGAAATCACTGGAGAAAAAAGTATGAAATATTTGATAGTGATGGTTTTATTGGTGAGTACCTTATTTGCAGATGATACTATTGAGAAATGCACTGATTATTATGTTAAAGGTATTGAAGCCTATGAGTCAGATAAGTATGCTCAAGCGGTGCAATTTTTTGAAAGTTGCACAAATGAAGGTGTTAATAGTTGGGTGCTCTACTACAATTTAGGTAATGCATGGTATCGTCAAGCAAAACTTGGAAAGGCGATTCTCTATTATGAAAAATCCTTGCTGTTGAATCCAGGAGAACCAGATGTAGAGGCAAACCTAGAGTTTGCGCGTGCACTGATTCAAGATAAACAAGAAGAGGTTTTGACAGGAGCGGGTATTCTTACAAAGTGGTATCGGTACATGAATATGAACACCTCCCACTTGGTAGTAATTGCCTTGCTCTTTATTCTTTTTGTAACTATTGCTGCTGTTTTTCTGATACGGGGGCCGGCTCGTTTTACACTGTATCCTGTCATTATTGGAACTGTTTTTTTATTGGTTATTGTTGGTGTTTCTATCTCTTTTAGAATGTATCAGATTAATACGTTATCTCATGGCGTGCTTTTAACTGATGGTACTTCTGTGTTAAGTGAACCTCGTAAGAGTTCTGAAATTTTGTTTGAAATTCATGAAGGTACAACCTTTGAAATTTTAGAAACTAATGATGGTTGGCTCTCTATAAATTTGGGTACAGGCAAAATGGGCTACATTCAGAATGCAGGGGTAGGTGTGATTCACTAATAGGTGATGTGCCTCAATTCTAGCTTTTAACCCTCAACTTACTCAAAAGGTTCAAGTTTTTCTAAAAGACCTCTTTTAATAGTTATTCTGTGATATAATAGTGGTAAGGCTTTTAATAGGGGCTCTATCATGAAAAAGGAATTCATAGACTATCTTCTCAGAAGACAAAAGTTTGATGAGCATATGAATGTCAAACCGGTGATTACCATATCACGTGAGTGTGGGTGTCCTTCTAAACTTGTTGCAGAAAAATTAACTGCGGCACTTGAGGCAAGAAATCCAGATGGAAAGTATGGTGTGCAATGGCGATGGGTTGATAAACAAATAATTGAAGATACTGCGAAGAAATTGGAACTAGACCCAGTGTTTGTAGAATCAGTAGCTAAAGCGAAAAGTGGTGGGTTGAGCGATATACTAACCTCCTTTAGTCCACTCCCAGTAAGTGACATGAAAATTAGAAATACCATTGCTGAAGTGTTACATGGTGTAGCTGATGAGGGGCATGTTATCATTGTTGGTCGTGGTGGTGTGACGCTTCTTCAAGATCATTTGAATGCAATTCATATTCGACTACAGGCGCCCTATAATTGGCGTGTTGATATCACTCGTGAAACCTTCTCTATCTCGGAAGAGGATGCTAAAAAGAAGGTTAAGGAAATTGATGAACAACGAATGCATTTGCGTGACTTTTTTGAAGGTAAAAAATCCGATCGTTCAATTTTTGATTTGGTTTTCAATTGTAAAACCTTAAGCCCTGATGAAATAGTTGCAATGGTAGTGTCGCTATTGGATGAACGAAAGTTGTTGTAGAGCAGTAGAAGAAAAAGGGAATTATTTAGGCATTCCATTCTTTGAGAGTAATTTTAATCTCTTCTTTGGTCTTTTCAATTATTTCGTCAAGCTTATTTTGGGGAATGTCAATAGGAAGCACTTCTCCAAATACGGGCTTATATTCTTCAGAGAGATCACCGAGGCCTTCAAGTTGACAGAGTTGGTTTGCTGCAGCAAGTATATTGACTATATCTCTGTTATCTTCAAGATTTGCTGGTAGGTCTTGTGGGTTGTGATGATATTGAATTGCGATACATATGTTTTCTGGAATCTCCCATTTGTTAGTAATGTAAGAACCAAGATCTGAATGGTTAAAACCAAAAATATTCTCCTCATTTTCTACAAGAGGTTTTTTGGTTGAATGGGTTAAGGTGAGGCATTTAACAAAATCTTTATGCATGAACTGCTCTTGAATTAATTTTCCAATATCATGGAGTAGGCCGGTGATAAAGCATATTTCTGGGTCTGGGTAGTTCATAGCTGAACTGAGGTGTTTTGCCATGAGAGCACAGCCAAAGGAGTGTTCCCAAAATTTATCATAGTTAAAGAGCGAATCAGAGCTTTCATCAAACATGTTGATAACGCTCAGACCAAGCATAATGTTATTTACAGTATTGAGCCCTAGAATAACAATTGCTTGAGACACAGAGGTAACACGGCTTCTGAGGCCATAATGCGCAGAATTAACGAGACGGAGAACCTTGGTCGAGAGAGATTGGTCTTTAGTGATAATAGATGCAATATTTGCCATATTACTATTGGGATCACGCATCACTTTTTGGACTTGTCTAATGACAAGAGGAAGTGTTGGAAGCTCTTCAATACCACCAATTCTATCTTCTATGATTTGGTTTTTCATAGAACTACCTTTAAATACTTTTAACTGTTTATGATTCTTATGATAGTACGTTTTTACGAAAAGGGCCACTCTAATCTTGTATATTGAGCTTATATGCTAAAAATTCGAAAAGAGAGTGGCATAGATGAGTATGTGGTTGGGAGGCAGCGAAAAAAGCTATTTGTCATCAATTGTCAGGTAATTTCTGTTATTGTCAAATAGGGTCATTTTGGGGTGAAAATCAAGAATTATGGGAAGTAATGTGGTATCTTTGTACTCAGATAAGCAGAAAGGAACACTATGTATCAGCACTTATTTCATATTCCCGTTATGGGAACAGGACACTCATTAGATACCCCTATTCGAGTAGCACCCTTTGGTATCTCATCAGTAATTTCATTGGTTGATGATAAGCTGTGTGAGCAGGTGAGAAAACACTACTGTGAAGAATTTGGATTGCCGTATGAAAAGATTGGAAATGCAACAGTGGATGGTAGGGCAAAGAGAATAACGGCCTATCTGAATGTTGTTGATGATGTGGTTGCTATTAAATTCAATGGGATAAAAGAGCTCCCCTTTGGTGAAGATAATGAGAAGAAAAAATACTTTGATCTTTTGCCGGAAACCGCCCCTCTCAAGATTGATTATATCAGAATGTTGACAATGTCTACAGGTAATGAACGTTCTGCATTAGAGAATGAAATTACGGAACGTATGGTTGCAGGCTCAATAGATGTTAATATCATGGTAAAACTCGATAAGAGTAATTACGATTCTAATGGTGATATGCTTCCTGATGAGTATAGTGACGCAAATGCGGCCCTCAGAGGCTATGCTGAATCGAAGCTTGACTCGGCCATCATCTTTTCAGCAGGTATGAATCAACGTCTCTTTAGCTACATGAGTACGTTTAAAGACTTTTTTAGAGATGCGACGGGTCATATTAAAAAACGTGTTGTCATTAAGGTAAGTGATTATCGCTCATCACTGATTCAAGGAAAGTTTATAGCACGTAAAGGTATTGAAGTATCAGAGTATCGTATAGAATCGGGGTTAAACTGTGGTGGACATGCATTTGCCTCTAATGGATACCTACTCCCTGTAATTATGCAGGAGTTTAAAGATAACCGTGAACAGCTTGCTTCAAAAGTAATGCCTATGGTGAAAAAGTTTTATAAAAAGATGGATTGGCCATTTGTTGGCGAAGAGAATTCACCGCTGATAACTGTACAGGGTGGTATTGGTACTGCTGGTGAAAATCAACGTCTTCTCAATGAATATAATATGGATAAGGTTGGTTGGGCGAGCCCATTTTTATTCGTACCAGAAGCGACACCAATTGACGATACGACGAGAACGCTTTTAAAGAACGGGACTGAAAAGGATTTCTATCTCAGTCCTGCATCACCACTTGGAGTACCATTTAACAATATTGTTGGCTCAGGATCTGGTCTTTGGACACAGAGTAATATTGACAAAGGAACACCTGGTTCTGGTTGCCCTAAGGGCTTCATTAAATTTAATAGCGAGTTTAGCGAAAAGCCTATTTGTACTGCTTCGAAAAAATATCAAAAAGAGAAGCTTGAACAGATTGAAACAGGTACGTTAACTGTAGAAGAGAAAGAGAAAGCAGTATCAAATGTTCATGCAAAGCAGTGTATCTGCCATAACCTTGGTAACGGTGCGCTTATATTACTTGGCGAGGCGAATGAAGCTAAGGCCCCACAATCAATTTGTCCTGGACCAAATGCCGCATGGTTTACACGCGACTACTCACTACAAGAGATGATTGAACATATTTATGGTAAAATAGATTCTTTAGTATCTCCAGAACGTCCTCATATGTTTGCGAAAGAGGTGACTATGTATGTTGATTACTTCGGAGAGCAAGTTCGTGATTGTGCTCATACGTCAGAAGAGGTTCGGACATTGGTTGCCTTTAAGAATAACTTAAAAGCGGGCCTTGAATACTGTAAAGAAATGGCGCTCAACGCAACAGCGTATAAAGATGAAAACCTCGCATCAATCTCGACAATAATCAAAAGAGAAGAGGAGCGGTTCGATTCGATCTATGCACAGTTTGAAGAGAATGTGACTCGGTTTGATGAAAAAATTTCGAATATTGAAGAGAAGATTAAGAAGTTTTTAACAGAATTCTAATGTTCTCAATTCAGTCTTAAAGCCTTCTTTTGAAGGCTTTTTTTATATTCTCCCTGTTTAGTAATTTAAGGGCTATAGAATGAAAGCTTTTCTACTCTGGTGTATCATTACATTAAGTGCATGTAGTATGACCAGTCACAATAATTTTCAAAATGAAATTGATCGTCCCGTTAAAAATGTTGGTGATTATTCAAGGATTACAACCAGCTTGACAATACCAATAGACTCTTCTGGCCTTCTTAATAGTAAAAATATAGATGTCGATCCTTTATCTGGACTGGATGTGTGGAATGATGTTTCCCCTCGATGGGAGCGTCATTTATGGCCATTGTTATGGCGTGTTCTTTTAACTGACCCACAGTTGGATGAGGAAGGGGCCTTAATTAAAGAGAAGCTTCATTGGAGTATATTATTAGGGATGACGGCAATAGGCTATAGCCAAAAGGATGACTTTTGGCATCAATATACTGTGGCGCCGAGGGTGAAATATCGTTTTTCAGAGAGGATTTGGGGTGAAGGGTTGATGGAGTATACACCGCAATTTTCACAAGACATTGATTATCACCCTACTGACGTTACTCTCAAAGTAGGGTACCAGTTAGACCAAGGCTTTTCATTTGAAAGCGGAGTAGGGTACTATTATCTCTACCGGTATGATGACCCAAAAGATATTTGGCGTTCACCGGAATCTGATAAAATCTATGGATTTGGAGCTATTCGGTATAGAATTTTTAGCCATCATGAAATGAGCGTTCAGTATCAACACTCTTATTCACGGCATCATCTTAATGAGAAAGCACAGCTAGAACAAAATGTGAGTTGTCATTACTCTTATATATTTTAAGATACGCTCTCCAAATCGGTTTAGTATTGAGAAAATTGAGCATGTGACAATCTTGTACTATTTGTACAATTCCGTCATCAATTGAGGCTAGAGTCCGCGGGTAATTGACTAATGGGCGTATGGTAAGTATCTTTATACCCCATTGAACCTTGGAGGACCTATGTCTCAAAAAACTCTCCCCTTTAGCGCTCAGCAGCTTAACGATATTGTTGCTGAACATCCAACACCTTTTCATATTTATGATGAGAAGGCGATTCGTACAAACGCGCAAGAGTTTAAAAAGGCATTTGATTGGGTTCCTGGTGGGTTTAAGAACTTTTATGCAGTTAAAGCACTTCCAAATCCATACATTTTAAAAATCCTTAAAGAGGAAGGTATGGGGGCAGATTGTTCTTCATACCCTGAGATTCTTCTTTCTGAGAAGTCAGGTATAACTGGTGAAGACATCATTTTTACTTCTAATGATACCCCGGTGTATGAGTATGTTGAGGCGAAAAAAGCGGGAGCGATCATTAACCTTGATGATATTACTCATATCGACTTTTTAGAAAAAGAGTGTGGTGGTCTTCCTGATCTTGTATGCTTTCGTTATAACCCTGGTTCATTAAAAGAAGGGAACGATATTATTGGTAAACCTGAGGATGCAAAATATGGGTTTACTGCCGATCAAATTGTTGAAGGCTTTAAGGTCTTAAAAGAGAAAGGAGTTAAGCGTTTTGGTCTCCATACGATGGTTGCGTCAAACGAAATTAACCCTGACTATTTTGCAGAGACTGCAGGTATCTTATTTGATATGGTTGTTCGCGTGCATAAAGAAGTTGGTATTGAATTTGAATTTGCAAACCTTGGTGGTGGCATCGGTGTGGCTTATAAGCCAGAAGAAAAACAGCCATCACTTCAAGAAATATCTGATAAGATTAAAGCATATTATGATGAAAAAATTATTGCCAATGGTATTAACCCATTTAAAATAGTGATGGAATGTGGTCGTATGGTTACAGGCCCTTATGGCTATTTGGTATCTGAGTGTCTTCATATTAAGAAGACGTATAAAACCTATGCAGGGCTTGATTCATGCATGACAAACCTTATGCGCCCAGCGCTCTATGGTTCGTATCACCATGTCACTGTAGCTGGTAAAGAAAATGATGAAGCGACTGTAACATATGATGTGACGGGTTCACTGTGTGAGAATAATGATAAGTTTGCCATTGACCGTAAGCTTCCTGAGATTGAATCGGGTGACCTAGTAGTGATTCATGATACGGGTGCTCATGGACATTCGATGGGCTTTAACTACAATGCAAAACTTCGTTCTGCTGAGTTGTTGCTTCAAGATGATGGGTCGGTGAAATTGATTCGTCGTGCAGAGACTATTGAAGATCACTTTGCGACTTTGGACTTTTCTGAAGTTTAGAATTACTAAAAATAGAGATTAAAAAATGCCCGACTTATGTCGGGCATTTTTTGTTGTGAACCATTTAGTTGAATGTCGTGATTATGTATTATGAGATCATGGATGCGCTAAAAAAGCTAAAAAGATTCAGTAATCTGATAAAATTCGTTCATTCTGGCACCGTTCATTCATTATACTCGTCTAATTGATATGTTAAAAAGTGGTCGCAAATTGAGTGAAGAAGATTCTACATTTACGACCAGATCATGTAAAACACATTGTGAGAAACCTATACTATGGGTATGAACAATACAGTAATATCAATTTTTAATTACGCAGACTTTCGCCTTTACATAAAGGATTACTACGAAATGATGAAAAAAGAGAACAAAAAGTTTTCTCAGCGCTATTTTGCACTTAAATTAGGTCTAAAATCGCATGGATTCCTCTCTGACATCATTTCTGGTCGCAGAAATATATCATCTAAACATTTAGATGGATGTGTAACTGCACTTTCTTTTGATAAATTCGAAGCAGATTATTTCGAAAACCTCGTTTTCTTTAATCAGGCGAAGACTGTCGATGAGAAAAACCGGTATTACAAACGATTACTCAATAACAAGAAGGTTAATATGAATCTGATTAACAAAAACATGTATGAGTATTTTTCGAAGTGGTACCATATAGCCATACGTGAAATGCTCTACTATTTTCCATTCGATGGAAATTATCGTGACCTATCTAAGCAGTTGGTTCCTGCTATTACAGAAAAAGAGGCCAAAGAGTCTGTTGAGCTTCAACAACGCCTCAATATTATTTCTGAAAATGAAGAGGGAGTGTTTAATCAAACATCTAATACTCTTACTACCGGTAATGAAACATTTCACAATTTAGAACTAGAAAATTTTCAGTTAGAGACTATGGAGCTTGCTAAAAGAGCATTAGATACCTTTCCCGCAGATCAGAGAGATATATCTACCCTTTCATTGAGTTTATCCAAGAAAGGGTTTAGTAAAGCGAAACAAGTTCTACAAGATACTCGTAAACAACTTTTAAAAGAGGCTCAATCTGATTCTGATGAAGAACGAGTCTATCAAATTAATTTTCAACTTTTTCCACTGAGTAAAAAATATGAGGGAGGCAAACATGCTTAATTTAAAATGGATCTTTTTAATGTTTATAAGTGTTGTTGTTACATCGTGTAGTGCGATTAATGGTGATGATAGTGCTGGCGGTGGCACAGAAACAGGTAATATGGGGGGTAAAATTATTGCCTCAGACAATATTACCGTTGCAGGTGCAGAAGTACAATTGTTTGTAGCAAAGCGGGGAGTTGATAGTCTTGGTGCACCTCCCGTACCGGTACAACAAACTCTTACCGATGCAAATGGTAATTACTCATTTAATGTTACTGAGCAAAATACGTACACTATCGTAGCAAAATCACTTACAGAATCGGCTTTTGTAGATTCTCTTATTATCTCTCCTGATACAGACCTTCGTAGAGATATTGGATTAAAAATTCCAGGTTCTATTAGTGGTGAAATTCGAAAAAGAGTTGAACTTCTCAAGCCGAGTGCTGTAATGGCCTATCTTGTTGGTACGTCAATGTATGTGAACTTATCAGATACGGGTACTTTTGCAATTACTGATGTCCCTGAAGGTACCTACACATTGATGTTGATTCCAAATCAAGAGTATTTTAGTAATACGGTTCTTACCGTTCAAGTTCAATCGGGATTACCTACAATAATAGCTGAACCTATAGAGCTTCAGTATAACAGCATTCCTATTCCAGAAAATGTTGAGGCGGTGTATAATGGAGCATCGGGTGGAGTAACGGTGACTTGGACTCCAGTTAGTTATGAGCACTTTCAAGAGTATCTTGTAGAGCGTAATCTTGGGAGTAACTTAGAGCCTCAGTGGATTTTAGTTGGCAGGACTATAGAGCCACAGTTTAATGACGTAGTATATGGGGCCACTGGGGATACAATATTTACGCTATCTGATACTACATCACACAGTTTGGAATATAGAGTACGAGTAAGAAGTAGCTATAGTAATCTCGATGGGTCATCTATGGATGGGAGTGCTTATGGGAAGAGTATTCTGGCTGTACAAAGCCCGAAAGTACTTATCCCGGTTCCGGTTAATGTGGTAGCAGTATATGATACTCTTTTAGGGGTAGCCACTATTACTTGGGACTCTATTCCTGATTCGTTAGTGGTGTCTTATATGGTGGAGAGGGTTGAGATGAATGACTCTATAAATCAGTGGGATTCTTCTGATACTATTGTTGAAAGTTTTTCTGGAACGACTATGATAGATATTCTTTATCAGACAAATGAGAGTGTTACCGTGGATACAGCATCATATGATTGGCAATATTTATATGAAGTTCAGAAGATGCAGGAGTTAACAGCTCTAGATGTGAGCTATCCAACCTATGCTTATCGAGTGAGTGCTCAGGTTTTAATTCCATCAAGTGGAGAATTACCAATTACAGGGCGGAGTACAGAGTCTAATACTATCAATACAGCGCCACCATCAATTTTTAATCCAATCGTAACGGTGAGTGGTGATACTGTTGTTGCCCCTAATACATCTGTCACAGTTACGGCCAATGCAACGAGCTTGAAAGGTGTTGTAAGTAATGAGTGGAAAATTGGCAATGGTGAATGGGTTGAAGGGTTAACAGCGACTTTTATTACAGGACCTGGCCTAGACCGTGAAACTGTTTTATGTCATTTTAGGGCAGTAAATAGCATTGGGGATACTGCAAGTAAATATGTTTCTGTGAGAAAAGAAGTAGAGCTGTTAAGCTTTAGTCTACCTGACATGCAGTATTCACAAGGATCTGCAACAAATTTTAGTCAGATTACTACAGGGAAAAAATATGTGACAGGTAGGGTGACCTATGATGATGTTGGGGTTTGGTCATCTGAAGGCCTGAAGACCTGGACTTTGGAGTCGCATGATCTATTTGAAGGAAAGTCTGCAGGGCTAAATTTTATTAATGATGAAATTATAGCATATGTGATTAGTGATACATGTAACTGGAATGACTCTAGTGCGGTATACTGTAAAATTGCTAAAGGGTGGCGATCAGATGGTGGAAAAAATTGGGAGATAATAGAGCCAATATTTGAGGATTCTACAGTATTAAAAAGGTATGTTTCTAATGGGGGCAAATTTGTTAATCTTCTGAATACAATATTTTTAGCCCAAAATGTAGATAGCACAATCCATATTCAAAAAACAATTGATGGAGTGTCTTGGGATAAATTTATAGATATTGAAATTGGTTCATCATGGGGAATGATAGATATGTTTGAGTATCAAGGCAATTTCTGTTATTCTTATCAAAAAGCAAGGAAGTGTTTGGTTAATATGATTTGGGAAGATATACCATTGTGGGATGCAGATTATGCGGAGTTCCCAGATCAATTAACAACGATTGCTACGAATGGTCAAAGATCGATAGTCATCTATTATGATGAGATTTCGCGACAGTCAAATATAAAATATACTTTGGATGGACTTATCTGGAATACTGTTCCTTCTTATCTTCTTGAAACAACAATTGATAAGATAAGTTCAACATATAGCGGGGGTAGTATCGCTGTTACAGATGAATATTTTCTCTATACTTATGATGATTGGGATAATAAAAGAGTTATGAAAGGTTTTAAAATTCCCTAATGAGTAATGCTCAGTAACATATCATACGTGCTTTTTAAGTCACCACTTAGTTTGCTTAGGTCTACTCTCTCAAGAGTAGACCTAATTTTTTGTACTTCATTCAAATGATAATTGAGTACAGCTAGGTTAATCAAAGCTTTATTGGAATGGGGATAAATATCTAGAAGCTTTATAAAAGAATTAACACCCGACTGATATTCTTTCAGAAAGCCATAACTGGTAGCCAAGTTCAAATGGTTGTCTATGTGCATTGGGTAAAGTGTATGAGCTATTAAAAAATGTTTATTTGCCTTTCGCATTTTTTTTTGATTGAGGTAGCATAACCCCGTATAGAAGTCTATGGGTGTTGATGTTTGGTCCATGTTATAAAAAAAATGATTGATGTTGCTATAGGATTCACAGGAAGTCGTGTCGGGGTTGATGTTCTTAAATGAATATTCATTCATCAATCGGTTATATCCAAACCAAGTGATACCAGCAGTGAGTATGAATGAAAATATCAATATGTGAGAGGCTTTAATTGTGAGTGAAAACTTCGAATTATTCTTACTTAATACATAAGAAGTGGCTAAAGAAAAATAGAGTAGGTGAAGTATACGTTCCTTTGGAAAAGTAAATTGAGAAACGCTAATAAATCCTATGAGCATGAGCATAATAGGAATTTCAAGATTGGTCAATACTTGGGCCTTATTTCTAATTGAGTGATAGAGTGATTTGAGAAGGTAACCTATAAAGAAGATATAGGACAGTAGTGCAAAGGGCCCTGATTCAGAAAGTATCCAGAGAAAGTCGTTATGGGGTCTTTGATAAAAGGTGGATCCGTGAACGGGAATATTGAGTTTCCAGTTTCCAATTCCAACACCAAGAAAGGGGTGTTCTTGAATCATGTTCCAGCTATAGCCCCAGAGCATAAATCGACCCGATGATTGAGCTTCTGCTAAATCTGTTACATGTTGAGATATATCTTTAATGTCAGATGCAATGGATATTGCCCCTAAAGTAATAGTAAAAAGTATCCAGAGGGATATAGCTCTAGAGTGGAGTTTTAAGTAGCGGGATAGAGAGGCTGTAATATTCTTGTTTCTTACAATGTATATAATAGTGCAAAGTAACATGATCGCAAGAGCTACCCAAACAGACCGAGTTTTGGACAATAGAAACATTATTGTCATGAAGGATAGTATGAGTGAGCTCGCTATTTTTTCTTTTCCTTTAGATTGTATGGTATTAAAAATAACGAAAGGGAGAGCAAGTAAGAGATGTACTGAGTATTGGTTTGGGTGGGTAAGAGTGCCTAGTTGATTTAGGTTTGAATTAAAGAGGTTGAGTGTGGTTAATTTTTGAATGTATCCGATGAGTACCTGAAATGAAGTCACGAGGGTGATAATTCTTGAAATGAAATGAGCAGAGATAGATTGTGTCGCAAAAATTGACTGAAAGGTGAGGAGTAGTGCAAATACTAATAGAAGTTTCGTGAGCTCAAAAAGTGCATCAGTAGTGTTGTAGGCATTTGTGACGGAGATTGCTGAAAAGAGTATATATCCTGTCCAGAGAAAATGAGGAATGCCAATGTGTACTTTGATTGAATTATTTCGATAGTGCTTAATTAGGAATAGCAGCATTATGCTTAGAGAGGCAGAGATAAAAAAGTGCCTTGACGTTAAGACGGGATCGATCAATGAGTCAAGGTATATGAGAGGTGTGCCTAAAAATAGGATGATGAAGAGAATTTTGTACATGGGAGTATATTGGGATAGGTTTTTACTAAAGGTAGATAATCATATTTACTATCAAACAAAAAATGCCCGACTTATGTCGGGCATTTTTTGTTTCTTAATTCTAAGCCATTATACCTTAATAATATTATTAAGTCCAAGCTCTGTGTTCACTGTCGGGGCAGAATTGTCAATTTCCCAAGAAACACCTTCGAATACATATTTATACTGATGCTCGCCTTTAGGTACTTTTGCTTTGTACTTCCAGTTACCCGTTTTGTCTTTTTTCATTTTTTTCATTTCCCAGTTACTGAATGATCCAGCTATGTAGACTGAAGAAGACTCTGGTGAAAAATATTCAAAAGATGCATCTGATTTAGAAGCAGTTTTTGCAGGAGCTTTTACTGTTGCCGCTTTTGGAACCGCTTTCGCAGTTGCTTTTGCAGCTACTTTTACAGGAGCTTTTGTCGTTGTTGTTTTTGCAGCTGCTTTTGGAGCAGCTTTTTTAGTTGCTGTAGCCATGGTTATATCCTAAAATGAAGTGCTAATAAGTAAAACATACTATAGATGGCGATTGGGTTGGGCAAAAAAAGTGTGAATTTTTTATTTTTGTGTCACATAAATTTATAACCCAAAGTGTACAATATGCCACTAACTCCTGTATTATCACCCAGTATTTTAAGTGCCGACTTTTCTAACCTTGCAAAAGACATCAAGGAAGCAGAGCTTGGGGGTGCCGGTTTTATTCATCTCGATATTATGGATGGACATTTTGTACCGAATATTTCTTTTGGTCCTGTTGTTATTAAAGGGTTAAGAAAAGTAACTGATTTGCCGTTTGATTGTCATTTAATGATTGATGAGCCAAGTCGATACATCCCTGAATTTATAAAGGCTGGAGCCGATATTGTCACCTTTCAAATTGAGAGCACCAACCACGCAGACAGAACGATAAATCTTATTAAAGAACTCGGTGCAAAGGCTGGTGTTTCAATCAATCCTGGCACACCTATCTCTGCGATTGAACCGATTTTAGATATTGTTGATATGGTGTTAATCATGTCGGTGAATCCTGGTTTTGGTGGTCAAAAACTTATTCCTTACACCTTAGAAAAGGTGAAAGCGATTCGCGCCCTGAAACCTGATCTTGATATCGAAGTTGATGGCGGGATCAAACTTGAAAACATTAAAGAGGTCCAAGATGCAGGAGCAAATATTTTTGTGGCAGGTTCCGCGGTTTTTGGACAAGAGGATGTTGTTCAAGCGTGTAAAGATTTTTGTGAAAAAATGAGTTAAGTACTAAAAATTGATAGTGAACACTTGTGCACTAATCTATATTGTGTCATAGAATCTATAGTGAGGTGCATATGTATAAAGTGAGAGATAATGAGGGGTTAGCTGCTGCGCTCATTCGAGCTGGCATCGAGAAGGGGGCAGTATGTAAGGCCGTCTCAATAACTTCTTATGAGTATGAAAGAATTGTAAAGAATCGCATTACGACACAGGCGGCGTAACACTCCTTTAAACTAAGCAGATATGAGTCACTCTAACAATAAAACCAAGCGCACTCCCATTTACTATAATGGGCCAACGGTGACTCTCGATGTGTTAGAAGAAGATGGCTCAGTTACTCAGCGACAAGGGGTTATAAAGTACCTGTACCTGAGTGATATTGCATTGATTGATGCAACAGATGCGTTATCAATAGAGCCACGGCTTTTTTTCGTACGGGGCGGCATCAACTGGCATGCTTATTTACAAGGACTTACAGACTGTTGGAAATACCACTTTCCTGTACCCTATCAGTTTAAGTTCCTGAAAAAGGTACATCCTGATATTATCGAAAATTTCAGTTTTCTCCCTTTTAAAGAGAAACAGGTGGTACTCGAGTCACTCCGACATAACCGGTTTTTGCCAAAATTGAGAATGCTTAAAAACGGGAATCAACCTAAAGATCTAGACTGGGAAGAAGTGGCAAGGCTTTGCTTGAGAACCGTACCCTACATTCCGCCAGAACTTTAAATCCCTATTTCTAATGTCAGTTTGTGAAACGTCAGTGGGCGCTGCCCTGGATACGTTCCTGTTTCTTGAGTGAAATAGGTATAGGTTACATAAAAGCCGTATCCTGCTTGAATGCCAAAGGTTGGGTACCCATCATTTAAACCTGCAGCAATATACCCTACTCTTCTGTTGCCATTACTCAATGATGCTGACGTACCAAGTTTAAATTGTTGATAGATATGGTCACTGATAAACATCTGTTGCCAATCAATATTGCCGTCAAATAGTGTGTGAAATGTGTCGCTTTTACCGAGTTGATAGTGGGCATTAAAGGCGAGATTTGGAGAGGCACTCTCTCCAATGTCTATCAAAGAAAAAGCAGTAGTCATGTATGAGCCAATCTCTTTAGTGACTCCTATGTTGCCGCCAAAGTTCATTTTGGTATCGGCGATTTCTTCTGCGACGGTGATTTTTGACCAAGTACTTTTATCATCACTATTCATGGTATTGTACACTGTCCAAAAGTCTTCACTGGTGGTGCCAAGATAGCGATCTTTATAGATGATAGAGTATTTACCATAGAGTGCAACACCTAGAGAGAGTCCTGGATTGATCTCTAAGCCATATCCAGAAATAAGTTTGAAGTTGGTGCGCGCTCCAACGCCGAGTACTGGTGTAATAGGAGCTTTGGTCATGGCTACTCGTGTATAGGTATTCCAAGTGAAGTTAAGGGCAAATTGTTTAATTTGTACACCTAATCCACCATGTACCAGAAAAGGGGCCCATTTGTTGTCAATTGGGTCGAGTTTGGTCATGAGTGTATCAAAGTCTGAAATGTTACTCGAATTATCGACGAGCCAATCTGCGTAGTCGACTAAGACGCCATTTACTCCAATTGTAGAGAAGAGATCTACATTCCAGCTTGTATAGTTGGCGAGAAGTGCAGGGTTAAGTGAGAGAGAGTGGTGACCGCTCAGAGAGGCGACCCCAGTTTGTCCCATCGCCTGAGATTTCTCACCACGGTAGTAGTCAATTGGGTTTGCCAAAGCGAGTTGAGCAAAAAGTATAAGGGTCATTATTGTAATACGCATTAGTTAACCTCCAGTGCAGAAACGTCTTCATCAATATATCCATCACCATCATTATCGATGCCATCGATTTTTTCTTCATCAATACCGAAGGTGCCACTGGTCCATTCAGATAGCGCCGGCCGATCAAGTGCCCAGTGATGTCCCACGGTGCAGGCTAAGGTAATGATCTCTGTACTAAACAGTGCAGAGAGTTCAAAAAAGAGTACATCTGCCATGCATTCATCTTGAAAATCGGGGTGATCATCAAGATCAAAAGGTTTGTAGTAGACGTCGAGTGAATCAGGAACGTTTTGAGCAAGGTAGAGGCGGTGTTCAAGGGTGCCGATACAGAATGTTCGTTCGGTACTTGCTTGTGCCACGGTGGTGTCGATGTCGATGCAATTATTGCCATTGCCATCAATCCATACCATAGGAGTAACAGGGTGAGGAGACTGAGTAGCGAATAGAGCGTCAGTATCGTCGTCCATTCCAATGGCGAGGCGGCTATCTTCATTTTTAATACCATCAAAATCATTATCATAATCATCGAGGATTTCTTCATCAATACCAAAGGGGCCAGAGATCCAGTCACTTTGGCTTGGGGGAGTCGTACCTTCTTTAAGAACCGATGAAATTTGTGTACAGGTTGAGTCTTTTATGAGATCTTCAAGGTCATTGCTGATACCCGATTGAGATCGAGTGACTGATTTACAGTGGTCGACCATGTTTTTAGTGCGATTAAACTGTGTTGTGGAATCTGTTTTAGATTCGAGTTGTGCTCCGAACTCCTCCATAGTATAATAGAGGCTTGGATGAGCATGTCGGTGAACCGGGTGTCCTATTGACCCCATCCGAGATTTAAAGGACGTTACGCCTACTATGTTTCTCAGAGAGTCAGTGTAGTCATAACGAATGCTATTGTCGCCGTCAAAGTCATGCCAGGTCATTATGCTATCAGGAGTATTTTCTGAGGGGTAATCGAAATCATTATCGAGGGTATCGTTGTTTTTGTAATACTGAACGAATGAGACGAGGTTATCAATGATCTCGGTTACATCACTCAGTTGTTCCCCAAGTGATTTATCATCAGCATGTTGATCAATTGCAGAGTTTACTTTTCCGAGGTTATCACGGGAAGATTTAGCAGGGAGTGCTATGTCATCGATAAACTGATTTATCTCATTGGGGTTTCGTGAAATGTCTTTTGCTTCGATAGCATCTGATTGGAGGTCATCAATATTCAGTGCTTCGGTAAGGGTTCTAAATGATTGATATCGCTTGAGTTCACTCTTTGCTCCGTAGGGGCATTTTGATGTGTAGTCCATGAGACCAGCGGGATTATTGGAACAACCAGATGCATTTGAGCCACAGATGTCATAGCCGCAGAGGGTGTCGATATGTAAATTATTATCAAGATCAAGTGGGTTAAGCATAGAGGCCATCCCTTGAAGAAGGGCTACGTCTAGTACTACTACTTCTTCACCAATCATTCCTTGGCTTGCAGTGTCTGTGCCTTTGGTAACGTATTCTAAGTTTCGAACGGTTAAGGCGATAGGATAAAAGATGCTATCAATACAGTCTAGATTTGAAGCATCACACTTATTGATAAATGGGAGCCCGAGTTCTCCATCAGATTTTCTTTTGATTTCATCATTGATAGTGCTGTATTCAAGGCCATAGAGGCGCATCACGGCCTTTGCATGGAAGACCCATGCTTCTGATCGTGAAGGATCGGCTGATTGAGCTTCGACGTAATATTGAGAGGCTGACTCATATTTTCCGGAACTAAACGCATCATTACCTTTAATCAGTAAATTGTCATAGTTGCTCTCTTCAGTTTCAACGAATGATTCAAAGAGATTACAGTGGGTGGTGAAGAATAGGGCGATACATACTAAGGAGATTTGTATGAATATTTTCATTATATACCTGATCTGCATGGGGTAGTATGGATTTCAATGTAGCAAATAACTCTCTATCCTTAAGGGGCAGAGCACTATTTTTCCAAAGTGATAGGGTTGATTAAACTATACTATTTAAAATGAACATATATCAGAGTGAGCGGTAATCTATGTTAAAGTTAAAATTACATTGGCAGATCTTAATTGCAATTGTCTTGGCGGTGCCTTTTGGGTTTCTGTATAAAGAGATTGAATCTGTTGCTTTGTTGGCAACTTTTGAATTCTTAGGCACATTTTTCATAAATGCCCTTAAAATGCTCATAGTGCCCCTTATTGTGTCAGCAATTATATCGGGGATATCGAATATTGGAACCGAGAAAGGGTTTGCACGATTGGGGTTAAAGACTGTTGGTTATTATGCCTTTACCAGTTTTATTGCAATTGTAACGGGCTTAATTATAGTCAATATTACGCAACCAGGTATCATTGATGGGGTGCCTGCCAAAGAAATATTGGGATTTAGTGAAATGACAGCTTCGAAGGTACAGGCAGTTGAAGGTAAAGGTGCTTCTGATATCGTTGCAATTTTTCTGAGGATGGTCCCGCCCAATATAGTGAGCGCTGCTGCCAAGGGTCAGATGCTTGGTCTTATAACATTTAGTCTCTTATTTGGCTTCTTTATGATGCGTATCAAAAAGGAGTATAGTGATTTACAGCTCACCTTTTGGAATGGTATCTATGAAGTGATGCTCAAGATGACCCATTTAGTTATGCGTTTTGCGCCTTTGGGAGTATTTGGACTTATCGCGAAGACGGTTTCAAAAACGGGACTTGATGCAATTGAACCTCTCACACTCTTCTTTTTTACCGTGCTTGGTGCACTACTTGTTCATATGTTTGTGAGTATGCCTGTAATGTTGAAGTTTTTTGGTCTCAGTCCAAAATTGCATTTTCGCAATATGAGTCCAGCACTGTTAACTGCATTTTCTACAAGTTCTTCATCGGCTACGCTACCTGAGACTATGGAGTGTGTGAAAAGATCTGGCGCCTCAAAAAAGGTAACTAGTTTTGTACTCCCGCTCGGTGCTACAGTTAATATGGATGGAACAGCGCTTTATGAATGTGTGGCAGCAATGTTTATCGCACAGGCCTATGGGCTTGAAATTGACATAGCTACTCAGTTTATTATTGTTTTGGTGGCGCTCCTCACTTCTATTGGTGTTGCGGGCATTCCTTCGGCGAGCCTTGTAGCTATTGTGATTATTCTTGGGGCAATAGGGCTTCCGGCTGAAGGAATAGGATTGATTCTCGCAGTGGATAGAATATTAGATATGTGTAGAACCTCTGTTAATGTGTGGAGTGATTCGTGCGGTGCAGTACTTATTGCAAAAACAGAGGGTGAAGAGGTGTTAAATACATAGTACTCAGTTATTGTGTATGAAACCAGCGGTCTAATTCAATAATGATATCTTCTTTGGTGAGTGGTTTTGATATAAAGCCATCCATCCCCGCTTCAAAGCATTTGAGGCGGTTTTCTTTGAGGGCAAGGGCGGTCATTGCGACAATGGGTGTTGTGAGTTTTAGTTGTGCTCGTATGGCTCGTGTCGCGGTAAGTCCGTCCATGATAGGCATTTGTATGTCCATAAAAATGAGATCGTAGTTGTGTGTTTGTAAAAGGTCGAGCGCGTGTTCACCCTGTTCGGCAATGGTGACGGTGAGCCCCATTTGTACGAGGCTCTTTTGGGTTACAACTTGGTTGACTTTGTTGTCTTCAACAAGGAGTATTGATTTCTGATAATTACGATTCTTATCCATTGCTGGTGACGGCATTTCTGAAAGCTGTGTATCTGATGCTTTTAAGGTTAAGGATACGGTAAAGGTTGATCCGCTCTGCTCTTTACTTTTGATAGAAAGAGTGCCTCCCATCAGTTCTGTAAGATGTTTGCAGAGGGAAAGTCCAAGTCCGATACCACCATATTGTTCATCGGTGGTAGGCTCCGCCTGAGTGAAGCTAAAAAAGATGTTTTCTCTATATTTTTCTGGAATACCAATACCGGTGTCGGTAACCATGAAGGTAATGATATAGTGGTCATTAATAAAAGTGTGTTCAGCGGCTAATATTACACTACCTGTATGAGTAAATTTGATGGCATTTGAAACGAGGTTAAAGAGGACTTGTTTTATGCGGGTTGCATCACCAATGAGGGTTACTGGGTTTTTCTCTGGGGTCTGTAATACGAAGGCCAGTCCTTTCTCTTCTGCAAGAGGCATAAAATGTGCATGGACGAGTTCCAAGATCGTATTGAGTTGAAAAGGAATGGATTCGATCTCAAGGGTATTGTTTTCAATTCTCGAAAAGTCAATAATGTCATTGACAACATTGAGAAGCGCTTGAGTTGAGTCGTTTATTATAGAAACATAGCCGTTGTGCTCCTTATCTAAATGTACCTCTTTAAGGAGTGAAGATGAGCCAACAATGCTGTTCATTGGTGTTCTGATTTCTTGAGAAATATGAGCGAGGAACCGACTTTTTGCTGCACTAATAGCCTCTGCTTTTTCACGGGCATGATTATATTGATTCGTTCTTTCAGCTACGGTACTCTCGAGATCAGTGGTATAGTGCTCAACCTTTTCGGCCATGCTATTGAACGTCGTTGAGAGAAGACCGATTTCATCACTCCGATTTATTGAAGAGCGCACTGTGTAATCGCCTCGTTTTAGTTTTTCTGCCACGCCTGATAGTTGCAGCAGGGGCGTACTCCAGTAGTGGGCGACAAGGATCGAAAGTCCAAAGACAATACATCCCATGCCGATAATAAATGAGACCAGCACTGTGCTAAAAAGTGATGCTTTTTTCATGTGGGCATTGGCGTTAATGGTACTGCTTATGAGCCATTTTTGTTTTTGATCTTTCAGATTAATATGAGTGGTTGCGTGAAAGATATAAGTTGAATTGTCGGTTGGTTGGAGTGAGCTGTTTTGGTTGTGAAGTATTTGTTGGGGCCATTCAAAAAATTTTTTCCAGAGTTTTTGTGATGCCTCTGTGTTGAATTGAGAATAATAGTAGTTGTAGTTTTGATCTGAGAGCATGATGAAGGATTCGTTTGCGATGGTTGCAATGGATGAAAGGAGTGCATAAACAGAGAGGTGTTGTACGATATAACCGCTAATTTTTTTATTACTCACTACAGGGGTAGCGATATGCAGTAGCAGGGTGTTTTCTTTTAGAGTGGCATTAGAGGATGGGTGTTCTTGATGGAGGATGATTTCACCTGCTGATCGTTTGCGGCCCTGAAGAGCTATGTTTTTGTTTGTCTGCTTAAAGGAGTATTGATGTACAAAGGTGTAGTTGGAGTGATCGAAACTAAAGATGAGCGAACCATTTGGTTTTATAAAATCGGTGCGAATGATAGGTATTGTAAAGAGGTCGATATAGGTGCTGTTGTAAATTTGACTTTGCTGGGCTGTAATTTCGGTCTTCGAGAGGGGCCGGCCTCCAGCTAGGGTTCTGGTAAACAGTTTTTTCACTTCATTGGACTGCGCTGACTGGAGAAGTGTTCGTTGTAGAGTGTACAGTGTATTGGTTAATTCAAGTTGGGACCACTGAAGGCTCTCTTGTTTGCTGCGAAGGGTTTCATCTTTAAATGTGGACTCAAGATGGGTGTTGAAAAAGAACCCAATGACAATCATGGGGAGTATTGAAAGAAGAATAAAAATGGATGCTGATTGATATTGAATAGAGGTGATTTTGCGAAATGGTTTCGTGATTGTTTGATTGTTTGATTGATTCTTAGGGTATTTCTGCCGTATGAAGCCAAAAATGGTTAGGGTAACTACGGCGCCTAGTGAGATACAGATACTTTGGGTAAGGATTAGAAAAAGGTTGATGCCTGTTTCTGGTAAAAAAAGAGGAATAGCGGTGAGAATGGTAGCGCAAAAAATAAAGATGCTCACTACAGGGAGAATAAATTTCCGGAAAAACATAGTAGACCCAATTCAAATATGTAGATACAGTATACTGAATTTAATTGGGTTTTGGGGGATTTTTATGCTTACTTTAATTGCTTAAATTGTCAATTATTGAGAATGCTCACTATTTCATTGTGGATGTGGCTGTTGCTAAAAATAACTTTTGCGCCATCGACAATTGTGAGTGGAGAGCCATCCATGTTGGTTACCGTACCGCCAGCTTCTTGGACAATTACGGTAATTGCCACAATATCCCAAGGGAATGACATAGTCATACAGTAGGCGTCGAGTCTTCCGCATGCAACCCATCCAGCTTCAAGTACCGCAGATCCAAAGGTTTTCATGCGTTGAAAGTGAGGGGCTTGGTTGTGATAGTTCTTGAAGGTGTGCTCTTGGATCGCTTCGGGGTTATGTCCGGATCCTACATTGAAGTCACCGTTATTGATAATACACTGATGGGTATCAGTTACGGTACTCACCGATATGGCTCTTCCATTACAGAATGCGCCTTCTCCTTGAATTGCAGTATAAAGGTCGTCTAGAGCTGCATGGTTTACGACACCAAGAATGGGAATGCCTTTATGGAGAAGTCCAATGGATATGCCCCAAAGTGGCATGCCTCGTGAATAGTTCACAGTGCCGTCTATAGGGTCGATTACCCAAGTGTACTCTGATTGATTGTCAATGAGGCCATGTTCTTCGGTAAGAATATTATGTTCGGGGAAAGCTTCAATGAGGCCCCTACGGATCAATTGGTCACAGGCGATATCGGCATCAGTGACAATGTCTTTGGGATCTTTGTAGTGAATCTCTGTGAGATGTCGCTGTTTTGCAAGGGCGAGGGCTCCTGCTTCACGGGCAAGGTCGATGGCTTTTTGGAGGAATTTATTCATAGTAATGTAAAATAGTAGTTAACATACAGGGTTTTCATTTAAGCAATCAAGTTTGCCTAATTTTCTGTCGAAAATATAAGTAAATAGTGAGAAACAAGGATTCATTACCATGGATATATCAAATGTAGGCGCTTCTTCTGTAAACAAGCCCTCTTATTTTGATGAGAGGGCAGGGAAGAGCAGTAGTAACTCTCCGTTGGAAGTGCAGGACTCAGCAGAGATTTCTGACTCTGGACGTAAAATGTCAATTCTCAATCAGGAGATTGAAAGTATCAGAAAGAGAATAGATTCGCTTCCTGATATTCGTGAGGGAAAGATACAGTCGGTAGAAGAGAAAATTGCAGCGGGTTATTATGCCCAGAATAAATTTTTAGAAGAGGTTGCTGCGTAGGATATTAAAAGGACATTGCTCGATTTTTTTAAAGGCTCTGGTGAAAACCGGGGCCTTTTTTGTTGTAGTTAAAGTATTTGTTGTCAGAATGTATTCGTTAGGGTGGATAAATATTTGAAAATAAAAAATGTTTCTATGGTTAAGCCCAAGCTGCTCGCCAGTTCTCAGTTTCTTTCATTCAAAACTATAATAGAAAAAGCGTATATTTTTCGGACACGCCCTTTGGGTCGTGCGATAACTACTCACTAGCTCGCAGTTATATCGAATCATACAGTTTCTCTCCTACAAGAGTGTATAAGAAAAGGCATCCCGTTGGGACACCTTTTATAAATGCTCCCGACAGGATTCGAACCTGTGGTCTTCGGCTTCGGAGGCCAACGCTTTATCCAGCTAAGCCACGAGAGCAATTAAGCCTCAAAGATAGTATGAAATGGTGTTCATTTCTAGCATTCTACTGTTTTAGGCTAAAAAGGGTGTTTTGATACACAAACGTGTAAATTAGGGGTCTAAGTGGCTTAGCTGGTGAAAAATCAGTGGGGTTTGACTATCTTTTATCCATCAAAACCAGGGGTGCCTACTGACGTTGTCAAGATGGCTGAGAACAGACCCTTATAACCTGATGCTTGTAATGAAGACGAAGGGAGGACAATGATTATCTCACTCAATGAAAATCCGTATACTCTAGCCGATGGTGCTACAGTGCTTGATCTGCTCAAAGAACATAGAGCTGATGCACTTAACGGTACGGCGATTGCGGTGAACGAAGAAATTATATCCCGCTCTGACTGGGCAACAGCTCAGTTAAATGAGAGTGATTCTGTATTGCTTATTCAAGCAACACAGGGTGGATAACCAGAATTTTAAACCCATAACAAGAGAAGCGTATGTCAAAACAAAATTTACCTGGTGAAGAAACCATAACCCGTCACCAATTTCCAAACTCAAAAAAAATATATGTAGATGGAACGATCCACCCTATTAAAGTTGGGATGAGAGAGATCACCGTTACCGATGAAAAAATGGAGAATTGGGATGGTGAGAAATCATCTATCGCAGTATATGATACCAGTGGTGTATTTACCGATGAAAATGTAGAGATTGACGTACGTAAAGGCATACCTGCACTTCGCCAACAGTGGATTCTTGATAGAGACGATGTTGAAGAACTCGATGGCCCTTCATCTGATTATGCTGTAGAGCGGTTTAGTAATAGCGATCTTGAACATCTTCGTTTTGAATATGTTAAAAAGCCTCTCCAAGCAAAAGAGGGTAAAAATGTGAGTCAGCTCTATTATGCACGTCAGGGTATTATAACTCCCGAGATGGAATATGTAGCGATTCGTGAAAATCAGATGACCGATCAGCTTGAGCGTCCAGAGGCTCAACATGAAGGAATGAGCTGGGGAGCAAATACTCCTAAAGGCAAAATTACTCCGGAATTTGTTCGTGATGAAATTGCATGTGGTCGTGCGGTTCTCCCAAATAACATTAATCACCCAGAAAGTGAGCCAATGATTATTGGAAGAAACTTTTTGGTAAAAATTAATGCAAATATTGGTAACTCTGCATTGACTTCAAGTATTGAAGAAGAAGTTGAAAAGTCAGTATGGGCATGTCGTTGGGGTGGAGACACTGTAATGGATCTATCAACGGGTAAAAATATTCACGAAACACGTGAGTGGGTTGTACGTAACTCTCCAGTACCTATTGGCACTGTACCCATTTATCAAGCACTCGAAAAAGTGAACGGTAAAGCTGAAGAACTTACATGGGAAATGTATCGCGATACTCTTATCGAGCAAGCTGAGCAAGGTGTCGATTACTTCACTATTCATGCGGGCCTGTTATTGCACCATGTGCCTATGACGGTTAAACGTACTACGGGTATTGTATCTCGTGGTGGTTCTATCATGGCGAAATGGATGCTCTCTCATCACAAAGAGAGTTTCTTATATGAACACTTTAATGAAATTTGTGAAATTTGTAAACGCTATGATGTTGGTGTATCACTTGGTGATGGTCTTCGTCCGGGATCAATTGCTGATGCTAATGACGAAGCGCAATTTGCTGAACTCGAAACACTCGGTAAATTGACTGAAGTATGCTGGCGTCATGATGTTCAGTGCTTTATTGAAGGACCTGGTCACGTACCAATGCATATGATAAAAGAAAATATGGATAAACAACTCCAAGAGTGTGGCGAAGCGCCCTTTTATACTCTTGGCCCGTTAGTAACTGATATCGCTCCTGGCTATGATCACATTACTTCTGGTATTGGTGCAGCGATGATTGGCTGGTACGGTTGTGCAATGTTATGTTATGTAACTCCAAAAGAACATTTGGGTTTACCGAACAGAGATGATGTTAAAGAAGGCGTGATTACCTATAAGCTTGCGGCACATGCGGCAGATTTGGCAAAAGGCCACCCAGGTTCACAAAATAGAGATAATGCAATGAGTCGTGCTCGTTTTGAGTTCCGTTGGAATGATCAGTTTGCACTTTCCCTCGATCCTGTTCGTGCTCAAGCATTCCATGATGAAACTCTTCCACAAGACGGTGCAAAAGTTTCTCACTTCTGTTCAATGTGTGGACCAAACTTTTGTTCAATGAAAATCTCACAAGAGGTGAATGCGGCTTTTGGTGATTCAGAGTTAAAAAAAGGTATGGATGAACGTTCAAAGGCTTTTAAAGAGTCTGGTGGCGAAATCTATCAGGAAGTTGATTAATAATTGAAAAGATCTGGCTCTTAGAGTGCATTGTGCTTTAAGAACCAGATCTATAGCATTTCGTTTTGAAAGCGCCAATACCATATGAATATAATAGGAATAACATCGCCCGCCACAATTGAAAATGAAGTCTCTTTAATTGAAGAGATGCTGGATCTTGGGGCCTATAAGTTTCATATCCGAAAGCCGAACTGGACCCCAAAACAGTTGGTACCTTTTTTGGAGTCATTTCAAAAATCGTACCGTAAGAAATTGGTGTTACACGACCTCAAGCACTGGCCTTTTACCGAACTGTTTGGTGGGGTACATCTTAAAAGCAAGCAGACTAATTTTGCATTAAAGAAGTCAGTTCGCTCGTTAAGCCGTTCTTGTCATAGTCTCATAGAGATTGAAAAATTTGGTAATGAGTTAGACTATATGTTCTTAAGTCCCATTTTTGATAGTATATCAAAAGAGGGATATAAGGCGCAGTTCAATGATGAGTGTCTTCGTAAGCCAAATCTTAAAAAGGTATATGCTCTTGGTGGTGTTTCGGTTGAAAGGCTTGAAGATGTTTATGGGTATGGCTTTAAAGGTGCGGCAGTGCTTGGCGCTCTTTGGGGTAGTAAAAAGCCGGTAGCAGAGATGGCAAAAATAATTGATACAGCGGAGGTACTTAGTGGCTCGATATAATGGTTTACATCGACCTAAAGTACTTTCCATTGCGGGTTTTGACCCCTCTAGCGGCGCAGGTGCACTTGCTGATATAAAAACCTATGAAGCACATGGTGTCTATGGCTTTTCTGTGGTGACTGCAATGACCTATCAAAACGATACTGAGTTTAACGATTTGACTTGGTATAGTTCAAAAGAAATTAAGCGTCAAATAGATGTGTTGGACTTCGCTTTTGAGTATGTAAAAATTGGGTTAGTACAAAATATTGAAGTATTGAATCTCATAATTGACCACTTGTACGAAAAAAATCCACGAGTGCATATCATTTGGGATCCGATAATTAAAGCGAGTGCTGGTTTTGAAATACATTCTGCTTTTCATAAAGGGGCTTTAGAGTCCACTTGCAAATCCCTGTATGCTATTACTCCAAATTGGACTGAGATGGAACATATTGCAGGGAGTGATGCCCTTGGGTATGCCAAAGAGTTAAGTAAACACACGAATGTTCTCCTGAAAGGGGGGCATATAGAAAGTGATAATTATTGTGACCGATTGATTCGGTTAGAGCAGATATATCAAATTTCTGGCAGTGGCGAAAAGCTGAGTCCGAAACATGGTTCGGGGTGTGTCTACTCTTCAGCAGTATTGGCACATCTTGCACTGGGCGCAGAATTAAATGATGCATGTAAAATGGCCAAGGAGTATGTTGAAGAACTCCTTGCTTCAAATGAAAGTATGTTGGGGTATCATAAATGGAAATAGCAAAAGTACACTACCTAACTCAAGACGGAATAGTTGGCATGACCCATGCAGCTCTAGCAGAAGAGGCGTGTAAAGGTGGGGCAACTTGGGTACAGATCCGTATGAAAAAAGTACCTGAGTCAGAACAGACTGAAACAGCTTTGGCAGTTCAGGTGGTCTGTAAAAAATACGGTGCAACCTTTATAATCAATGATAATGTCCCTCTCGCAAAAGAGATAGGTGCTGATGGAGTGCATATTGGTAAAAACGATATGCGCCCCGACCTTGCTCGAAATGAGCTTGGGCCTCATGCAATTATTGGGGCAACAGCAAATTCTTTAGCAGATGCTAAAGCGATGGCTGAATTTGATATTGATTATTTGGGTATTGGCCCTTATAAATTTACGACAACAAAAGAGAACCTTGCCCCAGTGATGGGTGCAGAAGGTGTCAAAGAAATTGCTTGGGCACTACCGGAAATACCGGTTATAGCTATTGGCGGAATTGTTCCTGATGACATTTCTGATGTATTGGCAACAGGCGCTTATGGATTTGCACTCTGTTCAGTAGTCAATACCGCAGAAGATAGAGTGGGAATTATGAAAGAAATTATTAAGAAGGTTGATCAATAAAATATGTGAGGGATGTGCAATTGCTCGACCCTTAATTTTTTAAATGTTCAAGTAACCGGAGGTTATACAATGGAACCATTATATATTGGAAATAAGACATTACAATCAAGGCTTTTTACCGGAACTGGTAAGTTTAGTAGTGCAGAGAACATGGAAGAAGCCCTATTAGCAAGTGGGTCGGAGCTCGTTACCGTTGCCCTAAAACGCGTTGATGTACAAGGTAAAAAAGACCCGATCTTGGAACATTTAATCAAGCATCCTCAATTCAACCTTCTCCCTAATACATCAGGGGTCAGGAATGCGAAAGAGGCACTTTTCTCAGCGAAGCTTGCAAGAGAAGCTCTTGAGACTAACTGGATTAAACTTGAAATACATCCTGATCCTAAATACCTCATGCCCGATCCGGTAGAGACCCTTATTGCGACAGAGCAATTGGTAAAAGAGGGGTTTATTGTACTTCCCTATATGCATGCCGACCCTGTCCTTGCAAAACGACTCGAAGAGGTGGGGGCTCAAGCAGTAATGCCCCTCGGTGCACCTATTGGTACTAATAAAGGCCTTGCATCAAAAGAATTTTTGAAAATTATTATAGAACAGAGTAGAGTACCCGTTATTGTGGACGCAGGAATTGGTGCCCCTTCTCATGCTGCAGAGGCGATGGAGATGGGTGCAGATGCATGTTTGGTTAATACCGCTATAGCTGTTGCGAGCGACCCTGTTAAGATGGGCCGCGCTTTTGCTTTGGCAATTGAAGCAGGGCGTACTGCCTATGAAGCTGGTCTTGGTGAAGTTCAAGATGTCGCCCATGCTACCAGCCCAATGGAATCGTTAACAGGTTTTTTAGGTTAAGAATTGTCACTACTAAAATCGCTAGAGAGAGAACATGAATAGATCATTTATAGAGACCCATGCACAGTATGATTGGGATGCAGTAACAGAAAAAATTGAATCAAAAAGTGACGCAGATGTACGAGGGGCGTTGTCTCGTGCAGGTCGTGGAACACTTGAAGATTTTATGGCTCTTATTTCGCCAGCTGCAGCACCGTATCTTGAACAGATGGCTCAACTGAGTAATAAATTGACGCAAAAGCGCTTTGGGAAAACCATACAGATGTATATTCCCCTTTATCTCTCAAATGAGTGTAGTAATGCCTGTTCGTACTGTGGTTTTAGTAGTAATAACAAATTGGATAGACTGACTTTGAATCATGATCAAATTATGCAAGAGGTTTCAGTCATTAAAAGCCTTGGTTTCGACCATGTTCTTTTGGTTACCGGTGAGTCAAAAAAGAAAGTAGGCGTTGATTACTTTAAAGATGTGATTCGTTTGATTCGTCCGTACTTTTCACATATATCAATTGAAGTACAACCCATGGATCAGGGCGAGTATGAACAGTTGATTGCACTAGGTGTCAGTGCGGTAATGGTCTATCAAGAAACTTATCATAAAGAAAATTATTCACTCTATCATCTTAAGGGAAAAAAGACAGATTTTGAGTATCGTCTTGATACGCCTGATAGATTGGGGCGTGCCCATGTGAGAAAAATCGGTATTGGTGCACTTCTTGGGCTCGAAAAAGATTGGCGTACTGACTCGTTTTTTACTGCACTTCATTTAGATTACTTAGAGAAAACATATTGGCGAACCCGTTACTCGCTTTCGTTTCCGAGATTGAGGCCAGCGGAAGGATTGCAATCTCCTGCATCACAGCTTGATGATCGGCAATTTCTCCAGCTCCTTTGTGCCTATCGGATCTTTAATGAAGATGTAGAACTCTCAATGTCTACACGAGAAAAGCCCTTCTTTAGAGATAATACCTTTAAGCTTGGTGTTACCACAGTTAGTGCGGGTTCTAAAACAGATCCAGGTGGCTATGCTCTTGATGAGGAGGCAGTTGAACAGTTCTCTATTTCTGATGAGCGGACTCCTGCTGAGATAGAGAGTGTTATCAAATCGCAAGGGTATGATGTAGTTTGGAAGGACTGGGACATCGCCCTCGAAGGATAAGAGCGATTCATATTTCGTTCTTTTGCCTTCGACGTACTAGTGTACGCATTCAAACAAAACGCCTCATCTGAATTCCCTCTTATCCTTCGAGGCATGAGTGAATTCAGATATAATTCTTTGTCTGATTTTCAGCATACTTCCGAGAATAGCTCGGTTTTTATCGCTTTGCTTACTTGGGCGATATCTTGTCTAAAGATTGAAATATTTGTTGGAAATGCTATTTGAAAATTTCACTTTTTCTATTTAAGTAAAATTTTGTATTCTCAATTTTTTATTTAGTCTACTTTGAGGCCGAAGAGTTCTTTGGCGTAGCGTGCCGCTTCTTCGGTGCGGCCTTCGGTGCACATCTGCTTGAGAGCGCGGGAAGGAGTGTGGAGGATTTTGTTGGTGAGGGTGTGGATTGCCTGTTTGACAGCATCGTACTCTTTGTCGTCGAGTTGATTCTCGAGTGATTTGAGTTCGTTGTGGGCGATATCCTGAATGTGGAGGCGCATTGCTTTAAGAACAGGAACAATCTCTTGAGCACTATACCAGGCATAGAAGCCTTCAAGCTCTTCTTGGATGATTACTTCGACTTGGTCGATTTCAGTTTGACGTTTGCCAATGTTTTCATCAACTATGAGTTTGAGGTCATCGATGTCATAGACAGAAATGCCATCAAGGTCGTTGACAGTTGCAGCAACGTTTCGTGGTGCAGCGATATCAACAATAATCAGTTCTTTATCTGGATTGGCTGCGGTAATAGTTTCATTTGTAATAATCGGCTCTTTGGAACCGACGCTACTAATGACAATGTCGAGGTGTTTTATAGCTTTTGTAAGGTCTTCTAATGGCCATGCATGGCCATTGTATACTTCGGCCATTTCTTCTGCCCTGGAGTATGTTCTATTGATAAAATGCATGGAGGTAACTCCATTGTCAATGAGTGACTTCACAGAGAGTTCACCCATTTTGCCTGTACCAATAATACCGACTCGTGATGAACTTAATTGCGGTATTTTTTTACGGAGAAGTTCAACAGCGGCGTAACTTATAGATACGGCACCTTTGCTGATTCCGGTCTCAGTTCTTGCTCGTTTACCGATTTTAATAGCTTCCTGGAAGAGACGATTAAGGTAAAGGTCAGTGGTTTTCTCAGCTTTTGAAAAGTGGTAGGCTTGTTTGATTTGGCCAAGAATTTGTACTTCACCTACAATAAGGCTATCCAGTGAACAGGCAACTCTAAAGAGGTGCTCAATAGCTTTTTCGTGTGCATGAAAATAGTAACACTCTTCAAAAATGGTGCGATCAAGGGATTTGAAATCGAGCCAACAGTTGAGAAAACGTTCATAGAGTAGGTTTGGGTCGCGGTCTACTATTACATAGACTTCAGTTCTATTACACGTGGATATGAGGATGACCTCTTTTACCCCGGTAATTGAGGCAAATCGGTCGAGTACTTCTGAACGTTCACCTTGGGCAAAAAGGAGACTGTCCCGCTTATCAATTGATGCGGTTGAATGATTCATACCAAGAATACATGTATGTCTTTCGGGAGTAACATTCATTGATAAATTTTAACCCTTTACACTCTGTCGGGAGAGTCAGACTCCCTGAATATCACGTTAACCCCTATAATAGTAATATTGCCCTAATTATCAGGTAATAAAAGAGAAATGACTATTAGGCTTTGTTAATATTACAAGCTGTAACAAGTTCGTTTTTGTACCCAAAATCAGCAATATATGTAATTCTTTATGAATGAGAAATAGCAATAGAGTATATATTATTGAGGTTGAATTTTATCGATTAAGGAGTTGTCGGTGATTAAAATAGTTCTATTGTTTTGTCTCTTTATAGGGACCTCTTTGTCTGCTCAAGAGAAGCAGATGATGCCGAAGTTTGCCTTTAAGGATATTGATGATATGGTGGTCTCTTCAAAGGAGTTTGAGGGGAAGGTTTTAATAATTGACTTCTGGGCAACATGGTGTTTGAGCTGTAAAAAAGTGATTCCTGTGCTCAACGAATTACAGAAAAAGTATGAGAATAAAGCGTTTGCGGCAATTGGTATTAATACTGAGAAAAAGAGACGTAATAAAGTGATCAGTTATATGATCAAAAATAATATTGAATACCCGACTCTTCTTGCAGGGCAAGGAAGCCGGTTAGCAGAAGAGCTTGAGGTGTTTTCACTTCCCTCGATCTTTATTTTTGATGCAAAGGGTGAGCTGGTACTCAAAGTTGAAGGTTTTGAAGATGATGATAAGAAAAAGCTTCTCGGTGCAGTAGATACGCTTATGAAGTAGTTGATTGGACTTTTTTAATATTATTAGTTGTTTACACGTTTCCAGGAAGCCAAACTCTGTAATTCTCATTGTAAAAAGTCCTTTTCATCGGCAACTCTTCTTGTCTCTTGGAGTGAGGAGAACTATATTTCTCCTATTCGCTAATATACAGTCCCAGAAGCTCATTTTGAGTAGTGAGGAACCTTATGTCGTCAGACAACACTATTGCTACAACGGTACTTGGTACTAACGCTTCACTCTTTAGCAAGAGTGAGTTGGATTTGATCGCTTTTCTTTGTAGTAATAGCAATGTGCACCTTTTTTCCGATTGGGATGATTTGGGTATAAGCGACGACAAGAAAAAAGCTTTTATACAGACATTGGTACGAGTTAATGGCTCATATTCAGGTGGCCTTACTCAGTATATTGCTAATGCTCAGCGATTATTGGCCGCATCTAAAAGTGGTGCAAACCCATTTGAAGGGTATGTACCCGAAAAACCTGATGGAGTAGATCTTAGAGAACTTAATGAGACATATCTTGAATATGAATCATATGCTGAATCGGCATATGATAAAGTGGGCTTTGTGCTGGTTGCTGGAGGTCTTGGAGAGCGCTTAGGATACGGTGGAATTAAGATTGATATTCCTTTTGAGGGAATCACGGGTCAGACGTATCTCCAGTATTATTGTGAAACGATTAAAGCAATGGAACAACGTTCTGTAGAGGTGTGTTCAATACCTTTTATAATCATGACTTCAAAAGATACTCATGAACAGACTGTCGCATCGTTAGAACGACATAATTATTTTGGCCTTAAGCAGGAACAGATACATTTGCTCATGCAAGAACTTGTCCCTGCCATTGTAAATAATGATGGGGGTCTTGCGTTGAATGAGCGGTATGACCTTGATATGAAGCCTCATGGTCATGGTGATGTACATATGCTCATTCACAGTAGTGGTCTGGCAAAGAAACTCCATGGAGGAGGGACAGAGTATCTCCTCTTTATTCAAGATACCAATGGTCAAATAATGAATGCGGCACCTGCTTTTTTAGGCGCCTCAATAAAGCATGATTATGATTTTAATATCGCTGGGGCAACAAGGATTCCTGGAGAGGCTGTTGGTGCATTAACTAAATTGGTAAAAGGCGACCACTCACTTTCTCTTAATGTTGAGTACAATCAACTTGACCCCCTTTTGAGAGCTACTATTAGCCCAGAAGGCGATGTAGCAGATGAAAATGGATTGTCTCTGTATCCGGGTAATACCAATGCACTTATTATTAAGCTTTCGAGTTATATTGAAATCCTTGATAAGTCTCAAGGCATTATTGCAGAATTTGTAAATCCTAAATATGCAGATGCGTCAAAAGAGACTTTTAAAAAGCCTACGCGTCTCGAAACTATGATGCAAGATTATCCTAAGTTACTTGAACCCCAGCACAAAGCTGGTGTGACTCTTTTTGATAGAGCGTGGAGTTTTAGTGGTAATAAAAATAATGCACAAGACGCTGCAGCTAAGTTTGATGGAGGGAGTAATCCAGAATGTGCTTCAACTGCAGAACGTGATTATTATGTAGGCAACAGTGAAAAACTTCGCTTTGCTGGCTCCTCAGCGGAGAAGGGCATGGTGCAACTGTTTTTAGGGCTTCCTTATCAGGGGCCACAAGTTGTTATTAAACCGTCTACTGCACTTTCCGTCAGTGAGGTTGTTAAAAAGTTTAAGCAGTGTACTATCGCTTCGGATGCAACCCTCGTGGTCGAGGGAAGTGGAGTGACGCTTGATAATGTAACAATTGAGAGTGGTGCGGCGTTAGTAGTGCGCGCAGTAGAAGGCGCTGAGGTTGAGATAAAAGATTTGACTATTTCAAATAATGGGTATTCAATACGTTCTCTTTCTGACTCAGAATGTGCTATTGCACCTGAATCGGTAAAAATGCGTGGTTATCAATTTGATAAGGGTGACGTTCAATCAATTGAGATTGATGAGCCGGGGTATTATCTCATAACAGATGAAGGCAATTTTAAAAAATAGATCAACACTCGTTATCTGAACACAACTCTAAGACTCGTTGTGTTGCGATCTCTTTCCAGTTATTAAATGAATCACAGTACTTTTCAAATTCACTGCAGGTTTTAGTAGAGGTGAAAAGTTGTGGTTCGAGATAAGGTAGATGGAGATCGAGTGCAAATGAATGGAGTAAGAGTCTGCTACTTCCCAGGGTCTCTATCTCGTCTTGTTCTAAGTCACGATTTACATAATTGAGATAGTACGATCCATTGTGTGAATATATTTTATCACCAATTATAGAATGCCCAAGATATTCACATTGTGCTCTGATTTGATGCTTTCTCCCTGTCTTAATTTCAACGAGAAGTAACGAGTGGGTATCAGATTGAGCAATGGTGTGAAAGGTGCTTTCTGATATCTGTTGTTTGCCGCTATTGGGATACATCTTGGTGCGAATAGGTGAATCGGTACGCATTCCCAGGGGAAGTGAAATATTTTCATGAGTGTAGTTAATAGAGCCAGAAACAAGGGCAAGATAAAATTTTCGGTGGAGAATTGAACTCAAATGTTTTTGATGTGCTTTACAAAAAGGGTTGTTTTTGGCAAAAAGAATAAGGCCACTGGTTTCTCTATCTATGCGATGAAAGGGAACAATTGCATTGTTAGATAAATCCCTTCTCAATATATTAGTCATGGTATTATAGATAATACGTCCGGTTTGTTGAACGGGTACTTGCGGCGGCTTGCATACAAGTACAACATCATTATTTTCATAAATTTTTTCATAATCAGTGGGGACGTCAGGTTCATTGTAGTCTTTTACAATGTAGGTGATCGAGTCGTCGGTTGCAACGATAGCGTCGGGAGAGGTAGGTATGTTATTGAGAAGAACGATTTCGTCATGTATCAGTGCGAGCCATGATTCGCGATCTCGATAGGTAAAACGGAGGGTGAGCATCTCGACAAAGGAGAGTCCACGGTGGTGTTGATAAACTCGATTAGTAAATGTTGTATTGACGATCATAAAGTGCAGGTACAAAAAATGCCGCCTTTGAGAGCAGCATTTTATGATAAAATTCGTGGGAGTGTTATTTCAAAATGTCGTTGAGTTTGTTTTTCAAATGCTCGATTTCAGCGCCCATATTTTTGTAGCGGATATAGTGTCCATCAGGGAGTACCAATACACCAAGAGGAACACTTCCTGTTCCATAAGCATCAGAAAATTTACGATCTTTATCTTGGAGCATAGGAACGCGTACACCAACATCTCTCATGAATGATCTAATGTCTGACTTTTTATTACCCGATACGGCTACAGCAATAGTAGTAAGGCCTTTAGCGGTAAACTCGTCAGAAACTTTTTGAATTTTTGGGAATGTTTTAACACAGTGAGGACATTTTGCTGAGAAGTAGAAGATAAAGAGAGGGCGGTTTTTGAAGGTATCAAATTTGAGACCTTGATCGGAAATACCTGCAAGGGGTACTTTAAAATTCATTACCTGCTCAATGCCGTTTTTATCAATTTCTGGAATAGGTCCAGTAACTTCTACAGGGAGACGTTGTGCACTCACGGTAGTTGTAAGGAGTGCCGCAATAAGGAGTACAATAAATTTCATTGGATTTACCATGGTTATTCTGTTGGATATAAAATAACAAAATGAATGAAAAGAGGCTATTAATTGCCTTGTATTGCTCAAAAATGGCTTACATTAACCACTTTTATGTGAAATTTAAGGGCGAATTCTTCGAGGTAGTCGAGGAAAGGGGATGGTTTCTCTCACATGAGAAAGGCCACATACCCATGCGACGGTACGCTCAATTCCTAAGCCAAATCCGGCATGAGGGACTGAACCATATTTCCGGAGGTCAAGATACCAGTCAAATAGTTGAGGATCAAGATCATGTTTTTTGATACCTTCAAGAAGTACATCGAGAGATGCTTCACGTTCACTACCTCCGATAATTTCACCATATCCTTCTGGCGCAAGGATATCCATATTAAGGCATACTTTAGAGTTCTCAGGGTCTTTTTTCATATAAAATGGTTTGATGTCCACAGGGTAGCGGTGTACAATGACAGGAGTGTCAAATTTACTTGAGATAACAGTTTCATCACCGCCACCAAAATCAGCGCCCCAAGTAAAATCGATCCCTTCTGCTTTTAAAATGGCGACTGCATCGTCGTAGGAGATACGGGCAAAGGGGGTGAGGCTCTTTTTAAGTAGATCAGTGTCTCGCTTAAGAGTGTCAAGTTGGATGGCACAGTTGGCTAAAACATCAGTAATGATTTTTTGTAAAAGACCTTCAGCTAGATCCATATCGCCATCAAGCTCGAGATGGGCAACTTCAGGTTCAACCATCCAGAATTCAGTGAGGTGACGACGTGTATTTGAATTTTCTGCTCTAAAGGTTGGGCCAAGGCAATAAGCTTTTCCCACTGCCATTGCTGCAGCTTCCATGTAGAGTTGTCCGCTCTGAGAGAGGTAGGCTGATTGTCCAAAATAGTCAGTTTCGAAGAGTGTACTGGTTCCTTCACAGGCATTTGGAGTGAAAATAGGGGCATCAACTAAGGTGAATCCATCAGTATCAAAATAGCTCCGAATTGAAGTGATAATCTGATGACGTACTTGGAGGATGGCATGCTGACGAGGAGACCTGAGCCAAAGGTGGCGATTGTCCATTAAAAAATCGGTACCATGCTCTTTAGGGGTAATAGGGTAGTCTTTGGACTCGCTAATTACTTCAATATGTGAAACGAGAAGTTCAACACCAAGAGGGTCTCGGTCATTTGCAACGACAGTAGCGACAACTTTAATAGAAGATTCCTGAGAAATATGTCGTGCAACTTCAAAAAGTGCTTCGCCCACATCCTCTTTCCCAATGACAGCTTGAACAAAGCCGCTTCCATCGCGAACCTTTATGAATCGGACTTTGCCACTTCCGCGCTGATGCCATGCCCAACCAAATAATGTTATTTCGGTGTCGATATGTTCGGGAAGTTTTGCAATAGTTGTTTCAGTCATTCTTTAAGTCTCCAACGAGCGTGTGTTACAGAATATAGCTTTTCAAAGGTAATATCATAGTGCTTTTTGAGGGCGTCATTGGGGGCGTCCTTATCGTACTCCTTGAGAAATGGCTTAAAGAGTTGGATAGGGTTGTCAATAAAAAGTGTGGTGATTAATTGGGCCGCGATGTGGTACCGAAGGGAGATGGGTGAATGTTTAGTCACTGTAGAAAATGAGAATTGTATCGTAGATGGTGTGGGCCAAGTCATTGTGGTCAATACTGTTGAGTCTCTCTCGGATTGATCAAAATATTGAGCCGTTCCTTCGTGAATCCATGAGGGAATAAGAGGGTTTATATGTGAAAGATAAGCATGGGTGAGTTCGTGAGTGACTAATGTATTGAGTGATGGATAGGTATTGAGAGATTGGATGGGGATTCGAATGGTTCCATCAAAGTGAGCGGCAGCCCACTCGGGAATAGTGTGCAGCCCTTTAAATATAGGATCATTAAAGAGTACCACTTCAAAGGGATCCATAGGGTAATAGTTGAGGGCCTGTGAAAGGGTTGCTGCTGCCTTTTCAAAAAGAATGATAAGGGTGTCACAATAGGTAAAAGCAGTTGACCCCTCATAACGGATAAAGAAATGTTCAGAGGCACAGTGGCTGAGTCTGTCACGTTCAGCCTGTTTAAGTTTAATTTTATTGATCCAAGTGAGCGCATTGTCACTATAGATAGTATCGGATTGTATGGTTGAGAATATTCTGAGGGAACGATCAATATTCCCTGTTTTAAACCAAAAAAGTGCTTGAATGTAGCGAGAAGTAGCATTGAGTGAATCGTGACGATGTACCGCGAGTGCATGCTGAAAAGCTTCTTCATAATTTCCTGCATTCCAGAGCCTGGTCATGCTCTCTTGGTGCATATCAATTGTGTCAATTGTTGCCGAATCAGGCAATTTTTGGGCAAATTTGGGGTATTCCTCTATAGAATTATGCATATTTAAGAGAAAGAGTGCGGTGACAAGTGCAATTACCAACCCCACTATCCCAATGAGGGTACGATAGGGATTGAGTGGAGCACCACAGCATGAGCAGGTTTGACTCTTCTGTGTTTGTTGAGTATGACATTTTGGACACTGCATAGTATAAATGTAACCAAATGGGTAAGTAACATAGCGTATAACTTACTCTCAATAAGGTAAGTGATGAAAAACGTATTAGTAATTGGCGGAGCAGGATATATTGGCTCACATGTTTCAAAAGAACTTCTTGATAATGAATATAACGTTGTAGTATACGACAATTTATCATCGGGTTTTAAGTCAAATATTCTTCGTGACTCAACTCTCGTTGAAGCTGATATTCTTGATTATGATACACTCGTTGAGACAATGAAGAGTAAAAAAATTGATGCAGTGATACATCTTGCAGCATTGAAAGCTGCTGGTGAGTCAATGGAGGCTCCGGAAAAATATTCAGTGAATAATATTACAGGTTCAGTCAATATTTTAAATGCTTGTTCTGAATGTGGTATTAAGGCGATTGTTTTCTCATCTTCAGCAGCGACTTATGGTGCACCTGAGTACCTCCCTATGGATGAAAATCATCCTACTAATCCTGAGAATTATTACGGTTTTACGAAACTCGAAATTGAACGTTTCATGAAGTGGTATGACGAACTTAAAGGGGTGAGGTTTGCAGCACTCCGCTATTTTAATGCCGCAGGATATGATGTGACCGGTGAATGTAGTGGTCTTGAAAAAGGACCCGCAAATTTACTCCCTGTGGTGATGGAGGCTGCAGCGGGTATGCGTGAGAAATTAATGGTATTTGGTGATGACTATGATACGGTTGATGGGACTGGTGTTCGTGATTATATCCATGTAACAGACCTAGCTCGTGCCCATGTTATGAGTCTTCAATATATTGAAAAAGAGAATAAAAGTTTGACGGTAAATTTAGGTACTGGAAATGGTGTCAGTGTACTTGAGATGATCAATACCGCAAAAGAGATTACAGGCCGAGATATTGCTTATGATATTGTGGGAAGGCGCGCGGGCGACCCTGCAGATCTGTATGCTTCGTCTCAGAAAGCATTTGATCTTCTTGGTTGGAAGGCAGAGTGTAGTGATGTGAAGACTCTTTTAGAATCTACTTGGAATGCATACTTGGCAAATGGAGTGGTAAAAAATACGTGAGTACTATGGTAGATTACTATAAACTATTGGGAATAGCGTCTGATGCTATTCAGGATGAGATACATACAGCTTATCGAAATAAAAGCAAACAGTATCACCCTGACAAAGTTGCAACACTGGGTGTTGAGATTAAGCAAATTGCATCGAGTAAAATGCTTTTGATAAATGATGCGTATCGCACACTGGGTAATTCGGCACTCAGATTAGAGCATGATGCAAAGCTTCTCAATAGGAACATGGACTCATTTTATATTGTCTGCCGGAAGTGTGGTCATTCATTTTCAGTTGATATCTCATCAGAAGCACCTCAAGTATGTGTTATCTGTAATGAAGAGATTGGCGCTCCTTCATTCGCACATGATCGAACTGAGTTTGATTGGAAGGGAGCTCTTGCTTTTCTACAAAAATCTCATGAACAAGAACATGGGAGGGATTTACCTTCGTCGATGCATGTGAAACTTGATGGACTGTTTTTTACCCTCGATCGATTTGTTGATGGAAGATTCTGTTTGTTTACTCATTTTAAATTGATGCATCAACAACTGGGTATATTGTTACCCCGTTTTGCCAATGATTGGGATAGTAACTGTGACGCTGGTTTTACTGTGTTTTCAAGTGATGTGGAAGAGACTGCGGAAGCGCTTGGCCTACTTGAAAAATACTTTACCCGCGATGAATGTGAGTTTTATATAAACTCTGGTGAACGGAAGAATGGGTTTAATGACCCAAATATTGTTTTGATTTCGGCAATCCTTGATATTGCCTTTCCTACAGCAGTTAAATTATGGAAAAAGTCAGATATGAATTTGCTGAAAGTGAAGTGGAGTTATACCGGTGACTGGAAGAGTCGGATCAATAAGCTCTATGATATGATCTATGGCAAAATACGTCAAGGACTTCGCAATGAAGAACCTGAACAAACAGCAAGTATGGTTATGAAAAAAACTGTGGGTGAGATTCGTTCTTCACTCCAAGATTGTTTGTATAAATTACGTGAACAATTTCCTGATGAGACTGAGGATTAAGAGATGAAGAATCAATGGTGTATCGGAGTAATTCTGGGTCTCATTTCAATGGGGTGGTCGCAAACCACAAATGATACTACTAGAGTTACTATTGAAGTAAATCTACAAGAGAGTGAAGAAGACTCAGTACTTGAGAAGAGTGAGGAGGAATTTCAAAAATGGGCACTCCTCCCAATAATAGTCTCTTCAACAGAAACCTCATGGCGGTTAGGAGTTTTTGCAGCACACTTTTTTAAACCAGAACAGCCGAATGATAATGCGTCATCAGTTGAGACTGCTGCATTTTACACTCTAAAAAATCAGATGGAAGTTTCTGCAAAGCCCGATATGTATTGGGGAACATACCACATGCAGACATATTTCTTTTATAGCATCTGGCCTGCAAATTATTATGGCATAGGGATGAGTGGCAAAGAAGATTCCACTGCTTTTGATGCAACCAATTATGGTGTTCAGTTTTTACTTGAAAAAGAATTTTTTCCCGGTTTATATGCTGGAGTAACTATGGAGTTCACAGAGGAAGATATTACCCCCAAAGAGAGTGGGAGCATTCTTGATAACCCAACAACAGTTGGTGGCCATGGTGCCCGTACTAATGGTTTTGGTTTTATTATGACGTATGATAATAAAAATCATCAATATTGGGCTACTGAAGGTGAATATGTCAAACTAGAAACCTTTGGGTACCATAAAAATTTTGGTAGTGAATTCAATTTCTTTAAATACCGATTTAAAGCGTCTAAATATTTTCCTGTTGGTTCTTCGGGAGCAATTGCAACAATGGTACATAATCATGTTAATTATGGAGATGCGATCCCGTTTCGGAGCCTTGCCACACCTGATGGTGTGTATGAGATGAGAGGCGTTGAATCAGGGCGCTATCGTGATAATAATCTCATAAGTGTTGGAGCTGAATATCGACGCGAACTTTGGTGGCGCCTGGGGATGGTTACCTTTGCCGAAGCCTTTCAGGTGTGGGGGCAAGAGTCAGATTTTAAAATGGGTGAGACCCTCTACTCAATTGGCCTTGGGGGGCGGGTGGCGCTCAACCCTCAAAATAAGTTCAATGTACGGGCTGATATTTCGTATGTACAAAAATCAGGTCTGAGCTTGACGGTCTACATCCGCGAAGCCTTCTAATACATTTCGGCAAAGAGCAGGCATCTTAGATGTTGGAGTTCTCTTGATGTACCATTTGTACGCCTGCGGTTGCTCCGCCTTGAATCTACCTACTCTTTGTCGAAATTTGTATTTGTTCGTTTGCCCTATGGGCAGACATTACTTTTACTTGATTATTCATTAACATTTTAGTTAAACATAGCTGGGTGGCTTTTGCATTCATTTTGTTTTTATGATATAATAGTGTGTTGTAATTGAGATTGAATGAAATGGAATAAACGACTCTTTGGCGTGCCTCGGGTGTATGATGGGGCAGATTATCGGACGCGGCATTTAGCGCGGTTGATAAATATTTTTTCTTTGGGCCTGTTTGTTGTTACACCGCTTATTGTAATTTATTATTCCATTGTATCTAATAGCCCTGATCTCTCTATATTTATCCCGTTTATCTATGGTATTGTAGCAATACTTATCATGCAATGGTTACTGAGGATTGGAAAATTTAAAGTAACATCATACATGTTCGTCATTATTCCAAATGTGGTAGCTTGGTTGATTATATTTATGGAGCTTAATATTGGAACAGATATATTAAGCTCTGCAGATTCATTTCAGTTTGTGCTAGTGTTTCTTTTCCTTTCAATTTTTGTAAATCCAATTGCACTATTTTCAATACTATTTTATTTGGCGAACATAGGTGCATTGGTTCTTTATACAAAGAACGCTTTTACAAAAGGTTTTTTAAATGAAAGGACTGCAGCAGAATTTTTAGGGGATGGAATACTGTCTATTGTACTGTTGTATCTAGTTGCTACAGCTATTTATAAGTTATTCAATAGGGCACTTGAAAAGGCACTTGAAGAGCAATTAAAGGTTCAAGTCCTCAATGAGGATCTTGAAGAGAAGGTTAAACAAAGGACCTTAGCTCTTAAAGAAGCACAGGAAAAACTCGTAGATGCAGCACACTTTAAAGGACGTAATGAGGTGGTAACTTCAATACTTCACAACCAAGGGAACATACTTAATAGTCTTTTGGTGCGGGCTGAATCTCTTGATGATCTATTGAACAATAACTCTTTGCAAAAATTGTTTCAGGCAAATGAGCTTTTAAAATCTCATGCTGGTAATTTGGAGGATTTTATCCTCCATAATCCCAAAAGTAAAACTCTTGCAGAGTATTATCTTTCACTTGACGACTCTCTACAAGATGAACTACAAGTTGCACAACACAGTACTCAGCAAATAATGTCGCTTCTTAAAACAATGAAAGGGGTTATTGAAGAGCAGGATAGAAGTAGATTAAGTAGCTATATTCGTGAGGATATCACACTGCGAGAGTGTGTGGAGAGTGTCCTGGATATTCATGTATTTGAGTTAGAGCAAAGAGATATTGCGTATCGAATTGAGAGTTCAAGTGATGGTATTGTTGCTCTCAATATGAGTAGCTTTACGGTGATTATGAACGCACTAATTGTGAACGCTATGGAAGCACTTGAAGGGATAGCGCATGATAAGTCAATCATGATTGATATTGAAGTAATAGATGCATCAATAAATACGTGTGTGTCTGATAATGGGGTTGGTATTGATCAGGAAAAGCTGACAACTATTTTTGGACTCGGGTACTCAACAAAAGAGCGTGCAGGTTTTGGGCTTCATAATGCAGCAAACATAGCGCATGAATGTAAGGGTACGATAGAGGCAAAGAGTGAAGGGACAGATAGAGGGACAACTATCTGTTTTAGTCTACCACTTATATATTGAAGTTACATAGGAAGGGTTATGGTGAAAGTTGTGCCAACACCAATTTCCGAATCTATAGTAATTGATCCTTTGTGTTTCTGAATAATACCAAAAGTTATTGACATTCCGAGGCCTGTCCCCTCTCCTACATCTTTCGTTGTGAAGAACGGTTCAAAAATCTTCTCTTTAGTCTCTTCGGTCATGCCGGGGCCTGAATCAGTAATAGTCACTGCAATATGGGTGTCATCAACCTTTTTTGTTCCTACAGTGATGGTTCCTTTGTTTTCGCCAATAGCTTGATGAGCATTGGCAAGAATATTCATAAACACTTGATTCAGTTGGCCAGGGAAACATTCCAAACAGGGAACAGGTCCATACTCTTTTATAACATCAACTCGGCCTTTCATTTTCGGATTGAGAATAGCAAGAGTTGAATCAATACCTTCGTGTATGTCAGCTAATTTTTTCTCAGATTCGTCAGTACGTGAGAAGGTTCGCAGACCATTAACAATTTCCGAAGTGCGTTTTGCACCAATTTTAATACTGTTACAGAGCTGTAAGATTTCTGGTTCAAGATCATCGTATTCAATGTCATCTTTCAGTTCTGCGATCTCTTCGGTCAGAGCTTCAGATGGTTCTTTATGATGCTGTATATAGAGTTTCATGAGATCAAAGAGGTCTACAATATTTGATTCAAGGGGAGTTATACCATTGAGAACAAAATTAATGGGATTGTTAATTTCGTGAGCAATACCGGCCGTAAGTTGTCCTAGGGAAACCATTTTTTCTGACTGGATAAGTTGCGTTTGTGCTTGTTTTAGTTTGCTGAGAGTATCATTGAGTGCTTTGTTTTTTCGGTTTAGATCTTTAGTCCGGTCTTCAACTTTTGACTCCAGGTTATTGATAAGTCCATTAAGAGATGAGCGCATGCGTTCAAAGCTCCCTTGAAGAATACCTAACTCATCTGATCGAGTGGTTTCAATCTCTTTTTTGAGGTCCCCCTTTGAGAGGCCTTCAGCGTCAGTTGCAAGGTTACGAATAGTTCGGGTGGAGGAGAGAATAATTCTCGTGAGAATAACCATCACAATAAGAAGTGAAAGACCTACGATGGCAAATGCATTTACAAAGTCTTCAGAAGATGCATCAATAGAGAGTAGAGCTATGCCAAATTGCTTTTCTTTAGATTGTAAATATGATTCAATTTGAATACTAAGAATCTGTGCTTTTTCTGTAATAATACTAATGTCATCAGAAAACTCATCTGGGTTTTCTACGAGTTTAGTGCCAGTAGTGATAGCAATGGAGACAAAATTATTGTAATTGATTTTAATCTCTTTAAGGCCATAATCTTGAGTGATACTATAGAGTGTATCAATGTCTATATTAAAGGCACTTTGAGTCTGTGCTATTTGTTCTGCAAAAAATTCATCGCCATTTATTGCATCGACAAAACCAGACTTAGTGGCTTTAACATGATCGTTCAGAGCGCCCGCTCTATTAAGTATGGGAAAGATGTCATTTTTAACAAACCCAGTTTTGACCTTAATATTAGTACTGCCATAGATCGCAAATATTACTGCTGAAAGTGAAACTACCAGTAGAGGAATAAGAACGAGTAAAAATTTGGTACGTAGTGTCATAGTTTCATCGGTTTATAGTGAGTAGTGAGTAGTGAGTAGTTTATTAAAAGGTAAAAGATATCCGGCCCATTATCAGCTGACCTCTAGATTTGGAAGTTTCATCTGTACCAATAGGAGGGTAGGCACTTATGTTTCCATCAATATAGTGGTACTCAGCCTTAATGAGAATGTTGTCGGTAAGAAAATAGTTGAGTCCAATAAGATAGTCCATCTCGGTGTTACGATAGGATTCAAATGATGAATTTAGCTTCAGGATTCTATACGCATATCCCAAAGAGCTACCTAGGTTTTCGGTCAATTGTAGATGGGCATTGGTGTACAGCGAGTAATTACGAGGTGAAATGGGGGTGGTATATTGGGAAATAAGTGATGCACCATTAACAATAGGCATCGTAAGGAATTGACCTTGTATACCCGCATCTTCAAATGCTTTTAAAATAAGGTCCTGTGCATCATTACTATAGGTGAATTTCATTGTGAGTAGTTGAAATTCACTTACGAGGGTGAGGCGGTCATGGAGAGCGATTTCACTTGAAAAGGTGTAGGTGTTTAGTTCATTTTCCAAGCCATTTTTAATGTAGGGCATAGGGACCGCAGGGAGTCCAAGAGGAAAAACAAAAGGGAGTATTGATTGAAGTTGTAAATCAATACCGGCTTTACCAGGAATGTTTGCGAGTATGTCAGAACTCTCTAGAGTAAGATCATTTGAGTTGTGAGTATATGATGCACCAACTTTGTAGAGGGAATTATAGGTGATACTTCCTGTCGCTCCATAGAGTTTCATGTTGTTAATTTTTGAATTAGGAGAATTGTTATTATGTGCTGAAACATTGGTCCAGTAATAGGTCTCATTTATTTTGCTGATACCGCCATAAGCTTGGTAGTCGAAGTCAAAATTTCCAAGGGTTGCAATCCCATATAGTGATCCACCACTAACAGAGGTGATGAGTAATCTGAGGTCTTCGGGATAGACACCCTGGTCGAGGACAATCGTCTGTTTTGCAAGGTCAACATCGCGACTTTCATTATAGATGCCAAAAGGGAGTTTCACTTGTCCAATTCTAAAGCCAAATTCGGGAACAAGGCGATAATCACCAAAAGCCCAGTCTATTTTGGGTTCGAAATTTTCAAGTTCTCCAAAGTTCCTAGATGAGAGTTGCATCCCCATGCGGAGTCTATCAGATAATTGAGAACTAAAGTTGATGTAGATTTCGGTGAAATCAAATGAGCCATCCTTGGTGCCACTGTAGAGATAGTGATTATCTACTGCGTAGATAGCTGTTTGAGAAATAGTTCCATGGATATCAACAGGGGGCGGGTTCCCATAGACGCTCGCTAAGAAAAGTATGGTGAGAACAAGGGTTCGCAATTTACATTCCTTTTATGGGTATAATTTTAACTTCAGGGGTAACGTGACTCTCAAGCATGTAGCCAATACTTTGTGAGTTTTCTGTAAGGTATTTAATGAGCTCTTGATATGAGTCAGCCTTTTGAGGCATTTGTGCTTTACCTGTAAATACTAACTTTTGCCATGTTCGAGCAAATTGTCGGGTATTCATGTTTAAAAATTTCTCTAAAAATTGTTTATGTTGCGTTTTATTTTTCTGGAGAATTGGTGAGGTAAAGGTATTCTCTATTGTGGTATTTTTTCCAATATAGAGTTTCTTAAGAGCGCTCACTTCAATACTGGTAAGAGTACTATTTTTAGAGACAACAATAACGATGTCATTACCATAACTGGCTGTTGGAGTAATACAGAATAACAAGACTAATAGTAGACTGCATACTGCTTGAAATAGTGACCTTTTTCGCATGATAGAGGAGTAATGTATCATAATAACCTCAGAATGAATAGGATGCGCGAGCAAGCCAAAGGTTACCATCTTCAATCATCACATCAGTCGAGGGGTTATATACGCCATAGAGTCCATCAATATAGTGATACTCTCCTTTTAACAAGAAGTTATCACTGACATAGTAGTTTATACCAAGCGAATAATCTTTTTGCTTCGCATTTCTGGTGTTTTGTTCTTCTTGGAGCCGTTTAATGTCAGCACTGTTGGTCTGGGTGGTATATCCATACCCGGTGAAAAGCCCAAGGTCATCATTCAATTGATAGAGTGCTTGTATGTACCATGATGATTTATCCGCAACAATTGGTGTAGAGAATTCAGAGGTAAATGTTTGAGCCACACCAGCTGCCATTTGATCTAGTGTGAGTGAGTCTAGGCTTGCAACAGGAATTCCGAGACTTGTAAGGACTGCGTCCCTAAATGCAGTGTTTTCAAAATTTTTAGAAATCCCGCTATATATGGCATTAGAAAAATCTTGGGTATTAGTTGAGTTTAAGGTGCTTGATTCATATTCACTGATCAGGGTAAAATCTTTTATACGTATTTCAGCACTGAATACATGGGCAGTGTATTTTGATTTAACTGCTTTCTCTATAAAGGGAACGGGGAAGTCGAAAAAGCCAGTCTCATTTTCGTCTAAGTCTTTCAAAGTAGAGCTGTTGATACTGAGATAGGTAGTGTTGTACATGAAGGAGTGCCCAAGAAGGAGGTTGTCGAAGGGGCGCAGTTGAGCGGAGGTCCCCCAAAGGGTAACATTATTCATGCCAGTGGTAGGTGAATTGAAATTACGTCGGGTGAATTGAATACTTCGATAGCTTTCTGGGATACTCGTCGTACCATAATACACTTCATAATCGAACTCTGCATTATTTTTCTCACTTATAGTAAATGTCCCATAGAGACTCCCTCCCGAGTAGGAATTAATGACCAGTCTAAAGTTTTCGGGGTAGATGCCTTGATCGAGTATGATTGATGCTTTAGCAAAATCTATATCTCGCGCTTCATTATATATCCCAAAGGGTAGTTTAACTTTGCCAAGCCTAAGCCCTATGGCTCTATGGAGACGATAATCTCCATAGGCCCAGTCGAGTTTAGGGGTAAAGTCTTCTTGGGTCCCAAAGTTGCGTGATGCAATCTGAAGTCCAACTCGGAGATCACTTCCAAACTGTCTTGAGAAGTTAATATAAGCTTCAGAGAAGTCAAGCGACCCACCTTTGGATCCTTGAAAGATGTAGTGGTTATTCTTAGAGTAGATAAAACTCTGAGAAATAGCACCATGTATTTCGATACTCTCATCATCTGACCACCCTGACATATAGAGTGTGGTTAGAAGGAGTAAGAGTAGTTTCCCACCATGCTTCATAGTATCTCCTTAAAATAGATAGGACCCGCGCGCTATTACGAGGTGCCCATCTGATTGTGGGTTATTTCCTGGTTTGGTATAAGAACTGTAGTCACCATCGAAATAGTGGTACTCGCCTTTTACCATAAAGTTGTCATTGATATAAAAGTGTAAACCAGCAACATAACTCCATTGTTTGCTGTTTCTAAAATTTTGATCGGGGTTGTTACTGTTGTTGTTCTCTTGAGTTACATAACCAACGCCAGCATGGGTGCCAAAACGGTCATGCCATTGGTAAAAGAGGTGAAGATATCCTGCTTGTTTGGTAACAACATCATTGTTGATTAACAGCGAAGCAACTTGATAGGGAATGACTTCAATGGTTTCTGGGGGTAAATTGGCTGGGTTGTATTGTATAAATGGGCTCTCTTGGCCAATGCCAATTACTTTTGCTACGAGTGCATCTGAAGCAAAGGTTTTGAGGGTAAAGTATTCATATTCTGCAGCAAGAGTCAGTTTTTCAAAACGAAGCTCTACGCTTGCAATGTTTACCTGCATGGTAAACCGATGTGCGTGAGGTGTGTAGCTTAAGGGTCCGTCGAGGGTTGCTTGAATGAGTGTGGCTTCCTCGGAATTCACTGATTCTATTTGATCGAAATTACGCCCAAGGTTTTCGGACTCTAAATTATCGTATGCTTGAAGAAACAGATAGGTATGCCCCAGGGAGAGATGATCACCGATGAGCATTTTTAAATGAGAGCCTCCCATATAGCCATCACTGATTGTTGTGTTGGGCGCGTTATAAAGGGTTTTTACTGTTTGAATACTGGTGTAGGTATCAGGAATGTCTGTGGCTCCCATGTAGAGGCAATAATCAAAAATGGAGTGTGAGAGTTCAAGAGAGCCATAGAGTGAACCCCCTGTATACGAGTCAAGTGCCATTCTAAAGCTTTCGGGGTAGATGCCTTGATCGAGTAAAATGTTGGGGCGGGCAAAGTCGATATCTCTTACTTCATTGTAGATACCAAAGGGGACCTTTATACTTCCTACTTGAATGCCTAATAATTCATGCAGCCGGTAATCACCATAGGCCCAGTCAACCGTTGGTTCAAAGTTTTCTTCGTCTCCAAAACTACGAGCAGCAAGTTGAATTCCAAAACGGAGCTGTTCATCATATTGTTGGGTAAAGTTGATGTACGCTTCTGAGTAATTGAGAGAGCCGCCTTCGGTTCCGGAGAATACAAAATTATTATCTATTGAATGTACATAGCTTTGCGATACGCTACCGTGGATAGCGAGTCCTTTAGCATAGAGGGAGCTTGCGCACCATAGAATCAATAGAAGTGAGGTTAAATAGATCATTGAGTCACCTCTAATTCTTTGAGGGTCTCAGTAATGTTTTTACGCTGAATGTATCCTACTTTATTGGGGCTATTTTCGAGCATCTCGATGAGTTCATGCTCAGAGGTATACTGCTTAGGCATTTGGGCTTTACCAGTAAATACCAGCTTCTGCCAAATGCGGGCGAATTGTCGGGTGTTAATTTTGAGAAAGGTATCGAGGAACTTTTTATGGGTGGATTTTATTTTTAAAATAGTTGGTGAAGTAAATTGAGTATCGAGGGTTGCTTGTTTACCCATGTAGAGTTTTTTTATTTCAGACTTGGATATTGAGTCAACGGCACTTTTAATAGAAACAACGATAATTATATCATCATCTGAGCCGTGAGCTGATCCAATGAGTAATACTACTAAGAGAAGGCATTTCACATAATTATATAAAAGTGGTTTCATAGAGACCCAATTCAATGGTATTCACGTCTGTGGTACTTGCTCTGAGTATATCGAATAACAGCATAAATTGCGAGATTTTTAACCGTAAAAAGTGAAAAGGGATAGGATTATTGTTTGCGTAAAAAACCTGTGCAATTAATAGAGATTAGTTGTAATATCAGAAGTAGGAACAAATCCAATAGTTGAGGTTAGTTTGGCTAAAATACTATTAGTCGAAGATGTTAAAATCAATAGTGAGATGCTTCAACGCAGACTTACGCGTCAAGGCTTTGATGTTGTTCCTGCATTTAACGGCCGAGAAGCTATTGATTTAGCAATATCCGAAAAACCTGACCTTATCTTAATGGATTTGGGGCTCCCTGAAATCGATGGCTATGAAGCAACAAAAACTATTAGAGAGCATGATGAGGTTGGGAAAACCCCAATTGTGGCTCTTACTGCTTATGCTCAGGAGTCAGATAGACAAAAAGCGATGAATGCGGGGTGTGATGATTTTGAGACTAAGCCTATAGTAATAAAATCTCTACTCGAGAAAATTGAAAAACAATTAAATCGCATTGAGTAATATCACTACTAATATTTTAATGTTATGTTGGGATAACCCCGTGTTGAGGTATAGTAAAGTGAAATGTCGATCCTTCATTCTCAACACTTTCTACTGTAAGTGAACCACCAAGAAGTTCTGAAATTTTGCGAGTGAGGCTGAGGCCGAGTCCTGTGCCTCCATATTGTGTGGAAATGTTGGCATTTGCTTGGGTAAAGGGGGTAAAGATTGATTCGAGAGTGTCGGCGTTAATACCAATACCTGTGTCGGTCACACTGATTCGAAGCATGCCAGGATCTAAGAGAGAAACCTTCAGAGTAATAGTGCCTTGCTTGGTAAATTTAGCTGCATTACTTAAAAGATTGATAATACTTTGTTTTACTTTTTGGTAATCAGAGATGAGGGTTGTATGTTCGGCTGCAAGCTCAACAGATAATGTATTACTGTTTTTAGCTATAAGGGGTTGCACGTTATTCACTATCTCATCTATCAAAATTTTAATTTCTATTTCAGCAATATTGATTTCCATTTTACCCGATTCAATTTTTGAAAAATCGAGGATCTCATTAATAATGGTTAAAAGGTGTTCCGCTGAAAGATGAATTTTTTCTAAGTCAGGAATTATTGTGTCGGCAATTTCATTTTCAGAATCCTCAAGATCCTCTGTAATGAGTTCGCTGTATCCAAGAATGGCACTCAATGGAGTACGCAGCTCATGAGACATGTTTGCAAGGAATACACTTTTTGCTTGGTTCGACTCTTCAGCAATTTCTTTGGCAATGATAAGTTCTTGATATGATTTTCGTAGATCGCCTACACGGTCTTCTACAAGCTGTTCAAGTTCTTCATTGTGTTTGCTTAACCGGTTAATGAGTGATTTGTTTTCCTTTTTTAATGCATCTTGCTCGAGGCCCCTATCAATAATCATTTTTAGGTCTTCGAATTTCCAAGGTTTTGATACATATTGAAAGATGTACCCTTTATTGATGGCATCAATAAGCGACTCAATATCGGTATAGCCGGTTAGCAAAATACGGGGAGTGTCGGGATTGTCCTTAATGGATGTTTGGAAAAACTCAACACCAGTCATCTCGGGCATTTTTTGGTCGGATATAATAAGTTGGACGTCATTCTCTTTAAGCTTATTGAGGCCTTCATTACCAGAGAGGGCAGATATAATTTTATAATGCCTTTTGAAGGTTGCTTTAAAAACGGTGATGTTTTCTAGTTCATCATCGACGTAGAGAATAGTTGGCTTATCGCCCATACGAAAAGACTCATGAATAATTTGTTCTATTATATCATATTATTCTAAAAAGGCTATATATTCTTGCTCTAAAGCGTACAATCAGCAACAAGTTGCTGTAGAGCTTTAATAAATGCTTGATCATATGAAAGGTCGGTGAATGCTTGATAGGCGTAATTGAGTCCGCTCGAGCTATTGAGGAGGTGAAAATTGTGAGTGCTGCCACCATTTTTTAGAGCAGTGAGAGTACTTTGAATATCACCTCCCTGCTGTCCAGGGACACCACTTACTGAAATACCGGGAATGAGAAAAGGAATTTCTTTACCGGCTTCAACAAAAAAGCGTGTAATGTTTTCCATTTCTTGAGTATTAGTTGCGCCTACTACTGCGCCAATTGCGTTATTCTCGTTCCAACTAAGGAGCTTTTTACCTACTGAATAAAACAGTTGTGTTTCATCTGTGGTAAGAATGTCTTGTATGTCCTGTGCACCTTTGTTCGATGTTCTGAGGAGCATATAGACCCCTTTCCCCTCAGCGTACTCTGAGAAAGGCTTTACTGAGTCTTCCCCCATATAGGGTGATACCGTAACAGAATCAGCTTTATAGACGTCAAATGCGGCTTTTGCATAGGCGGCAGATGATTTGCCAATATCTCCACGTTTTGCATCGAGACAAATATGGATTCCCCGTTCAGAATATGCTTCGATGAGGTCATAGAGTACTTGCATAGCAGAAACTGAAATTGCCTCGTAATAGGCGCTATTGGGTTTAACCGCGGCAGGATAGATGTTTTGAGCATCCATTGCTTCAAGAAGGGTCATGTAAAATGTCTTAATTGTCTCTTCTGGGGAGCTTCCTTCGAAAGGAATTTTACTGAGTACAGGGTCCATTCCCATGCAAATAGGATTGCCTACGGTAGTAATACGCTGTTCCAACGAGTCAAAAAAGGTCATCTCATCTCCTGAGTGGGTGGTACCCTAAATATACCTATTTACCTCAAATATCACGAGGGTCACTTTACATTGCTTGTCAATATAGTTACCATTGCTCTGAAATTATGGTGCCCGGAAGGGCCTAACAGGGAATTGCGTGAAACTCGCAAACGGTCCCGCCGCTGTAAAAGCTGATGAAACCGAATACTTAAAGCCACTACACCTATAGTGTGGGAAGGCATCGGGAGTAGGATGAAGCTTAAGTCAGAAGACCTGCCATATACAACCCTTTAATCTCGATCTTCGGGTCAAAGTACGAGATATGGCTTTTTGCGTTTGGCACTCCAACTCTTTTTTGTGGAACACATATACTTATGTGGTGATACTGTTGTTTTCTCTTTGCACGAGCGGCTTTGCTCTGCCGAGCGATACCATCATAGTATCTGAAAAGCTCCCTACAGCCTCGACTCTTTACAAAAATCAGTCTACTGTAATAATTAACGAGGCAGAGTGGTTAGGTAAAGAGAACAACCTAGCTAATATTCTTGCACGGCAGACCGCTATTCAAACAAGGCAGTTTGGAGGTGTTGGTGGTGTTCAAAGTGTTACTATACGAGGACAGAGTGGATCACGAGTAGTGGTTTGTATTGATGATATTCCTATTAACCGCGCCTCAGGGAGTACTGTTGACCTTGGAAAGATTGATCTCTCTCTTTATGAGCGTATAGAAATTTACAAAAGCTTTATACCTGCTAAGTTTGGAGTGAGCTCAGTTGGTGGTGTCATTAACCTTATTTCAAAAAAGAAGATGAAGGAGAGTGTGCGAGCTGATCTCTCTTTAGGGAGTTTTCAGACATTTCATAATACTGTAAGCTATAACCAAAAAATTGGAGTCGGGTTTAACAGTCAAAGTATCGTAAGTGTAATTCATAGTGATAATGATTTTAAGTTTCTTAATCGAAATGGGACTACGTACAATACGACAGATGATAGTGTAATGCAAAAAAGTAACGATGGTTATACTTCAGCGAGTGGCATAGAGGTGATTACGGGGAAGGTGTTGAAAGGGGAGCTGTTTATAAAGGTAGAGGCAGATTACAACTCGAAAGAGCTTTCGGGGAATGAGTATAAAGTGACCAATCGCTCTACAATATCTTCTATGAGTGGAAGTGTCTTCGGACAGTATAAAAAACGTTGGAATATACGTACTTATCCTGAAATGGTTTTAGGATCAAAAAATAGTATTGGAAGCATTAAGCATTTTATTTTTAAAGAAGATTATCCGCTGTATGTTAATCAAGATACTGAATCCCAGCGTGTAAGCTATTCATGGAAACCGTTTGTCTCATTCAGAATACTTCCGAGTGAACAGTGGTTGCTCTATCATAAATTAGCGTACGAGCATGAGTTGCTTAAGCCTCAACATTTGATAGGAGATACTATCGATCAGGCCTTTATGGCAAGTAGACAAGCAGTGAAGAATAGCACAGAAATAACCTTTTACCCAATAGAATCAATCAAAGTACATGGTCGATGTCTCGCTGATTTGATGTGGGATAAGCGAGAGTTGAAACAGGAAGAGCTTGATTGGCATTTAGGTTATAGCGGAGGATTGCATTACACTATGCTTTCTAACAATAGTAATACTATGGTTCTATTTGGCGTTGTAGGAAAAAATTATCGAATAGCTTCACTTGAAGAGCGATATGGCACAAAAAATGGCATCCTTGCTAATGACACTCTCAAATCTGAAACAAGTTTTGAATGGGAGCTTGGATTTCGATTTGAAAGAAAAAAGTTGCAAACTGAGATCACCTATTTTTCGAAAGAGGTAAATGATTGGATAGGTCGTAAATATTCTTCAGGTATTATGAAATATATTAATGAGGATAAAACCTTTACGAATGGTATTGAGTTTTCACTAAAAACTTTTTTATCTAAAAATATCTTTACTAGTTCTTTGTTTACAATACAAGGGTCAGAAGTTTTGTCTAACAAATCTTCAACTCGAAACAATTTACTTCCCTATGTACCATTCATTACGTTCGACAATACTTTTGAGTATACGTATAAGAGTGTTACACTGGGATATGATTATGGATATCAGTCAAGTATGTTTCGGGATTTATCAAATTCTTGGAAAACGAAACCAGGATCACAACATGATGTGTATCTCAAAATGAAATTGGCAAAAAATGCAAACCTTACTGCGGGGGTATATGATATTACGTCGTCTTATAGTGCTAATGAAAGCGTTAATGATGCTTATCCATCCCCTGGTCAAAATTTTAAAATTCACATAACAATAAATAAATAGAGGATACAATGAAATTATTACACTTGTTACTATTCACACTACTACTTCTTTTAAGCGCGTGTTTGTTTAATACAGAATCAGAAGACCCGGGATCGAATGTTGTTGTAGATCATAATACACCAGTGAATACCGATACTACTGCAATTGATACTGTTCCTGTAGGTGCTGATACAACAGGAATTGATACTGTTCCTGTAAATCCAAATACAACTACAGAGGATACTCTTCAACAAAATGGAGAAAAGTCTGTTGAAAGTAAGAGAAAGAGTGGGGTATCCTACATGGTTGTTGGGGAATATGGAGAAGGTGGTCAATTGAGATCGGTATCTCTTGATTCGACCTTTATTCTGTCGAAGTCTTTAATAGAGATAGACCAAGATTCAAGGATTTATACCCGCGGTACCGATCTCTATATTCTTGAGCGCCAGGTAGGAAATATCACAAAATATAATACAACTACAGCGAGCGTTACGTATCAAAACAGTTTAGCGGTTAATGGAAATCCATATGAAATAGTTTTTGCTAATGATACTATAGGTTATGTGGTCTATTATGGATTACCATATGTTGTAGAAATGGATCTTACATCTGGCATTGCTGTTGACTCAATTGATTTGAGTGCATATGCAGTACCAGGAATGACAACACCGAATGCTGCTGACCTTAATTTGGTAGATAATCTATTATATGTGAGTATGCAGAGATTCGATACTGATTGGAACCCTGATACTGCAAAAATTGCTGTGATTGATATTAATACAAACACAATTGTAAATACAATTACTCCACAACTAAAAAACCCGGCGAATACTGTTATTGATGGTAATGACCTCTATGTTGCATCTTCAGGGAAATATGGTTTAGGAGAAGGGGGACTCGAGCATATCGACCTAACAACTCAAGTGTCGACGATTCTCATTAATAATGAGGCGTTGGGTGGTGATCCTTCAAATTCAGGATCGGCGCTTGTTCAAAAAAATGCAACAGAACTCTTTATTACTATTAGCGGTGGATGGCCTTTGACCAGTGTGAAATTATTTGACCTCACAACACAGGCAATAGTTAAAACATATGGTACTGAAACAGAAATAGGTGGAGGGGTGTATTATCACGCAGGAACTGATGTGTTACTTTTTGGTGAACAAAAATCTACCGCATCTGGATTGGTAATTTATGAAGCAGACACATTACTTGCAGGACCCGTTGGCTCAACAATTCCTTCTCCAAATGCTATTACAGTAGTATTTCCTTAGTATATCTTTCTAATTAGGAATTATATAGGGGTTGCCATTGTGATCTTCAGAGATGGTAACCTCAATGTCATAAATCCTTTCAATATGTTCTTTTGTAAGAACACGTTGAGGGGATCCTTTGGTAACGACTTTACCATTATTTAATAAAACTATAGAATCACTAAATCGTGCAGCCATATTGATATCGTGGAGCGTAGTGAGTACCGCAAGGTTTTTTTCTTTGGAGAGGGTTTTGATAAGTGAGAGAATCGAAATTTGATGTTTAAGATCAAGATGGTTTATCGGTTCATCTAACAGTAAAATACCTGACTGTTGAGCGAGTGATCGCGCAATGATAACGCGTTGTTTTTCTCCTCCCGAAATCTCATAAATCGATTTGTCTTTAATATTCCACGTATCGGTTTCGAGCATAGCTGTTTGGACAATATGGTAATCGAGATCTGTTGCACTTTGCAAAAAATTCATATGGGAATATCGGCCCATCATTACAATATCATAAATTGAAAAGTCAAAGTGCACATCAGAAGATTGATGGATTACAGCCATGTTTTGGGCAAGCTCTACTGTTGAATAGAGCTCAATTGGTTTGTCATGGAGGGTAATCTCACCATATTGAGGTTTTAATACTCCACACAAATTTTTAAGTAGTGTTGTTTTTCCTGACCCATTGGGGCCGAGAATAGAGGTAAAGGTGCCGGGCTCAATGTCGAGATGTATGTTCTTTAGTATATGTGAAGTCACATAATTAAAGTTGAGGCTTTTTGCTTTTAATAGTGAAGACATACTACCTCTAAATGAGTCTGTTTTTGTGGCGTTTTAACAACATAAGAAAGAATGGGCCACCACAAAGGGCGGTAATTATCCCAATGGGGATTTCAGTGTTTTCGAGAAAAGTGCGTGAAAATGAGTCGCACACTAATAAAAAAATTGCACCACTGATAGCTGAGAGAGGCAAGAGAGTTCTATGGTTAGGCCCAAAGAGCAGGCGAAGTAGGTGCGGAATGATGATCCCAACAAAACCGATAATACCGCTAGCAGATACCGCGAGGGCTACGAGTAGAGCCGAAGAGATGAGAATAATAATCTTATTTTTATTGGCGTTTACCCCAATACTATGAGCATCCATATCTCCCATAACCAGTGCATTCATCTCTTGTGCTTTAAAGAGGAGTATACTTGATGCAATAATAAAAAGAGGGCCGATAATAATTACTTGATTCCATGTGGCACTATTGAAGCTGCCCATAGTCATAAGAATAATGTCTGAAATCTGATCTTGTTTGAAGATCATAATGAGTGATATAAGAGCTGTAATAATTGAGCTGGTGACAATACCTGCGAGGAGTATTGAAGTCGTTGATACTTTCTCACCTACTTTGGCAAGCTGGTAGACAAGGAGCGTAGTTAGTATGGCACAGATAAATGCGAGAATAGTTGTAGCGCTAATGCCTAATAGTTCACCACTCATGCCAAATAAAATACCGAGAGTAATTCCAAGTGCCGCACCTGATGAGGTGCCCATTACAAAAGGATCTGCAAGAGGGTTTTTAAATACTGCCTGAAATGATGCTCCTACTAGTGCAAGTATCATGCCGACAATTCCTGCAAGAATGACACGGGGTAGTCGGATATCAATAATGATTTGCTCTTTGACTGTTCCAATTATTGAGTAATCAAATGACTGAAAAGTTAGGCCCAGTTTATGAGTGATAACGGTAATAACATTGCCAAAACTTATATCGACGGATCCAAAGGTAGTAAGAAGGGGGATTAAGAAAATGTAGAGGAGAATTAGTGATATAAGACTCTTAGTGTGAAACTGTTTTGATTGACTGACCATATCTCGAATCTTTATACACCGTTGGATGAAATATTTTTAAAAGAGTGTCAGCACCATTTTGTATGAGACGTGGCCCCATACGAGTGAAGAGTTCTTTTTCAATAATTATATAATTTTTAGACTTTATTACCGTAAGATTCTTGTAATTTGACTGATTAGTCATTGTTTTGTAGGTCAATGAGTCACCAATGATAATTTGAGGGTCATTTATAAGGAGGTTTTCAATATTATAGCGCCACCCCTTTAGGTTTTGAGCAATATTTTTACCACCACATAGAGTGATAAAATCTGATAAATAGGTATCGCCTCCAGGGGTATAGTCTCCTCCACGACCTGCACCAACGGCATAATATACTGATGGTTTATGAGAGAGAGTATCGGTAAGTCGAGCAATGGAATTCATTTTATTTTTTAGGTCAGTCACAAGAGTGTGGGCTTGATCGGTGTGATTAATAATACTCCCTACACGTTGTATATACGAATAAATTTCTGCAATTGAGGTTGGTGTTGGTTGAGAAACAACGGGAATCCCTGCTTGTCTCAGTACAGTAAGTGAACGCTCTGAGTAGTGGGTTGCGGCAATAATAAGGTCAGGTTTTAGAGTTAATATTTTCTCTAGGTTAGGGGCGTATAGATGGCCAACATTTGGAATATTTTTTACAGCTGCTGGAAAATCACAATAGAAAGAGCGTCCAACAACTTTTGAACCGGCACCCAGTGCAAACAGGGTTTCAGTCATGTTGGGTGCCATGGATATAATACGTTGAGGCTCTTTAGGGAGCGTAACTGTTTCACTATTAATAAGAATAGAAAATGGATAGGTCGTTTCTGTTCCTGGAGTGTTAAGTGCTGTGATGAGAACCACATTGAGAAAAATTTTCCACATTAAAAGTCAATTCCTTTGCGCGCAGAAATATTGTTGTCAAATTGGTGTTTTATTTTTTTCATTTCTGATACGCAATCAGCAACATCAATAAGTCCTTGGGGGCAGTCACGACCCGTAAGAATTACATTTGTTTCAGGGGTGCGATTATCAAGGGCATCAAGCACCGTCTGGAGGTCAATAAAGTTGTAATTGACGGCATAAGTAATTTCATCCATCATTACCGTCCAATAGTCAGGATCATTAAGGTAGATGATGGCTTGGTCAAGAGCCTCTTTTGCAGCTTGTTTATCAATTTCAAGGTCTTTGCTATTCCAGGTAAATCCTTTACCCATAGAATGAAATGCAACATCAGAAATTGATTCAAAAAAACTAGATTCACAGGTTGATTTTGGACTTTTAATAAACTGCACTACTGCACATTTTTTACCGAGCCCAAGACTACGTACGACAGTACCAAATCCAGCAGTTGATTTCCCTTTTCCTTCTCCGGTGTTTATGAGAATGAGACCTTTCTTTTCCATTAATATACTCCTCAGGTACCTTGTACAAAGATAGGAATAGTAGGTTAAAAATGAATGCCTAATAGTGTACCCATCATAGAAGTTTCAAAGTAATTATTTGTTTTTTGAGAGCTGGGAATATATGTATTCAAGGTCACAATAATCTCTGACAACATCAGCAAGTTTGTTGTATTGGGTCTCTTTAAATGCTGATATACTAAAAGGCTCTATCGTCTCTTGATGCCCAGCAGCCTTTAATATTGAATTAACTATCTCGTGATTGTCAAACATACCATGGATATAACTTCCCCATACCCTTTCATTGAGGTAGTGCCCATCAGATATGCCCTGTATAGTACAAAGTGGTGAATGATGCTCACTTGTGGTTTCACCCATATGAATTTCATATCCTTTGCAGGGTTCTGAAGAGTTTCTAAACTGAAAAGTGCACTGTTCAGTTATTTTATCTGTAGTGAGAGTAGTAGATACAGGGAGTATGCCAAGTCCTGGCATAGTTGTAAAAGTACCTTCTATACCGTGGGGATCGTGAATTTCTTTTCCCATCATTTGAAAGCCGCCACATATACCGTAAATAGATTTGCCTGCGTCATATGCGTTGAGTATCGCTGTTGCGAGGCCAGATTCTCTGAGATGGTTTAAATCGCTGATTGAGTTTTTAGAACCAGGGATAATGACAATATCAGCGTCAACGACGGTTTGAGGATTGGCGCTGTATTGAACAGATATAGAATTGATGCGCTCGAGGGCTGCAAAATCTGTAAAATTTGACATTTGCTTGAGGAGAACAATAACGATAGAGAGTTGTTTTACTTGAGGAGTCTGTCCACTTTTAAGATCGAGAATTACTGAATCTTCATCATCAAGTATAATGTCTCTGAAATAAGGGATTACACCAACCACTGGGACACCAGTAAGCTCTTCAAGTTGAATCCGACCATCTTCAAAAAGTGCACTATCACCTCTAAATTTATTGATAATAATTCCCTTAATCAGGGCTCGTTCATTAACGGGTAGAAGTTCGAGTGTACCATATACAGAGCCAAAAACTCCACCTTTATCAATGTCGGTAATAAGGTAGACGTCGGCATTTCGCTCTACAGCAACACGCATATTAGTAATATCTCTATCACGAAGATTTACTTCTGAAATACTTCCGGCACCTTCGACCACAACAGGGCAAAATCGTGATGCGAGATCATCGAACCCTTTCATCGCTTCAGCAAAGAGAAAGTCTCTATCGGTGCCATTAAAATAATCAAGAGCTGTTTTGTTAGCCCATGGCTTACCATTAAGTACAATTTGAGCTTCCATGTTCGAATTGGGTTTTAATAATACTGGGTTCATAGAAACAGAACAAGGAATCCTGGCTGCTTCTGCTTGCATGGCTTGGGCGCGTCCTATTTCGTGACCTTCTGGAGTGGCATAACTGTTGAGAGACATGTTTTGTGCTTTAAATGGTGCAGGTGTATGTCCATCTTGTTTAAAAATTCGACAAAAGGCAGCATTGATAACGCTCTTGCCTACATCAGATCCCGTTCCGACAAACATTATTGGTTTCAAAAGAGTTGAGCTCATAAAGCCTCCGGTGTTAATGGGATTTCAAGAGTGATAATATCTCCATACTCAATAGTTTTATCAAAAGTCTCTATAGGTGTGAGAGAGGTATAGGTGGCAAGAAGTGCACGGATAACGCCTGCGTGTGTAATGATAACAATAGATGATTTTTCGGGTAATGATTCTATACAGGCAGTGGTGCGTTTCATCAGTGTGGAGAATGATTCACCATTGGGACAATTGATATTTATGTAATCCTTAAACCATTTTTTTCCATAGCTTGAATCGTAGATGGCATTCCATGACTCCATCTCCCAGTCACCAAAATGCATTTCGGCTATGCGTGTATCGGTTTTAATGACTGATGTGGGAAAAAGAGTGTGAGCAAGGGTAGTGCATCGAGTGAGTGGACTACTTATAATTGTGTCAAAAGTTGTTGAGTCGACCTTTTTTTTAATAGCATCAACTTCTGTTGAAAAGGTGTCGTGAAGAGCGACATCGGACATGCCATAACATATCCCTTTAGGGGTGGCAACTGCAGTATGCCTAATAAGGGTGAGTATCATGTGAATTGTGCCCCCATAGTAAGAACCCCTAAATAGAAGAAGACTTCACTTACTTGTTGTACTGTTCCGAGGATATCACCGGTGTAGCCACCAATGTGTTTTATTATATAATATCGAAATAAGGTGAGGGTAATTGCGCTCACCCCAAGGTTGATAAGAAGAACTTGCCAGGGGAACCATAAAAGAAGAGGTACAAGAGTAAGTAATCCAAATAGTAGGTAGAGTGAAGGAATACTCTTTTGAAGGTGATGTGACTTACCGTGTATGCTTACATATGATGTTGTACGCATGAGCAATAGGGGGATAAATCGACTGAAACAATGTCCGGCGACAATGATAACCGGGAGCTTATGATTAGGAAATTCTACAAGAGTACTTGCTTTTATACTTAAAATGGAAATGAGACCAACAGAACCATAGGTGCCAATACGACTATCTTTCATTATAGTGAGTATTTTTTCTTTACCGTATCCTCCTCCAAAGCCGTCACAGAAGTCTGCCAAGCCATCTTCGTGAAAGGCACCCGTAAGAATGATTGAAACTATGGTACTGATAATAATTGAGAGAATGGTAGAGAGAGATGAGGCACAGAAATAAAAAGTGAGAGCAGATGTCCCGCCAACAATATATCCAATGAAAGGGAAATATTTTGTAGACCTAAATTGGTGGTCATCACTATAGCCGACCCACTGGGGAACGGGGATTCGAGTGAAAAAGCGTAAACAGTGGAGAAGTGATTTAATCTCTGAAAGCATGGTTATTTTACCTTGAGTTCGATTCCCGAAACAATAAGACTGACCTTTTGAGCTCGGTGGGCAATGTATTGATTCATCCAACCTTGAAGGTCGGTGAATTTCCGGGCACTTTCATGCTCGGCATGAATAGACATTCCTATTTCATTGCTGACTACGAGTAGCGTACACTTTTGCTGAAGAAGTCGGTCCCAAATGTTTTTGCCTTGAGTGAGTGCAGTGTCCACAGTGTATGATGCATCATGAAATAGATTGGTCAACCAAAGGGTGATGCAATCAACGACCACTACTTTTCCAGTGAGTTCAAGAGTGTCGAGATTGATCTCTTCTTCAATAGTTGTCCAGTGAGAACCTCTATCTGATTTATGTCTTTTAACGCGATCCTTAAAATCGTCATCCCATAATCGGGCAGTTGCCAGGTAGTGGGGGGCTGAAGAGAGAGTCTCAGCTTGAGCGTGAGCAAAGCTACTTTTACCTGAGCGCTGCCCACCGGTGATAAAATGGACAGTTGCATGAGTCATCATAGAATTACTCAACATTTGAGACGCCGGCAGATTCAAATGATGCCATTTCTCTCATGATAGCACAGGCTGCATCAACAATATTTATTGCAAGGGCTGCTCCTGTCCCTTCACCAAGTCTAAAGTTTAGGTCAAGTATGGGAGTGAGACCCATAGTTTCTAGAGCATATATGTGCCCTCTTTCGACAGACTTATGACCAGCGATACAGTATTCTGCAACTATTGGGTTAAATGAAAATGCTATAAGGCCTGCAGCAGTAGAAATGAGTCCATCAAGTACTACCGCACATCCGTGTTCTGCTGCGGCAAGTGCTGCGCCTGCCATGGCGGCAATTTCAAAACCACCTACTTTACAAAGAACGTCAAGTGCGTCGTTTGTATTTGGTTTGTGGAGGGCGAGTGCATTTTCGATTATCGAAATTTTATGAAGTAACGTCTCTTCAGTGACTCCTGTACCGGAGCCGGTACACTCTTTAACTGGTTTGTCGCTGATTGCAGAAATTATTGCAGTAGCTGTAGTGGTGTTGCCAATGCCCATTTCACCAAGACCAATAATGGAGAGTGGTTTTTTAGCATGTTCAGCAATAAAGTGTTCGCGGCCAATAGTCAGTGCTGCAATTGCCTGATCCTTGCTCATGGCTTGTTCTTTTGAAAAATTTGTTGTTCCCGAAGCAATAGGTTTTGAAATAAGATTCGGATGAGAAATTGCTTGCCCTTTAACCCCTACGTCAATGACAGAAAGTTTGATGTCATTGTGTTTACAGAGTACATTAATTGCTGCTCCATTGTTCAAAAAATTGAGTACCATTTGTTGGGTTACTTCTTGAGGGAATGCCGAAACGCCTTCCTCTGCAATGCCGTGGTCAGCGGCAAAGGTAAACATCGCTTTATGGGTAATGGTAGGGTCAAGTGTTTTTTGAATAGTGGCCATTTGTACAGCGATATCTTCAAGAGTACCAAGGGAACCGAGTGGCTTGGTTTTGAAATTAATTTTATGCTGTGCTGTAGCTTTCAGTTTCTCGGAAAGGGGGGCAATTGTACTCACAAAAGTGCTAAGTGATGGGGTAGACATTGAGAAACCAGGTTGTAGAATAGGCATCTAATATAGAAATAACTATGGGGTAATTTATAGATTTCGTTTTAGAAGGCGAGTGATTAGGGTTTAATCTCTTGGCTTCGTGGGAGAATAAAAGTAAAGGCAGCTCCCGCTTGATCGTCTCTATTTTGAGCCCAAATAGTACCACCATGAGCTTCTATTATCTCTTTACAAATCGAGAGACCAAGACCCGTGCCTCCAGCTCCATTGTTTGTTTTACTGCTTTGAATAAATTTATCAAATACATTCTCGAGTTCTCCATCAGGTATGCCGACACCTTGATCGAGAAGTGTGCATTGTACTGCGGGGATTGGGTGAGAATCTACTGTAGTGGTCGTTTCGTTAAGTGATAGTGTAATAGTGCTATTGGCTGGTGAAAATTTTATTGCATTGAGAATAAGATTTCTCAGTACTTGTCCCACACGGATTTGATCAAAAGTAAAACGGGAGTCATCAAGATTGTCCATAAGCTTGATCTCAATGTTATTTGAATCGAGTAGTACCATAAACTCATGTATAGACGCGTCGACTTCTCGAAGTACATTGTTTTCTGTAAAATAATAATCAATGGATTTAGATTCGAGTTTTGCCAAGTCGAGAATATTGTTTAATAGAGTGAGTAGGCGTTGCCCACTATCATTAATATGCTGGAAGTAGGCTACCAGCTTTGAAATAGGTGCCGTTTCTGCTTTAGAGATACCCAACTGTGCGAAGCTGAGGATTCCATGCATTGGGGTGCGCAGTTCGTGACTCATATTTGCTAAAAAAGAGCTTTTCACCTCATTGGCCTCTTCTGACTTTTCAATCGCGCCTTCGAGTTTGTCGATGGTCTCCTTGTGGGCGGTGACTTCTTTGTTGAGAAGAGTATTACTTTCTTTAAGATCCCGTATTTTATTTTTTAGTAGTGATTCAAGGTCTTTAGAATAAAGAGAAATTTGATTAAAGAGTTCTTTGTTTTCTTGTTCCAAGTAGTACTTGTTAAGTCCATTTTCAATAACGACACCCAGTTCCTGGTCGTTCCAGGGTTTAGAAATAAACTGATAGATATAACCTCTGTTGACTGCACTGACAATAGTATCAATATCACTGTAGGCTGTTACTAATACGCGAATTGAGGTGGGGGAGTAATTGAGTGATTGTTGAAAGAAATCGACACCGTTAATGTCGGGCATTTTATAGTCTGAAATAATAAGAGGATAGGTTTCAGTTTTAATAAGCTCTAACGCCTCTTTTGCAGAGGTACAGGTGGTTATTATGTATTTATTTTTAAACGTTGCTTTAAAAACAATGCAATTCTGTTGCTCGTCATCAACATAGAGGATGCGTGTTTTTCTCATACCATTCTCAGGTGGGAAGTATGCTTGAGTATATCATAGTTCTGGGGTGGGGGCAATAGAGAATTGATATTATTCGGATGGCTTTTGTTCTTTTGGGACGGTAAAAATAAATTGTGAGCCTTGGCCTAAAGGATTGTGTTCTGCCCAGATAGTTCCTTGGTGAGCGGAAATGATTTCACGACAAATGGCAAGTCCAAGTCCGGTGCCACCTGAGCCATCTTTTGTGGTGCTCGATTGTATAAATTTGTCAAAGACTCGTTCTAATTCATTATTGGGAATCCCAACCCCTTCGTCGATAATGGAACAGTTGAGTAGTTCTTTGTTGTCATTGCTCGATTCGTTGAAGGTTATTTGAATAGTCTTCCCCTCGGATGAGTATTTGATGGCATTAGAAATGAGATTTCGAAATACCTGATTAATTTTCATTTTATCAATCGGTACTGATACAGAACAGAGGGGGTCAATAACATCGATTAACACTCCTTTCTCTTGAATCAGAGCATGGAATTCAGAGAGGACTAAACGGAGTTCATAGAGGAGATCACTCTGCTCAAAATTGTAGTCCATTTTTCCAGCCTCAAGTTTTGAGAGGTCTAGAAGGTCATTGAGAAGGTCCATAAGCCGTTTACCACAGCTATTGATGTTTTTAAAATAGTCGAGAACTTTTTCTTTGTTTTCATTATTATATTTTTTGATGCCAAATTGTGAATAACTCAGGATCCCATGCATTGGGGTTCTGAGTTCATGACTCATGTTGGCAAGGAATTCTGATTTGGCAATATTGGCTGATTCAGCACGCTCTTTGGCGAGCTTGAGTTCTTGTGCAGCTTTTTTACGTTCTAAAAGGGCTTCCTCGAGATTGTGTACATGCTCTGCATTGGTACGTGCAAGTTGCCATTTAGTACAGAGGGTCATAGCCATTTGTTTTACTGAAACACTATCAAACGGCTTTTTCATAAAGATAAGTTTGTCAGTTTGCCCAAACATGTCGACTATTTGATTCCACTTATAATCTGAGTGTGCGGTACAGATAACCATTTCAATATGGGGGTATTGGTCCCATATTAATTGTATTGCTTTGATGCCGTCTATTCCTGGGGGCATTCGAACATCCATGAAGATCAGAGAGTAAGGTCTACCCTCTTTTTCGGCAGTATCAACCATTTGAACCGCTTCTTCACCTTGATAGGCATCATCGATCTGGTACTCATAGGTATCAACAATTTCATTTGTCGTTGATGCAATGCCAAAAAGCTCGCCTTCTAGCTGGGCGGTTTTTTTATTTTTTGACTTATTCGTCTCAGTAATGATGTTTTTAAAATCATCATGTATTGAGGCGTTATCATCAACTACAAGTATTCGACTGGTTAATCGTTCCATATTGTTATAATAGTACCTATTTATTCCCGAGACATTATCTTTTTCATCATTGAAGTAATAGTTGCCTTATCAAATGGTTTTTGGATAATACCTTCCACTTTGGTTCCTTCTGTAAATATTCCCCACAGTTTCTCTGCATGTGATGTTATACCAATGAATCGACACTGGTTGTTTTTCCTGCTCTGAATCGTTTGTTCAAATATTTTAACCCCACTAATTGAAGGTGAAATATTAGTACAAGCCACTAGATCATACTGTTTTTTCTGTAAAGCTTCAATAGCTTCTTCAGAAGTAGTAGCAATATCGCAAATGATCCTCATTTCAGCAAAAATATAGAGGAGAAGACGCTGTGAAACGATGTCACTTTCGACAATGAGCATAGAAAAGCGCTCCATTGAATACTCATCAAGGATATATTTAGTGATAATATTGGGTAATTTAAGTTGATTGAACATGCTGAGCTTTAAGAGCATCAGGCAGTTAAAAAGTTGTTTTTGCTTAATTGGCTTTGAGAGGTATGCGCTGTATCCAGCCTCTCTAAATTTGATGAGATCCCCTTTATGTCCCTGAGGAATTATGGCGATGAGTTTATAAGGGTTAGTGGGGCTGTTGAGTTGTTGTAATAGTTGGGCAAAGTCTAAATAGGGTGCGGTACTCGGATCTTTAAAGTCGAGTAAAATCATGGAATACCCTTCACTACTGTTTCTCAGTACGGCTATTTTCTCAAGACCAGCCTCTATAGAAGAGACTTCAGTACTCTTTGCGCCCCAGTGTTTCAGATGAAGCGAAAGGATTTTTCTGTTGGTTGAGTTATCGCCAATAATCAAGCATGATAAATTTTGAATGGTATCCTGAGTCGAAGTTGAGTGCGCAATAAGGTTTTCATTATCTAATAGCGTAATAGGTATTGAGAAGGAGTATGCGGTTCCCGATTCGAGCTGCTGTTTTGGAGGAGTATTGCCTTCAATGGTTTTAAGTATCTTCTTAAAGAGGTAGATGCGATATCCATGCGCTCCTATTTCTGGTATATCATTGCTCTCAAATTGGGCGCGCTCTTCATTGCTGGGGACTGTTCCGGTATCGCTCACTGTAAAAAGAAGGTGCGTAGTTGTTATGCTGTCTTGTGTGAAGTTTCTATTAATGGTGATATCAATGCGACCTTGTTCAGTCCTTTCAATAGCATTCAGTAACAGCTGGATAAGCATTTGCTTGATTTTTACCGGTTCCCCTTTGCAATTTCTTGGTATTGATGAATGAAGAGACGATGTGAGTGTAATCTGTTTGTCTTCTGAGGTTACTTGCACAAGCTCAAGTATGTTTTCAATCAGGGCTCGGATATTAAATTCAACAGGTTCACTCGTGTTGTGAGACGTGTCAAGGAGTTGGTATTCAAGTAAGTTAGATACTTTTTCATATGCCGAGTGACTCGAGTTTTGAATGCTTTGGGCAAGTCCCTTTTGTTCTTCATCGAGTGAGGTATCGAGTAAGAGGTCGGTTACTGCTAGAATGCCATTCAGGGGTGATATGATTTCCTGGCTTACAGAAGCCATATAGTTGTTTTTCAAAAAGGTGGTTGTTTTATAATGCTGAGTAATGGTATCAAGTTCAATTTTTATAGATGCGATCTGTTTTTTTCGTTCAAGTACTTCTTGCTGGAGTAAGGCAATCTGATCGTGACTTGAATGCTGGGTATCCCATTTTTTAGCCAAAAGATAGGTCGTCTGAATTATCGTATCTTTGGTAAATGGCTTTTTTAGGAAAACAAGTTTGTCTGTCTGTTGCAGTCGTTCTTTAATTGCAGTCCATGAATAGTCTGAATAGGCTGAGCAAATAGCCATTTCGATATGAGGAAACTCTTCCCAAATGCGGTATATGGTTTCGATACCATCTATTCCTGGGGGCATGCGTACATCCATAAAGATCAAGCAGTAAGGGTTGCCCTCCTTTTCAGCTTCGTGTACCATGGTAATGGCTTCTAGTCCTTGATAGGCGCTTTCGATAGTGTAGTTAAAGTCTTGAAATTGTTCATCAAGGCTTGGTTCGTCAAAGAGTTCTTTTTCAAGCTCTAATGCCGCTGAAGTGTGATGAGTGAGCCGAGTGAGAGTATGGCGAAAATCGTCATGTATAGATTGAGTGTCATCAACAATTAAAATTCGTTTTTGAGTACTCATAGGCGCCTTATTGGAGTTGACTAAAAGGGATGGTTATCGTAAAGCGAGTGTAAGAGCTTTGCTCACTTTCACAGACAATGTTTCCTTTAAAGTTTTGAGAAATAATATTGTAAATAATGTGCATGCCAAGACCAGTACCCCCTTGCCCTCTTTTAGTAGTATAAAAAGGATCAAATACTTTTTTAATTTGATCAGGGCCAATTCCTCTACCGTTATCTTGATATAGAATGGTTACGAGTTGGGTATCTGTGGTTACAGTGACATCGATAACGCCATTGAGTTGTTCTTCGAAACCATGGATAATAGAGTTCATGATCATATTGGTCATCACTTGTGAAAATGAACCAGGGTAGCTATTGAACGAAAGGTCTTCGTCACAATTAATATTTATGGTAACTCCTGCCTGTTTAAGTCTTGGATTTAGGCTAAAGGTTACATTGTGAATGAGTTCTGAAATTTTAAAAGTGCGTTTTAGGTCAGTAGTTTGATCTACGGCAACCTGTTTAAAGCCGGCAATAAGTTCTGCAGCACGATTGAGGTTTGTCATGAGCATTTTACTACTCGTGGTAACAGTGTTGATGTACTCTTGCATAAACTGATTGGATATTTTTTTGTCTTCGTACCGTTTTTTAAGCTCATGAGTGTTATCATCAATGAATGATGCCGCGGTAATGCCGACACCTATAGGGGTGTTGATTTCGTGGGCGACCCCAGCAACAAGTTCTCCTAGGGATGCCATTTTTTCTGACTGAATGAGTTGGGTTTGAGCGCTTTTAAGTTGGTCGAGGGAGAATTGTAGTTCAGAGGTTCGCTCTACAACTTTTTCTTCAAGAGAGGCAGTATACAGTTTGTTGCTTTTTTGAAGCTTCCATTTGGTGGATTGTGTGAGAGCAAACTGTTTGACTGCAACACTATCAAATGGTTTTTTTAAAATGAGTAGATGGTCGGTTAAACCAAGCTTTTCAATAATTTGATCCCAGTTATAATCAGAGTGAGCAGTGCATATCACCATTTCTATCTCTGGATAGTCATCCCAAATATTTTGAATCGCCTGTATTCCATCCATGCCTGGGGGCATGCGTACATCCATAAAAATAAGGGCGTAAGGGTCAGATTCTTTTTCAGACACATGAACCATATTAATTGCCTCTTGTGCATTGTAGGCGTGATCAATACGGTAGTTGGTGTAGGTGGTTTGTATGACGGGCTTTTCAGCTGGTTTCGCAAAGAGTGCATCTTCATATTTTTTTAAGTTTTGAGCAGTGCTATCATTTTCACTATCAGAAAGGATTGATCTGAAATCTTCATGTATAGCGGTGTTGTCATCAACAACTAAAATACGTACCGGGTCTGTTCCGTTCATCTAACTCTCGTGAGATACTTCTGTGTCTACTTACAATGATTGTATATTCTACCAAAGTTTTGGATGATTTTCACTCATTTGATTAAATAAATGAAACATATTACATAAATTTGCATAGAAACAATGTTTGTGAGCTGGCTATGTATCTTAAAACTGCTGATGTTATTAAAGACCTCGAAAAACGGGGTGAATTGCTCCGTATATCTCATGAGGTTGACCCTCATTTAGAAATGGCAGCGATTCAACGACGGGTCTATGCCAATGGTGGCCCAGCAATTCTTTTTGAAAAAGTGAAAGGTTCACCTTTTCAGGCTGTTTCAAATCTGTATGGGACTGAGGAACGGGTCGGTTATATTTTTCGTGAAACTGAGCAGAGAACTAAGGAGATGATTGACCTTAAGGTAAACCCATCTGCAGCATTGTCACATCCCTTTAAAAGCTTACTCCTCGCTCGGCACGGATTGCATGCACTTCCCAAAAAAGTTTCTCACTCTCAGGCGCCAGTATTGTGGGGTACTACTGATATTTCTGAGCTTCCCGGACTTGTTTCATGGCCTGAAGATGGTGGGCGTTATATAACGTTACCACTCGTTTATAGTGAAGATCCCGATCAACCAGGGCCGATGAACTCAAATTTGGGTATGTATCGAGTACAGCTTGATGGGGGTGAGTATGATGAAAACAAAGAAATTGGATTGCACTACCAGCTGCATCGTGGGATAGCAGTACACCACAAAGCGGCAATTAAAAAAGGTGAAGACCTTAAGGTAAGTATTTTTGTTGGTGGCCCCCCTGCACATACTGTTGCTGCAGTTATGCCGCTTCCTGAAGGTGTGCCAGAAGTAACATTTGGTGGTCTTCTCGCGGGTAGGCGTTTTCGGTATACCATCAAAAATGGTCATACCATTTCAGCAGATGCCGATTTCTGTATTGTGGGTACTATTCCTCATGGTGCTGTAAAGCCTGAGGGTCCTTTTGGTGATCACCTTGGGTACTATAGTTTAGTGCATGAAATGCCTGTAATGAAGGTTGAAGCAGTATACCATAGAAAAAATGCAGTGTGGCCATTTACCGTGGTGGGTCGACCTCCCCAGGAAGACACTCAATTTGGTGCTTTTATCCATAAGTTAACTCAAAGTGCAATCCCCGCAGAAATTCCGGGAGTAAAAGAGGTGCATGCTGTTGATGAGGCAGGAGTTCATCCCTTGTTGTTGGCAATTGGTACGGAGCGGTATGTGCCTTATATGGAGCAGAAGCGTCCTCAAGAGCTTCTTACGTTATCAAACCTTATCTTGGGGACTGGCCAACTCTCCCTCGCAAAATATCTTTTTATCATAGCAGAAGAAGATGACCCATCTCTGTCAACACATTCAGTGGGGCTCTTTTTTAAGCATCTTCTTGCGCGGGTTGATTGGCGCCGTGACCTTCATTTTCAGACGGAGACAACTATTGACACCCTCGATTATACGGGCTCTGGCTTAAATAAAGGGTCAAAAGTTGTTGTGGCCGCTGCGGGAACTCCTATTCGATCACTTTGGAGCCATATACCAGAAGGGATGACGCTTCCTTTTGGTTTTAAAAATCCTGAGATGATTTTTTCGGGGGTTATGGCAATTGAAGGGCCGGAGTTTAAAGACTCTGACAATTCGTTCCGTGATATACATCAACTCACTGAGGTGCTTACCCGAGAAGAAAATTTAGAGGGGATTCCATTGATTGTTGTTGTTGATGACGCACACTTTATTGCAAAAAGTATTGAGAACTTCTTGTGGGTCACTTTTACGCGCTCAAATCCATCTCATGATATTCATGGGGTAAAGAGCTTTGTAGAGAATAAACATTGGGGATGCAAAGGGTCGTTGATTATTGATGCACGAGTAAAGCCTCACCATGCACCACCTCTCATTGAAGATTTGAGAGTTACAAACAATGTTGATCAGCTTATGAAAGAGTTGCCGCTCTAGAGGGCGACTCTGTGGGGAGATCTACTCTTCTACTCCAAGGGCACGGAGTTCATTTTGAATTCGTTCGAGTTTTTCGAATGCTTCATTGTGTACCGCTGAAATCTTTTCACACATGAGTTCAAGGCGACGAGTTGAGTCGAGTAATCCATTTTTTAACTCTTCTAAAAAAGAGAGCATCTTTTCGACATCTGAAGGGAGAGAGTAGGGCTTCATAAAGAGTTTGAAACTCGTCACTAATCCGTTGTACTCTTCTGGGTTATTCAGGTGGTAGATCATTTTAGGAAGTGCTTCGTTGAGTAATAGGTCTTGTAGGTCTTCACTATGTTTTGATATATTTGATTGGGCAAGGGCCCAGCTTTCAGACACTAATGTATGGGTGTGGACTGTAGTCTCTATTTGAGTAAGGAGCTCACTAATCTCAGCTGTCGAATGTTTTGACTGTTGTTCTCGGTATATTCCTTGATAGAGAATGGGAAAAGAGGTTACACTCAGGTGTGCATTTTGAAGAGACTTAAATGAGCCTAGGCAAAAAATATCTCCGGCAGAGTTGAGGATTTCCTCTTCGGAATCAAAAAAGATAATTCGAGCAGGTACCGGAATGATCTCCATGTTGCTGAAGGACTCAAACTTTTTTTGAAGGTTTTCATCACTTTCAAGATCTTTATCCTCCATTTTTTTTAGTTGATCGATGAGTTCGTCGAATCCTTTGTCGGCATCTTTCCCAAACTCCTTATTGAGGAAGTCTTTGAGGCTTCGCTCTGTTTGGTAATCACCGGTAACGGCAATTATGTTATTTTGGACGAGATCGTCGAGCGGTGTGTCTTGCTCACTTTGTTCATAGTCTTCAATGAGCGCATAGGCTATAAGATTTCCACACAAACGATCTGAGTTGCCAGATTTTTGCGTAATTCCAAAAAGAGAGGGGTTATGATCCATCAGGTTCCTGTAATTGTTTTTTTTTGCTCTATATTGACATGAGTAGTGTTGATTAAAAAGCAGATTTTCTGATCATTTCAGGTAAATCTTGCTGTCATTAAAGTCAAAATAGCTATCTTAAGGTCATTATCGTACTTGGAACACAAAGATCCTGCGAGCTCAACCTACGGACTAAAGATATGAAAAAATTGATTGCAGTAGCACTAATTTTGCTCTATTCTACAACTTTTGGCGCTAAAAATGAAGTGGTCAGTGCACCTAACATATATGGTCTCTACGGTCATATTCGGACCTTTTCAGCAAAAACTCTTGGGAATGGAAAATTATCTGCTGGTGTAAGTGGCGATCTCTCTTTAGATAAAAATAAATTATACCGTCAACGTATGTGGCTTCACGATGATGAATCTGCGACGAACCCAGTGGATACCATTGATGGTATTCGTGAAATTGCCGACGTGTCTACCCGCGCATTTATCAGTATTGGTATCTCTGATTATTTTGATTTTAACCTATCTATGCCTTTGTATCTCGATCTCTTAACGACGGATGGTATTGAACCCTCTGATGTGAGTCATATGACTGGATGGGGGCAGGGTGACCTTGAGCTTCGTGGTAAATTTCAGTACCCACCTTATAAGCACTCTCATGTTTTTGACATGGCTTTTCTTGGTGCGTTGACTTTTCCTACAGGAAGTGAGAAAAAGGGATTTATACCTAAAGAGAGTTATTACGCCCCTAAAGAGGCAGGAGTTGAAGGAGGGTTTTATACTGCATGGGATCCAACCTATACCGTTATGATGCTCTGGACTCTTGATTTAAATGAAATGTGGGACCCTGTCCCTCTTGAGTTTAATGTGAACTATGGCATGCTTTTTACTCATTCAGATAATCACGACAACTCATTTTTACTCAATGCGTCGGTCGCCTACAATCCTCATCGTTACTTTTCCATTTTTTGTGACTTCTCTGGTCAGACTCGCCTTTCTCAATGGGCAGAAGGGTTTGACCTCGAGAGAGATCCACTGATCCTTTCACCTGGTTTTGCTGTTAAATCAGAGCAGGGGGTTTCAATCTCCATGGCGCTTGATTATGGTGGTCTTTCAAACATTAATCAGGATCCGAGTACCCTTCAGGAACTCATTGCCGATAGCGATGATGACCCAACAGAACAATTGCACTATTATGTGCAGCCAACGGTGAAGTGGGGTTTTTCTGCACAATTATCATGGAATGGATTTTTACTTCCGCAAGATGATGACCTTGATGGTTTGATAAATCGTGAGGATGTCTGCCCAGATGAAGCTGAAGATTTTGATGCCTATGAAGACCATGATGGTTGCCCAGAAGCGGATAATGACCTCGATGGTATTTTGGATGTAAAAGATAACTGTCCAGGGGAGCCTGAAGATATGGATGGATTTGAAGATGCTGATGGCTGCCCTGAATCTGATAATGATAAAGATGGCTACTTAGATGCTAAGGATTCTTGTCCTGATGAGGCAGAAGATCTCAATGGTTTTGAAGATGATGATGGGTGTCCTGATGGTTCAGAAGACTCTGATAAGGATGGCGTGAATGATGTGGGAGACCAGTGTCCGAAGAAGAAAGAGGATCGTGATGGTTTTGAAGATGATGATGGGTGCCCCGATAATGATAATGATAGAGATGGAATAGAGGATAAACAGGATCGATGTCCAGATGCCGCTGAAGTAATGAATGGCTTCGAGGATGCTGATGGCTGCCCCGACCGTAAGCCTAAACCGATGATTGAGAGACGGACTCAGATTGTTCTCCATGGCGTTAATTTTAGAACAGGATCAACGGAATTAACTGAAGACTCTCATGAAAAGCTCGATGAAGTGGCTGAAACATTGAAAGAGAATTTAGGTGCGGTCATTGAAATCAGAGGATATTCTGACAATAAAGGTTCTAAAAGTACCAATTTAAAACTTTCAAAACGCCGTGCGCGTTCAGTAGTAAAATATTTACGCTCCGTTGGAGTACCCAAAAAACAGCTTCGTTCAAAAGGATATGGCCCTAAAAACCCCATAGCCACCAATAGAACAGCAAGCGGACGTCAGAAAAATAGACGTATCGAAATGTATCGGGTGAAATAGTAGGAATAATGAGCAACCAGCATACACTCTATTTGGTGAGCACACCAATAGGGAACTTAGAAGATATGACCTTTCGTGCAGTGAGAATCCTCCAAGAGGCCTCACTGGTATTAGCAGAAGACACAAGAAACAGTGCAAAGCTTCTCAAACATTATGAGATAACGACGCATATGAAGAGTTATCACGATTTTAATAAAGAGAAAAAAACCGGTCAATATATAGAGCACCTCAAGCACGAAGGGAGCATTGCTCTTATTTCTGATGCGGGCACTCCGTGTGTTGCCGATCCCGGCTTTTATATAGTACGTGAAGCAATACAACACGACATTCCAGTAGTGGCGATTCCAGGTGCATCAGCTCTTTTGAGTGGGCTTGTAGTATCAGGTATGCCGAGTGACGCCTTCTCTTTTGAAGGATTTGCCCCTAAAAAAAGTGCGCGACGTTTAAAGTATCTCGAATCGCTCAAAGAGCACGCTTATACGGTCTGTTTTTATGTTTCTCCGTATCAGGTGGTAAAGTTCCTCGGTGAGATTGACACTGTGTATGGTGACATTACTCTTTCTCTCTCACGTGAGCTTACCAAAAAATTTGAAGAGACACTCCATGGCACACCTAAAGAGATGCTGGCTCACTATAAAGAACGAACTCCTAAGGGTGAGTTTGTCCTCTTTTTTCATCCACAAAATAAAGGGTGATCATGGTTTCAAATATTTTGAAAGGTATACAGAAGTTGTTGGGTATACCGGTTATGGTTATAAAAATTTTTCGCGATATCTCCTTTTTAAAAGCTCTTGGAGTGTCAATTTTCTGTTGGATTGCACTAGCAGCTACGTTTCCTCCGTATACGATTTTTTCATTTGATTTTCCCCTCGCATTTCAGGGAGTTCTGTCTTTTGTACTTCTGGCTCCTTTTTTTATAGTGATAAAAGGGCGGCCTTATCGTGAAGTTGCTCTCATCTCCTTTATTGGTGGCTTTGTACATAATGTTTGCATGTTTTATTGGCTTGCCTACGTTATGGATTCAGGGCAGGATCTCAGTGTTGTTATTGCTCTTGGAATGGTTCTGTTAGTGAGTTACCTTGCCCTTTATGTTGCGTTTCTTGGGCTTTCCTTTAAGTTTCTCTATAATAGATCTCTGCTAATGCTGTATCCAATTATTTGGGTTGGCATTGAGCTAGTAAAAACAAAAGGTGAAATATCTCTTCCGTGGGGGCACATAGGATATACTCTTGGTGGATCGCAAACTCTTCTTCAGGGACTTGCATACATCGGAATATTTGGGTATAGCGCACTTATTATTATATCAAATCTCTATTTGTTTCGAGCGTGGACAGAAAAAAAATATCGCTATGTTGGTTATGGGCTCGTACCTATTATACTGATGGCTATTGTAGGTTTCGTTATCTTGTCAGGCCGATCTGACAGTCCTGATACTGCAGATATTGTAGTTGTTCAGCCTGCAATTGAGCAGAAAGAGAAGTGGGTTCGAAAGCAGTTTGATGAAGTTATTGGTCACACGCTAGCCACTGCAGATCTCATTGATTCAGATAGTGCCGATCTTATTATTTTCCCCGAGACGGCAATTCCCGAATATTTAAGAAAGGTAAGTAAACTCTCTGATCGTATTCAAAAACTTGCCTATGATAAACATTCAAGTATCCTTATTGGGGCCTTGGATTATGAACGATCAGTTGAAGGATCTATTAGAAAATATAAGGTGTATAACTCAGGTTTTCTCTTTTCCAAAGATTCTTCTGTCGCTCGTCGGAAGTACAATAAAAATCGATTAGTCCCTTTTAGTGAACGACTCCCTTGGGAGGATGTTATTCCTGCTATTCAACACCTTAATATGGGTGAAGGGGATTTTACTGCAGGGACTGAATCGCCAGCTTGGGATGCTATTAAGTTTTCTCCACAAATATGCTATGAAGTTGTGTATCCCTATTTTATTCGTAACGCTATAAAAGGTGGGGCAAAAATTATAGTAGTGATTACTAATGATGCCTGGTTTAAGCGTTCAACGCAACCGTACCAGCATGCAAATCTTATCAGGTTTCGCGCTATTGAAAATGGTATTCCCATAGTACAAAGTGCCAATACTGGTATTTCGGTTCTCTATGATAGTTATGGGACAGAGTTAGAGCGGGCTGAGTTATTTGAAAGAAAGGCTATGCGCCATAAGGTTCCATTAAAAAATAGAACAACGCTCTATAGTTTAATGGGAGATGGTGTTGAGAATATCTTTTTTGCCCTCTTTCTCATCATTCTTTTTTGGCAGGGTTATGAGTTTGTGAGAGGAATTAAGAAGAGACTAGGATAACTAGTATCCCTCGGTATTTGACTCAATACGTTGTTGAGTCTCCCAAAAGTCAAGACCCGTCTCTTGTTTAATATGATCTATTGTGGATATAAGAGCCTTTTGAGGCTTGCGGGTAGAGTGGTCTATTTGTTCGAAAGTCTTTTCAATCTCGGCATAAAATGTATCGAGTGAATGGAGTGCGGTATTTGAATCAAACATGTTTCTACCCTGTAAATTGTCTATCTCTCTTATCTTTATAGGAATTTCGAGGTGAGATATTTACTGTTTATTTGTATGTTGTTAAAAAGGTTGGCCAAATTTAGGTATTTGTTGTGAAAAAACAGGGTCTTTTACTCATTCAACTAGGATCTCCAGCTTCTGGCTCAGAAACTGATGTACATGCCTATCTAAAAAGCTTTTTAAGTGACCCACGGCTGGTAAAACAGTCGCTTTTTTGGAAAATACTACTACGAGCAGTAATTCTACCTAAAAGAGTGCCAAAAGTTGCCAAGAAATATCGATCAATATTGGTAGAGGAGCAACTCCCACTCCATTATTATACTGAACAATTTACTGAAGGAGTAGCTCGAATACTGAGTGATGCTTATGAAGTACGACATGCGTATGTTCATGGCATGCAGCCTCTTGTTAAAACAGCGCTACAGGAACTCAAAGAGTGTGGGGTTGATGCTCTTATGGCGGTTCCACTCTATCCACAATTTGCTGAAGCGATGACAACATCTGCTGAAGACGCCTTATTAAAAGGTTTAAAGTCACTTCGGTGGAAACCGAGAGTAAACTTTGTAAGCTCATTTTACGATTCATCTTATTATATACAGTCCCTTGGAGAGGTTCATACGAGGCTGTTGAGTAGAGAGCCTGTAGAAAAATTACTCCTCTCTTTTCATGGGTATCCTATGAGTAAAATTAACGTTGGTGACCCTTATTATACCCATTGTCTCGCTACTGCAGAGCTCCTTAAAAAAGAGCTTTCATTGGGTTCTGAAGATATTATACCTTGTTTTCAATCAAAGTTTGGGCCAGGGGAGTGGCTCTCGCCTGCAACTGATGACATCATTCGCAGTCTCAGGGAGCAGGGAGTAAGACGTATTGCCATCTCAAGCCCCTCATTTGTTGCTGATAACTTGGAAACTCTTGAAGAAATCGGAATGGAGTATCGCGACCTTTTTCTTGAGCTCGGTGGTGATTCGTGTCTGGTGATTCCTTCTTTAAATAGCGAACCAGATTGGATTAAAGGGTTTGCTACCCTTGTGAAAGAAAAAGTCTTTGAGTTAACGAAAGAGTAGAATATATTAGGGCAAACCTCCTGAGGATGAAATATCATGCAGTTTAAAATTAGAGAGCTTCCAGTACGCAATGGCAATGTTCCCAAAATCACCTATATTGTCACTTTCGACAATAGTGTCTTTTTTGCAAAAGAGCTCACACGCCACCTTTTTTTACAACAGGCTTCAGGCTATGAGTATGATGATATTATATGGGGCGGAGTTCTAAAAGAAGATGGTACATGGGAACGGAAATCATTTGACTTTGGCGATGCCCCAACGAGAATGGACCGTGATGTTGTCGTAACGCTCATAAATAGTGCCGCAAAGGATAACCGGGTACTTCTACCCTGATAACTCACTTTATTAAATAATTATTCTCATTCTGTAAGGAAAGTGTGATACCTTTCACTAAAGAGAAATCATTTGATTGGATCCGTTATGAGTCATGTTGTTATTATTGGAAATGGAGCGGCGGGTATTTCTACTGCAGTATCGCTCCGGGCAAAGCAGAGTAGTGGTTCTATAACCATAATCTCTAAGGAGAGCCCTTACTTTTTTTCTCGCCCAGCTCTAATGTATATCTATATGGGGCATATGACGGTCGAGCAGACACAACCCTATGAGTCGGCATTTTGGAAGGAGCAGAATATATCTCTTATTCAAAATGAGGTGACTACTGTTGACTATACTGAGCAACAGTTGAAATTACAGGATGGATCTGTCATTGAATATACCGAGTTAGTACTTGCAACAGGATCTGCATCTAATTTTTTTGGGTGGCCGGGTCAAGATGCTACTGGGGTTCAGGGATTTTATTCCATGGATGACCTTAAAAAAATGGAAACATCCACAAAAGGTATTCAACGAGCAGTTGTTGTGGGTGGTGGATTGATTGGAGTTGAGGTTGCAGAAATGCTTCTCTCTCGCAATATACCGGTTACTTTTTTAGTTCGTGAAGAATTATTTTGGAGCGCGGTACTCCCCTCAGAAGAGTCAGAGATGATTGGCCGGCATATACAAGAACATCATGTTGATTTACGACTGGTATCAGAACTTCAGGAGATTGTTAAGGACGAGTCAGGACGTGTTGAAAAAATTATTACCACAAAAGGTGAAGAGATTGACTGTCAGTTTGTGGGCATTACTGTTGGAGTACACCCGAATATTGATTTTGTCAAAGAGACCTCATTAGAGTGTGATAGAGGGATTCTTATTGACCATCAGTTTAAAACATCTCAACCACATGTCTATGCAGTTGGTGATTGTGCTCAGTTTAGAGAGCCCCTTCCAGGAAGGCGGCCTGTGGAACAAGTATGGTACACAGCAAAGGCACATGGTGAAACACTTGGTGCAATTCTTGGAGGAGAGGACAGCAAATATACCCCAGGAATTTGGTTCAACTCAGCAAAGTTTTTTGACATTGAATATCAGACCTATGGCATGGTACTTCCTAAAAGCCCCAATGATGAAGAGACCTTTGTGTGGGAGGATTCAAAAGAGCATCGCCTCATGCGGGTTACTTTCAAAAAGGAAGGTCAGGCAGTTACAGGATTCAACTTTTTTGGCATTAGAGCTCGACATGAAATTTGTGAGAAATGGATTGCTGAAGCGCGAACCATAACCTATGTAATGGAGCATTTAGGGGCACTTAATTTTGATCCGGAATTTTTTGCTCGGTTTGAAGAGTCAGTTATTCAGCGTTTTAATCAGTCATTTGCTCCGGTTACCTTAATAACATCTAAAGGGTTACGGACACCATTGTGGAAGAGGATCTGGAGTAAAAAGGGGCATGCAGTATGAGTTATGTAACGAGTTATGTTAAAAAACGGAGTAGCGCCCAGATTGCTGCTATTGGCATAATATATATGGGGTTGATTGCTCTGCTTCTCTCTCTTGTGGGATATGGTTCATCTCATTCTCTTCTTATGCTACTCCTTGCGGTGGTGCCTTTGGTGATCGGTACTATTGGGCATAGTGCCGTAACGTATCTCACTCGCCATAAAGGTGTGATGAACAACGGTACAATGTTCAGTGGCACTACAAACAGAGGGGTTCCTGCATGGGCGTTAGGGATGGTAATAACCCTCTTTTATGTGCTGTGGTACTGGTGGCCACATACGATGGAGCACCTTTATAGAATGAGTGACCCTATGAGTCAGTTATTGCGGGACAAACCTTCTGATCAGTGGTATTTTTATGGCCTATTCTATACTATTGCGGTGGTTGTGATGGGGACACGTGCGTTAATTCGTTATCGTCATAGTCGCTATCAGATTGCGCGTACTGCTGTGGTAATGGCTGCGCAGTTTTTCCTTGCCTTTTTAATACCCTCTCTCCTTGTCTATTTTAAACAACCAGAAAAATATCTCAACTACTCTTGGCCTTTAAGTTACAGCGACTTCTTTCCTGCAAATTTTATTGGGCTCATGAATAACCCCGCTAAGCTTTCACTCGTATTGTTGGTGTGGGGCGTTGCATTTACCTTTGTACTCACTCCTATTTTGACTTATTTCTATGGTAAACGGTGGTATTGTTCGTGGGTATGTGGTTGTGGTGGACTTGCTAATACTGCTGGTGATACCTGGCGCCACCTTTCGAATTCAACAAAGCGCGCTTGGTCAATTGAGAAAATTTCAATCTATTCAGTATTGGGACTTATTGTATTGGCAACTGGGGCACTCTGGTTCTCGTTTGCAACAGGATGGGTTACTGGCTTCTCAAAAGGGCTTGCCCAGTTTTATGGTTTCTTCATTGGCTCTGTATTTTCTGGAGTCATTGGAGTAGGGTTATATCCTTTACTCGGGACTCGAATTTGGTGTCGATTTGGTTGTCCAATGGCGGGGATATTGGGAATATTACAACGGGTTAATTCACGATTTAGGATAACGACCAATGGTGCGCAATGTGTTTCGTGTGGTAATTGTACAACGTACTGTGAAATGGGGATTGATGTACGAGAGTATGCACAAAAGGGTGAAAATATTGTGAGGGCTAGTTGTGTTGGCTGTGGAATGTGTTCTCTTGCGTGCCCTCGTGGAGTGCTTAACCTCGAAAATGGCCCAAAAGAGGGACGATATAACAGCTCGATTTCGCTTGCAGATGAGGTAAAGTCAGGTGCCGTTGTTGAAGTTGACATATAATTGTGTAATAGGTAAAAAAACGAACTTTTTTCCTTCATATGGGTACGTTACTCTTTGAATAGCGGGCGTTTTTATGTTATTTTTCACTTACGATTAAAACCCTCGAGATAGCACATGCCAATTAATACAAAAGACGCCGAAACCTCTCCGTATCGTGACCAGAATGAGTATCTGGAACATCTCTCAGTGGACTACGTCATATTTGGCGTTGTGGATAATGCTCTCCACTTCATTACTCTAGAAATGGATGTTGAGCCATGTGCAGGGCAACTTGCACTTCCAGGTGGATTGGTCCATGTGAGTGAGAGTCTTGAAAATGCTTCGGAGCGAATTCTCGGTGATTTAACCGGTGTACGGGATATTTTTCTTGAGCAACTGTTTACTTTTGGTGAAGTAGAGCGGTATCCTCTTAAGCGTGTAATAACTGTTGCTTATTATGCACTGATTAATCCTGAAGATTACAACTTGCAAGCTGGTAACAACGTGCGTAAGGTTAGTTGGAATAAAGTATCAGAGGCACCAACGATGCCTTTTGATCATGGTGAAATACTTGAGGTGGCACATAGACGCCTTAAATCAAAAGTTCGCTATGAACCAATCGGTTTTGAACTTCTTCCTCGTAAATTTACGTTGACTGAACTTCAAAAATTGTATGAAGAAATCCTTGGATTAGAACTTGATAAGCGGAACTTCCGTAAAAAGATTCTTAAAATGGATTTCCTCGTTGCATTAAATGAGCGTCAAACAGGTGTTTCTCACCGCGCTGCTCGTTATTATCGTTTTGATAAACGGAAATATAATAAGCTTCAAGAGATGGGATTTCACTTCGATCTATAGTTATTATCTATAGGGAGGAGTAAGTGATACTACTCCCTTTGCATCAGCTTTAGATAGATTAGAAGTGAATTTTGACCCCAATCATGCCACTTAATTCTCGACCCCATATATTGAGTTCATAACTGGTCTTTGTTCCAACTCCAAAGTTTTGATAGTTTGTCCAGCGGTACAAGGCACTACTTGTGAGGCTTAGATGGATAAAGAGGGGATACTCTATACCGGTTTCAATTTGATAATGTTTTCCAGTAAGGGTGAAGTTTCTTTTTTCACCCATTACATCATGAAAGCCTTTGTCTACAGTAATTCTATGAAACCCTATACCTGGGGAAATAAAGGGGGATACTATCCAGTCTTGTAAAAAGGTGTATTGATAGGCAAAAGTCAGTCGATAAAAAAGTGATGTCACATTCTGTTTGGGGTATGAAAGAGTATGATCTATCAAGGCAAGAGATATTTTAAGCTCTTGAGCTCCTATGTGGGCTGCGAGGCGCAAATTGTAGATTGGGCCAGAATAAAAGTTGAGGGTAGGTGCACGCCCTGTGAGAGAGTCAGTTGTAGTCTCTGGATTGTGGGAGTAAAAGTCAATGGAGTCAGTGCCATTAAAGTGTATCTCGCTATCTTGCCACCCAACGTTCAGTGATGCAGAGTAGGAGAGGCCACCAGGCTTGATATTCCGAGTAAAGGCATTGAGTGAAATGACACTAAGGAGGATCAGTATAAAAAAGGTATGCATGATTTAAATCTCTATCTCTATTATTTTTTGTTTTGATGTCAGGCCTTTGAGTACCGAAACAGAACTTTTTGAAACCTTGAAGTGTTTGGCAAGAAGCGCGCATAGAGCAGTATTTGCTTTGCCGTCTACTGGTGGGGTGTTGACATGAACGGTGTAGAGCCCTGACTCATCGGGGCCCACAACCTCATTTCTTTTTGATTTAGTTTGTGCTTTAACGGAAATTTTCACTGGTGATTACACCGGGGTCAATCTCTTCGACAAAGTTATCTTCACGCTCGAGTGCTTCAAGAAGTTCTCTTTGAGAGTTGATAACATTGTGCATTCTAATAAACAGATGCTTGCGCTGAGTTTTTAAAATTGAAATTTCTTCTCTGAGATCATCGGCTTCTTTTCGTATAGTAGCTGTATCTTTCTCAGCTCTCGCTTTTGCTTCACCAATAATAAGCTCTGCTTCTTTATGGGCATTACGGCGGGTCTCATCGATATTTTTCTGCATAGTAACAACAGAGTCTTGAAGGGTTGCTTCGATCTGTTGAAACTGGCGGACTCTATCATCGGCAAGTTTAAGTTTTTCTTTGAATTGATTGTACTCTTTGTTTCTGATTTCCAAATCACTTGCGATTTGAGTCAAAAATGAGTCAACTTCTTCTGGGTCATAGCCACCGATTTTTTTCTTTTTAAAAGCTTGGTTTCGAATGTCGAGTGGGGTAATTTCCATGGGAGCTCCTATTAAAACAGAATGCCAAAAGCAAAACTTACAACAAATGAGAGGAGCATGAGTACTCCCGATACAACCCAGTAAGAAAAGTCAAAACTTCCTTCGGGCATATAACTGCGCACTGCTTTGAGAAGTGGTTCAGTATAGGGTTCAGTTTTATGAACAAGACTTGAATTTTTAAGTGAAGGAATAAGGTTAACAAATCCAAGAGCAAAAAATCCAATTGAAAGGAGTTGTATGCCATTTACTAATATCCATGTAATCATAAGGGTCCTTTAGTCTCGTGCACCAAATAGTGCTGTTCCGATCCGAATCATTGTCGCTCCCTCTTCAATGGCAATATGCATATCATTAGTCATACCCATAGAGAGTTCTGTGAAGAATCTGAATCGCTCATCGCGATTGTTAAATGTGTCTCGCAGTGTTCGCAAAAACTTGAATTCTGAACGACTATCTTCGGGAATTCCACTGTTTTTGCCAATGGTCATTAGTCCACAATATAACAAATTAGAGTGAATGGGGAGAGAATTTAAAAAGCTTTCAGCCTTCTGGTGCGGTACACCACTTTTGCTCTCTTCCTCAGATGTATTAACCTGTATTAAGACATTGATGGTTTTTTGTTCTTCAATACATATTCTATTAAGACGATCGAGGTCTTCGAGAGAGGATAATGTGTGTATCCAGTCTCCAACAGCGACGGCTTTTCTCATTTTATTCTTTTGAACAGGACCGATAATATGGAGTAGCGTCCCTTCAGGTGGTGTTGTAAATTTGTCAATGGCTTCTTGAATGCGGTTTTCTCCAAAATGTATGGCCCCAGCTTGAGCTGCAGCTTGAACCATAGCAGCCTCTTTTCGCTTCGATACCCAGATAAGGGTGATCTCACTTGGAGATCGATTAGCTTTTTGAGCAGCTTGAGTGATACGTGCATCAATTTCTGCGAAATTTTTAGCTAAAAAGTCCTCATTTCTCATGAAATTCCCCCTTTGGAGTGATTTGAGCATTTTAAAGAAAAGATAGAATAATTCTTGAAATTGGAAAATTATCGTGGTACTATGAACTAACGTTACTTTTAATTTCTGGTTAATAATGGATATTAAGAAAATTCTTGTAATTGATGACTCTCCGGTAGCCCGAAAAATGCTTATGCGGGTTATTCCTAATAAGGATGAATATGAGTTTATCGAAGCAGGTAGTGCAAAAGATGGCTTGGAATTGTATCAGAAAGATAAACCAGATCTCGTCTTTCTTGATTTAACCATGCCCGAAATGGATGGATTTCAGTGTCTTGAAGTACTTATGAAATTTGATGAAAACGCAAAAGTGGTCATTAATAGCGCAGATGCACAAAAAGAGGCTAAAGAGAGAGTGCTTGCTCTCGGTGCACTTAAAGTACAAGATAAACCACCCTCTGAAGATAGTATGGTACAATTACTGAGCTGGATAGAAGATAATGTCTGATGCAAGTCAATTTAATAAAGATGATACCGAAATACTCATAGAGATTATGAATATGGGTTTTGGTGCGGCTTGTGCAGAACTAGCAGATGCATTAAACTCTTTTATTACCATTTCCGTTCCGAAAGTTTTCATGGGGACTGGCGATGAAATCACAGATTTTGCGAATAAAAATGTTTCCTCAAATCAAGAAGTCTCTATTGTAGAGCAGGGATTTTGGGGTAATTGGAATGGAACAGCTTATTTGGCAATTCCTTCAGAGCTTGTTGCAGAAATGCTTAATATTATGGGATTTGATGAAGAGAAGCGCTCAGCTGAGGAATTGAGTGATGAAGAGCGTACCATGGTTTTTGCCCAGGTAAGTTCGCTCCTTATTAATTCATGTATCAATAAAATTTCAGGAATTTTCAAAGAAGAGAATACTTTCTCAGCACCTCATATTTTACTTGATAAAGTTGATGGCTTTACTGATGAAGTCTTTCCTGAGGATGCTGAAGTAATCATTGCAGAGGCACAGTTTTCACTGGATAATGATACGGTTTCAGGGAGCCTGTTTATTACCTATAACAGTGACTCTTTTGATTGGCTTAGATCGTCGATCGACACCTTCATCACCGAGAATTTGTAGATTTTAATCACTTCATATTTCGTTATAACTCAATCGACATACAAAAGTACGTCTTCAATTGTCAAACCTCGTCTGAATACGCCAACAATTGAAAATTAAGATAGCTTGGCCCCCCTATGGGAGGCCTTTGTTTTGTCGAATTACTTGATGTGATTTAAAGGGCAAAAAGCGATACTCAAAAGGTGAAATTTTTATGAGGGCGTTAGTTTGCTTAGTTATTACTGTATTTGCTAAATAAACTACAAAATGAAAGGTTTGCCCATTAAATGAGACTAAAGGGTAATACTTTGGGGGGTTAATGACGATCTATATAGTAGGAGTGGAGGAAGTATGAGCTCAAAATATCCATCAGACAACGATGACCAAATCCAAGAGATACTCAAATTCTGTCATCACCTTGAAGATGTCGTAGGTCTAGAGATCAACCAAAACATTGCTGCAGAGATATGGATTAAGCACTATGCTGAGTCGTGGCGGAATAGACATCCGCTCACGTAAGTCTATTTACTTAAACAGCTTCTTAATTATTTCATCAATGGTATTAAACTTTTGAATCTTCACACCCTTCTTAACCTGTGCTGGGAGCTCAGTGACATCTTTATCATTCTCTTTGGGGAGCATGATAGTTTTGACGCCTGCTTCGAGGGCTGCAATTGACTTTTCAGGAAGCCCACCAATGGCATGTACTTTACCACTGAGCGAAACTTCGCCCGTAAAGGCAATTGTTGGATCGATAGTCTTTTTGGTAAAGGCAGAGAGGAGTGACAGTGTGAGACCAATACCTGCAGAAGGACCATCTTTTGGGATTGCGCCTTCGGGAAGGTGTATATGAATATCGGTTTCATTGAATATTTTAGGGTCAATACCAAAGCTTTCTACGCGTTTTTTAGTAAGGGTTAGGGCAATTTGTGCTGACTCTTTCATCACATCACCGAGGGTTCCTGTAAGGCTCAGTTTGCCTTTGCCTGCCATGAGCGCGCACTCAATTTGTAATATCTCACCACCAACAGAGGTCCATGCAAGCCCTGTCACAAGTCCCGGTTCACCTTTTTTAACGAGCTGAGACCTGCTAAAGCGAGGGACTCCGAGGTATTGTTGGAGTTTCTTGTCATTGACACTATTGGAGGTGCGTTTTTTAGAGACCACTTCAACAGCCCTTTTACGCATAACCTTATCAATTTCTTTTTCAAGTCCACGAACACCGGCTTCACGGGTATAGTCGTGAATGATTCGGTAAACAGCATCATCTTTAAGGGTGAGCTGTTCTTCTGTAAGGCCATTTGATAATCGACGTTTGGGGATCAAATGCTTTTGGGCAATGGCAAGTTTCTCATGGCTGTGATAGCCTGCGAGTCGTAATATTTCAAGCCGATCCCGAAGGGGTTCAGGGATGCTCATCTCAATATTGGCAGTGGTGATAAAGAGCGCTTTGCTCAGGTCAATACCAATTTCAAGAAAGTTATCTGTAAAATCTTTGTTCTGCTCTGGGTCAAGCAGTTCGAGGAGTGCACTAGCAGGGTCACCTCTAAAGTCACTTGCCATCTTATCAATTTCATCGAGGAGGATCACTGGGTTCATGACCTTGGCGCGTTTAATACCTTGAATGATTTTACCCGGCATAGCCCCAACATAAGTTCTGCGGTGACCACGTACTTCTGCTTCGTCGCGAATACCGCCCATAGAGATACGAATAAACTCACGCCCTAATGCATGGGCAATTGAACGTCCAAGGGTTGTCTTGCCTACACCAGGGGGTCCTACAAGGCAAAGTATTGGGGTGTACTTCTCTTCGGTAAGTTTGAGTACTGCAACATGCTCAAGAACACGCTCTTTTATAGAAGAGAGACCGTAGTGTTCTTTATTTAGATGACGTTTAACCGAAGGGAGACTGAGGTTGTCTTCTGTAACGACCCCAAAAGGAAGGGATAGAAACCAATCAATGTAATTGCGTACTACAGAATACTCTGGTGAAGACTGGGGGAGAAGAGCTAGTCGCTTCAGTTCATCGTAGACTTTCTCATATACTTCTTCCGAAAGCTCCTTCTCTTTGAGTTGCTTAAGGAGGAGTTGAAACTCAGGATTGCTATTCTGTTCGGGCATGTGGCCCAGTTCTTCATGGATAAGTCGCAGCTGCTCGTTGAGAACGTACTCTTTTTGAGATTGTTGAATGCGGTCACGTACTTCCCGTTCAATTTTTCTATTGAGGAGGAGGACGGAGCGACTTGAATCGATAATTTCGCCTATCAGCGCTGCAAATTGTTCAAAACCCGGTTGTTCAAGGAGAAGCTGCTTTAATCCGAGTTCAGCTTTAACAAAGGGGGCAATGGTAAAGAGGATCTCAGGGGGGAGTTCTGGTGCATCAAATGTTTGAAGTATTTCGTTAGGTACATCAGGTGTTGTTTGAGCATATTGCTTGAATTTAGAAGCAATATCTCTCATAATGGTGGCAAAAGCCTTTTTTCGAGGGGCTTTAAGAACATGTGGTGTTACTTGAGCCATCATGAGCGGGGCTCCCGCAAACCAATCGTCAACTCGGGCAATAACCAAGCCTTCAACCAGTACTTTACTCAAATTATTGGGCAGGGTTACCTGTGAGGTGATCCGTGCTATAACACCAGTGCGATGGAGTTGATCAGGAACCACTTCATCAATTTCAGGTTCATGCTGGAGTGCAAGAAAAATAAGCCCTTCTGAGCGATTTTGCGCATAGTCTGCAGCTTGAATAGAGGCCTCTCTTCCAAGAAGAAGAGGGTGAATCGACCCTGGATAGATGACTGAATCCCTGATGGGTATTACGGGGAGTTTTTGAGGAATTTCAACTAAAATGTCTGAATTGTCAGATAGATTCGACGCTTTTGTCATATATGGGGCCTGGCTTTGAAGAACTTTGGTTTGGGAAGTAAGGGAAACAGCTTTTTAAAAGCAAAGTAGCAAATTATAATGCAAATCCCGTTAAATTCAAGGCAAAAAATATTACATTTGACCCAAACTGAAAATTAAAACAAAACTGGAAAATAGATATGCAAAAAAAGACCAAGATAGTTTGTACCATCTCAGACAGAAAATGTGACGTTCCTTTCCTCACAGAGCTCTATGCTTCGGGAATGAATGTTGTTCGTATTAATACAGCTCACCAACTTCCTGAAACTACTGTAAGTGTATTAGAAAATATTTATGCCGTTGACGGAAATATTGCAATCCTTGTAGATACTAAAGGACCAGAAGTACGTACTGGTGAATTAGATGATGCTATTGATGTTAAAACAGGTGATAAAGTAACTGTTGAATGTAAAGCTTTAGACGGTGTTAAAACTACTAAAGAAGTGTTACAAGTTAACTATCCTAGTTTTGCTAAAGACGTTCCAGTTGGAACTCAAATCCTTATTGATGATGGATACCTTGAGCTTCGCGTAGATTCAAAAACTGATGAAAAACTAGAATGTACTATCATGAATGATGGTGAGTTCAAACGTTTTAAATCAGTAAATGTTCCTGGTGTTGCTATCAAACTTCCTTCTCTTACTGAGAAAGATAAAAACTTCATTAAATTTGCATGTGACCATGACCTTGATTTTATCGCTCACTCATTTGTACGTCATGCACAAGATGTTAAAGATGTTCAAGCGATCATCGATGAGTCTGGTAAAGATGTAAAAATCATCTCTAAAATCGAAAACCAAGAGGGTGTTGATAATATTGATGAGATCATCGAAGAGTCTTACGGTATCATGGTTGCTCGTGGCGATATGGGTATCGAAGTTCCTGGTGAAAAAGTTCCACAAATTCAAAAAATGATCATTAACAAGTGTATCCAAGCGGGCAAGCCAGTAATTACTGCAACGCAAATGCTTGAATCAATGATCAAAAACCCACGTGCTACTCGTGCAGAGATCTCAGATGTTGCAAATGCAGTACTTGATGGTACTGATGCAATCATGCTTTCTGGTGAAACAGCATATGGTGATTATCCAGTTGAAGCAGTTTCTCTTATGACTCGTATCTCTAAAGAAGTTGAGTCTACACGTGATGAGCTTAACCCTGCTGCAATGGATGTTAAACACATCGATATCAAACGGTATGTTGGTAAAGCAGCAGTTAAAGCTGCTCAAAACCTAGATGTTAAAGCACTTGTTGTTCCAACTGCAACAGGTAAAACTGCTCGTGATGTTGCTTCTTACCGCTCAAAAGCTCCTGTGTATGCAGCGTGTATCGATGGTAAAGGTCAAAAAATTCTTGCACTTTCTTACGGTGTCGAGGCTTTCCCAATTACTCGCGAAGGTGGCATCAGACAGAATGCAGTATCTGCTCTTATCAAAGATGGTAAACTTGCCAATGATGACTTGATTACAATGATCATTTCTACTCTCAATGCTCCAGGTGGAAACACTAACAACATGGAGATTAATGTTGCGGGTAACTGTGTAAAATAAGGTCTTCTCGAAGAACTTCTAAAGCCGATGTCATTACGACATCGGCTTTTTTTATGTCCTAGTATAAACGTGGGCGAATACATTTGATAATCTGAGTACTCAATAAAAAAGAGTAGTTATATGGTGATGAGCACTGCTTTTAAGATAGCCTTGTTAACGGTCTTGGCCAATTCGTTTGAGTGCAACGATGGACCCTAAAAGTAATATGCAGATAATGAGAAGTGTGGCTTCAAACCATCGTTCTTGTGGCTTTTGAGAAAAAGTCTGTGCAAAGGGAGTAGTGCGATTACGCTGTTTTTGAATAAAGGTCTGTTGGTAGGCGGTAGCGAGAGAGTCTTGAGTTTCAATGGATAGCCCGAGCCTCTTATTTATTATTCGATCAATAGAAAGGGTCTGTTCTAAAATATCTTTATCTCCATATTCACCATAGGCACCTCCTGCAAGAAGGAAGAGTGATACGAGTCCATCTTTAATGGGGAGAACTAAATCACCCCATTGAGGAATATTAGGGTATGAACGACCTTGTGTAACACTGGTTTCAAGAAGGTGAATCGCTGCAGAATCCACATGGGGAAGGTACTGTTTAAACTGTTTTTTACTACTTATAGCGCCAATTGCAGTACTATATTCAGCATTGATCTTGTCTCTCATTAAAAAGGTGATAAGGGATATGGCTTCTTCTTTGTGTTTACTAAACCGGGTGATTGCTAAATTGCTCCCTCCAAGAAAACTAAATTGTTGTTTGGTGCCTCGAGTGGACCGTGGAGTAGGGAGGTAAGTGGTTGAGAAGGAGTAGGGACTCTTGTCACCCCGTGCATCACTGACGAGTTGGCCGGTACCGGTAAGGTAGAGAAATACTTTTCCTTCCACAAAAAGGTTGTCGACATAGGTGTTACTTTGGTCGAGATCACTTGCGTTCACAATACTATCCCGCATCAGAGATATGTAATATTTAATGGCTTCAATAGAGTTTGTATCACTCAGGTTACTGTGCCAATGGGCTCCACCCTTTTTTAAAAAGGAACCACCGCTTGACCAGAGCCAAGGAGTGAGATTGTGTACTACATTATAAGTGCCAAAACCAGGAAAGGCAAAGGGCCAAATTTGGTCACCTGTTGGAGTTGTCAATTGTGCTTCTTTAATCCGCATGAGTGAATTTTTAGTAGACTTCCAGTCTTTAAAATCTCGATTAGTAAAACCAAAAACATTGAACATCTCTTGGTTGAGCATTAAAATTTTGTTATCCAAAAACCAGGGAACCGCTGCAATCATTTCAGGTTGATTATCACTAAATGAAGAGTTCCAGGCAGAAGCGAAAAAGCTACTTTTACCGCCAAAATGAGAGAGGTAAGGCTTCAAGTTAAGTAAGAGGTCAGTTTCGGCAAAGTGTGGAACCCAGGTCGAGCCTACTTGAACAATATCGGGACCAGTATGGGTTTGTGATAGCATTTTAAGCTTTGTCCAGGCTTCACCCCAGTTTACTAATTGGATATCAAGCTTAATATGGGGGTTTTGTTTTTTAAAGGCATCAGTTGTCTGTTGAAGCTGCCATACTGCACGAGAACCATTATTCATGATCCACATTTTGAGTGTCACTGGTTTTGCATGTAATGAAGCAATACAAAAGAGGACAAAAAAAGTGATGCAACTAATTAGACGTGTCATTGCCGAAATTGATACAGAGTATCTGTATTTTAATATATTATTTAAATATAACCAAAGTGGCATAAATATTTTGATTATTTTGTGTTAGCTCAATCTGCTATATAGGGTAGATGAGTTGTATGCACACTATTGTGCCGCATTTTACTTCGTACTAGGTCTGGATGGGGATACAAAAAACTTTCTTACGTTTTAATGGTATACATGGAAAGCTTCTAGCACTTACGCTTGGAGTTTCGATTATTTCAGTGCTGTTGGTAAGCTTTGTAATTCTACAAGACTTTGAGCGTTCATTGATTCAACGGGTGGAAGAGAGCACTATTAATAGCGCTGATCAATTAGTTTCACAGATCGAATCTCAGTTTGAACCTATTGAACAAAGTGTTGCGATTGTTTCTTCTATCAGTACCATCCGTACTTTGGATCAATCAAAAATGATTGCAGAGATTAAACGAGATGAGATGAACCTCTTTTTCTCAATTACTGAAAAATTGGCAGTACTTGACTCTTCAGGGCAAGAGCTCGTAACAAACAGATTGAGCACCACTCTAAAAAATCGAAAAAATGAACTAACACTTAATTCCTATACGGATAGGTGGACATCAGTGTATTATGCTAATAACATAATGTGGAAGTATGATCTCCCGCATACCTCGATCGTTCAATACTTTCAAGGTTATAATGCACCTGGGTTTGTTGTAGCAGATATCTCGCTACGTCGCCTTTGGAGTGTTGCGGACTCTAGAAAAATTGGCCAAAGTGGCTTTGCTTATATAGTGACTCGCGAAGGGGTTTTGGTATCTCATCCAGATAAAAGAAAAATTCAACACTTAAGAAAAGACTCCTTAGCTCGTCAGATATTTATTGCAAGTGCACCCGTTAAAGCGATTATTGACGGAAGTGGATCTGAGTATCTCAGGTATAATGAAGATGGAGTGGATTATTTTGCAGTGTGTCGTATTATGCCCCAGCAAAACATTGGAATTATTATACAGGTCCCACTTAAGGAGATAACTGCTGAAGTAGATAATGCTCTTAATGTATTGATTCTGATTGTCATTGCAATTGTGATCATCGCTACATTGATAACTCTTGTTGTTACTAAAAAGCTGGTAACACCCATTAAGCAAATTACTGATGCCACTCGGCAAATTGCAGATGGAAATTTAAAGAGTGAAGTGCGCATTAAGACAGGGAATGATGAACTCGGGTATCTTGCTCAAAATGTAGAGTTTATGCGTTCTAAGCTTAAGAACTACACTGATGATCTCGAATTTTTAGTTGAAGAAAAGATTCAGCAACTCAAAGAGATCATGGATAATATCTATCAGGGGCTCTTTACGATTAATCTTGACGGTTCAATAAACCCAGAGTGTTCTAAACAAACAACAGAGATTCTTGAGATAGAACAGTTTCAAAATACCTCACTTACTGAGATATTTAGATTGACCGACCAAGAATTGAAAGACTTCATGTCGTGGCTTGAACTGGTTAAAGAGAAGCATGGGAAAATGCGGTGGTCAAAACTGCAAAAGCTACTCTCCCTAACAGAAGTCGAAATAGAGCATGACGATGAGTCGGTGAAATATGTTGACCTCAACTTTCAGCCCCTTTTTGATCAAAAAACAGGGGTGCTCAATAAAATAATGGTACTTGCTCGCGATGTGAGTGAAGATATTGAAGTTGAAAATAGAATTGAGATAGAGCGCGAGAAGAATGAGCGGGAAGTTCAGACAATTATCGCCCTCGTTAAAAATTCAAGAAGTATTATTAATGATTTTCTGACAGACTCTCACAAACGGGTGCGTTTTATATTATCTGAACTTTCGCAATTTAAAGATGATTATAAGGCTAGTGTTTGGATGGATGAACTGCATACTATTAAGGGTAATGCCGGCAGCTTGGGATTTGTAGATGTGAGTTTGTATGCGCATACCTCCGAAGAGATTCTTCACACTTTTAAGATAGGCTCACTGAGCCGTGAAGATATGGTTTCAGATTTTCGCGAAGGGGTAGAAGAGCTTGTTGAAAGTATGGATAAATTGGAACAACTCTTTAGACTTCTCTTTAAACCTGAAGAAGAGTATATAGATGTGTCGAAATCGAAAGTCTCTCGAATTATGGGTGCTATAGGGACCCTGAGAAATGGATTTAATGAAGATCTCTATCAAGACCTTCTTAAGCTTTGTACTACTATGCAATATAAATCACCTCACTTTTTAACCAAAAAATATCATGATCTTGCGGAAAAATTTTATAACAGACTCCAAGTACCTGCGAAGCTTGAAGTAGTTTCTTCTGATATTGAATTGCACCCCGATACTTTTAGTCGGTATGATGATGCACTGGTGCAATTAATAAAAAATGCATTTGATCATGGCTGTGAAGGTAAAACAGAGGGGTCATTTGTTGTAAAGTTGGTTTATAATTTACAAATAGATGAAGAACAGTTTATTGTTAAGGATAATGGAATCGGCATTGATCCGGAGCAGATAGCTCAAAAAGCTCTTGAACAAAAATTGATCGTTCCCGAAGATTTAGATAGGCTTTCAGATAAAGAAAAAGTAAATTTAATATTCCTCCAGGACCTTTCCCAAAAAGAAGAGGTAAGCATAACTTCTGGAAGGGGAGTGGGGATGTCAGTTGTCGCACGGAATGTAAAACGCCTTGGGGGGACCATTGATCTTTCTTCGGCCAAAGGTGAGGGTGCAGTATTTACAATACGAGCTCCCCGCTTATCAGTATAGGATAGTATGTCAAAATCAGTAGTACTTATTGATGATTCAGATTTCCAGCTTGAGCAGTTGGTGTGGTTTTTTACCGAAAAAATGGGTTATAAAGTCCTTGCTACTGGTAATGACGGCAATGATGCGGTTAAATATTATCGAAAATATCAACCAGATCTACTTACTTTAGATATTACGATGCCCAATAAGGATGGTAAAACGACCTTAAATGAGCTCTCTATTGAGTTTCCCGATATGAATGTTCTCATAATTTCAGCATTAAAGGGGAATACTATGCTTGAATGCATGAAGCTTGGTGCTAAGGGGTATATTGAAAAACCCCTTAAATTTGCAAATGAAGATTTTGTAGAGGACTTTAAGCTTACATTATCAGAGATTTTTGAGGAAGAGTAGACTATTTTTAAGGGGGAGCTTAAATTAATCCCTTTATTTTTCTTTGAATTTAGTAAATATGAAGTATCTTATTGGTGCCCTAAAGCAAGACGTTTTAGGGGTGAAATTGTTATGTACGGGTAAATACACTGACTGATTATTGTTTAATGAGTCACAATACCCTAAAACGAGTTTTTTAAATTATGGCCGAAAATAATCAAGAATTGACTCTTGTTATCGCGGAAAAACCAAGTGTCGCAGCAGACTTAACCAAAGTATTACCAGGGACATTTACTAAAGAGAAAACACACTATGTGAGTGACTCTTATATTGTCTCATATGCTGTTGGTCACCTTGTTACATTGTGTGATCCACGTGAAATGGACGAGCAGTATAAGAGCTGGGCTCTAAAATGGCTTCCTATTATTCCTAAAGAGTATAAGCTTAAGACTATTGACCGAAGTAAAGTTCAATATAATGCTCTTTCGAAACTCATCCGGAATAAAGAAGTAACCCATATTATTAATGCTTGTGATGCGGGCCGCGAAGGTGAATTGATCTTTCGCTACATAATGGATAAGGTAGAAGAGAAGCGTAAACTCAACAAAAAAATGAGTAGGCTCTGGCTTCAATCTATGACAAAAGAGGCAATTCAACGTGGATTTGCCAATCTCAGAACTGATGAAGAGATGATTAATCTGGCTGATGCAGCAAAATGTCGATCTGAAGCGGATTGGATTATTGGTATTAATGGTTCACGAGGGCTAACAGGGTATAATAATAAGTTTGGTGGGTTTCACTTGACCCCATGTGGTAGAGTTCAGACACCAACCTTGAGTATGATTGTTGATAGAGAACGCGCAAGGAATAAGTTTGTTCCAACGGATTATTGGACTCTTACTGCTGATTTTGATTCTAAAGAGGGACTCTATCAAGGTAAATGGTATGACCCTACCTTTAAAAAAGATGAAACAAATCCTATTGGTCGTGCTGATAGAGTTTGGGACGAAGCAAGCGCTGAAGAGATTAAAAATAAATGTAGTGGTAAGCCTGCAGACGTTACAGAGACTGCAAAACCATCAACTTCTAAGTGCCCGCCACTCTATGATTTGACGAGTTTACAACGTGAAGCAAATAGTCGCTTTGGTTTCTCTGCGAGAGGAACCCTTTCAATAGTACAGTCTCTCTACGAAAAACATAAAATGCTCACCTATCCAAGAACCGATTCTAAGTGCCTCCCTGAAGACTATATTCCTCAGGTCGAGCAAACATTTGAGCACCTTGGTGACTCAAGCCAGTTTGGAAAGTATGCAAAAGAGGCTCTGAGCAAAGGATTTATTAAACCCGATAAACGCATTTTTAATAATGCAAAGATATCGGATCACCATGCTATTATTCCAACAACAGCATCACCTAAAAAACTCTCTGATCAAGAAGAGAAGATTTATACAATGGTGGTACAACGGTTTCTTGGTGTCTTTTTCCCTCCTGCTCGCTTTTTAAATACTACACGTATATCTGTGGTCGAAGGTGAAAACTTCAAGACAGAAGGTAAAGTACTTGAAGTACCAGGTTGGCGTGCGATTTATAATAATGAGAGCTCTGGAGAGAAATTTTTACAGGCTCTTTCTGATCCTGGAAGTGTTGCCTCTAAAGAGGTGCTCAAAGAGTACGATCAAACGAAACCACCTGCGCGATTTACAGAGTCAACTCTTCTCTCTGCAATGGAAGGGGCGGGTAAACTTGTTGAGGATGATGAACTTGCCGATGCTATGAAAGAACGGGGTCTGGGAACACCGGCGACTCGTGCTGCTATCATTGAAAAATTGGTGAGTGATAAGTATATGGTTCGTGAGGACCGTGAACTTATCCCTACAGTAAAAGCAATTGAATTGTTACGTCTTATTGGCGCAATGGAGATCGAAGCTCTTCGTTCACCAGAGTTAACCGGTGAATGGGAACATAAACTTGCATTGATTGAGCAAGGGAAATTGACTCGTAAAGATTTCATGAAAGAGATTGTGAAGTCAGCTGAAGGAATTGTCTCGAAAGTCAAAGGGTTTGATGAGGACTCGACTAAGTTTGAAGTCCCTATTAATCATGGTGGCCAAAAATGGTATCAAACAATCTCTCGGTATGTCTCAGAAGATGGCGAAATTAAATTGCGTCGTATGATGGGCGGGCGACAAATGGCTCCTGAAGAGATTGAGACTCTGATGAATGATAAACAGATTGGTCCAATGGAAGGGTTCCGTTCAAAAAGAGGTAATCCATTTACAGCAAGTATAAAACTCTCTGAAGAGTACAAGATTGCTTTTGATTTTGGTAATAATGAAGATGATGATGACCAAATTGATCTTAATGCAGCGACTTATGTGGGCAAATCTCATACTGATGATTCAGAAGTCTATCAGACCGATACCATTTATATTTCAAAGTCTCAGATCGCTAAAGAGAAAACGGGTCTTCGTATAAATCGCATTATTTTGGGTAAAGAAATTACTCTTGAAAATATGCAAAAAATGCTTGCGGGTGAAAAGACTGATGTTATTGAAGGGATGCGTTCTACTAAGACTAAACGTCTCTTTGATGCTTTTCTCGAGTTCGATGCTAAAGGGAAAATAAAATTCTCGTTCCCTCCACGTAAAGGGAAGAAGGCTGCTGCTGCTGAAGGTGATGCTGATGCAAAAGGTGTAGCACAAGAGGTTGAAGCAGAGGCTACGGCTAAGAAGAAGGTCGTTAAAAAGAAAGTGGCGAAGAAAAAAGTAGCGAAGAAGAAGGCAACTAAAAAAGCTGCAAAGAAGAAAGTAGCGAAGAAAAAAGTAGCCAAAAAGAAGGTCGCTAAAAAAGCAACTAAGAAAGCAGTCAAAAAGAAATCATAATAGATGGCTCGTCATTTGAGCCTCATATTCTAATGTAGCTATTCAATGTAGGTCGGTATATTTTATACTGGCCTTTTTTATATCTTGGTTATTGTTCTGAGTGAAAGAGGGCTTGAACTTCTTTTGGGTTTAACGCACTCCCAAATATTGAAACATCATCGATTGACCCATTGAAAAACTGGATTTTTGAGTGGGCATCGGTTCCAATATAGACTCGGCTGAGCGATGAGCTATTGAGTGATTGTACTCTTGGAATATATGAATCAAACATGCCATTTATATACAACGTATAGTGGTGATCCTCTTCTGAAATAACAAGGGTAAGATGAGTCCAAGCACTGAGGGTTGATTCGCAAAATGAATTAAAGTTGGTCGTTTCTACTTCCTTTGTCTCTACAACCTCAAAATGAAAGTGGCTCTTAATATTTTTAAGGTTGAGAGTGATACTTTCTGTATTGTCGAGAAGGAGAGATAATATTGTGCTGGTTCTATTGGTCGGAACGGTTGAAGGGTTGATCCATGCGCTAATGGTTATGCTATTTGGGAGTGAAGCATACTGTGGGGTGTCTATAAAATGAGAATCATCAAAGTTGAGAGCACTATCAGCCTTATTATGTCGATCAAGACTTGGTAGAGTGTTTCTGAATTGTGGATTGGTAGCCCATTTAAGGTCTTGTGCGGTAGAGAGTGAATAGTGTAATAGTGGAGTGGTTGCCGTGATGGGAAAAGGGACCCGAGTATTCATGGCGTGATACCATTTTTTAAGTCCATTTGGGTGTTCTGGAAGTGCAAGGGCTTCATCGAATTCGGTGAGAGCCGTACGTGCATAGGCTGTTTGAATGTCACTTAACGAGTCTAAATTTTTTAAGTGAGCTGATTGGCCACTGGTGTAGTAATAGGAGAAATATTGTGGCTGAAATTGTGGTTCATCGATGAAGTGAGTAAAGAGTTGAGGAGGGGCATTCATACCAAAGAGTGTGGCGAGAACATCATCGTGCCCAGCGTAGGTACTGATACTTTTTTTAAGAGCTTTATAGTTGCGTTGTCTGAGGTGGGATAAGGCAATAAGTTTTTTGGTATAATTATCGACACTCTTAATAGAGTCGTAAGTCTGCATTCTATAAAGGAGTTGAGCATATTTGTCGTATATGTGTATATAGCGAGGATTGTTAAAGTGTTTAAGGATGATGTCATACTCTTTTAGATTAAGGAGTTGTGTAAAGACGGGCTGAGAAAAGGGGTTGTTTTCAAAGTCGAGATCAAAGAGCTGTGCCCATATTTTAACTTGATCTAGTTTTGAAAGAATTGTTGAAACAATCGAGTCGTGATTAGTTGTGTTGAGTAGATGTAACTCATTTAGGAGAGCGGTACCTTTATTAAAAAATATTGGTTTTAATAAGGGGTGTCCTGGAAACCGAACTGAAAGCTCTTGGTACAGGAGTTTTTCTTGTTGTGGTTCACCTTTTCGTTGAAAGATGAGAGCTCTTTCATAAATTGAGTAGGGGACTTGCTCGTGACTAGGATGCCTTTGTTCAAATGTCTCAAAGAGGGTATAAGCGATAGAGTCTCTTTTAAGTTTTGCAAGACAGAGCGCTTTTTTGAAATGGGCCTCTTTTGCTATGTTTGAACCAGAATAAGCATTCATCAATTGATGGTATTGGTCATAGGCATTTTGGTACTGCTCTTTAGCAAAAAAAGCGTCACCAATAGAGATGGGAGATATTTTTTGTGCAATAGCTTGGGTATACACTTTTATATCATACACCTGTTGTGTATGTTTAAGGCAGTTGTCAAATCCAAAACTTTGATTACGTTCACCCGATAAGATATTGTAATCAAAATAATCAAAAATAAGTGATCCATCCATATAGAGCCGTATGTGTTTATCTTCTTTCTCCATGACAAACTCATATTCTCGATTGGTTTCGAGAGGGGTGTCTTGTATTGAGTAATCGAGAATGAGAGCGTCTTTGCCTTTGGTGAGTACAAAATACTGCTCATTGTCCCAGCCGCCGAGATGGAAGGTGTATCCATCAAATCGTGTTTCACCAGCGATATACGCATCATAATTGAGGTTGTGTTCAAAACCTTTCATCTTCCACTCTACGCGGATATTACCAGGGAGTCGATCTTTATAGGTGAGGTTTGCACAGAAAATATTACTCTTTGATAAGTCGCTGGTAAAAACACCTGAGTCGAGGTGCCAGAATGATGAGTCAGTGAAGGTAAAGCTTTTGATCATTCCTTTAGACCAGGTATAACTATCAGCACTATAGCCAATCCAGTGTTGATTGACATCAGCTGGGGAGTCATAGCTACTAAAATCTTCGTAAAAGATGAGGTCCCATGTAGCGAGTTCTTTGAGTCTTTGACCATACAATAATACCGATGAAAGTATAAGGATGGAAGCGATACAAAATAGAGCCCAAAAGTAGACGGGGTTGTGCTTGTATTTTTTATGTAAACGATGAAGGACTGTTGGTTTCCGGGCAGTAATCCGCTGATTCTTTTCAAAACGGACTATATCTCCCAAAAAGTTTATGGCAGATTGATAGCGCCTGCGAGGACTTTTGTCCATTGCTTTTAAAATAATTGTTTCAATACTTTTGGCGAGGGTTGGTTGGAGTAACCGTGGTGGAACCAATTCTTTTTTCTGGATCAGTTTTGTATCGCGAAAAATGTTGCCACTACTGTTAAACCATTTTTGCCCTGTTATCAGATAATACATGATGGCGCCAACAGAAAATATATCACTTCGTTCATCGACGTCATTTGAAGCCTGAGCTTGTTCAGGAGACATCCAGTCTACAGTCCCAACAACCTGATCATCTAGAGTAATAGTGTGCTCGGTATTGATAATTCGTGCCAAGCCGAAATCCATAACCACCGGCTCACCATTGTTGCGCATCATAATATTAGCAGGCTTGAGGTCGCGGTGAATGATGTCGTTATCATGAGCGTGCTGTACTGCTGAGAGTACATCTTTCACAATTTTAAATTTCTGTTTAAGCTGTAAGAAGGTATTTGAAAGAATGAAATCATTGAGATCAATGCCATCAATATACTCCATTGATATGTAGTATACCCCTTCGTGTTGGCCTACTTCATGAATGTGACAAATGTTATTGTGGTTGAGGCGCTTCATTAGCTCGGCTTCTTTTAAAAACCGTTTGATATTCTCTTTGCTGGCATGGGTTCCCGCAATCATTTTTTTAACAGCAACGACTAAGCCCCAGTCATCATCACGTGCTTTCCATACCTCTGCAGTGCCACCTCGTCCAATCTTTTCTATAAGGGTAAATTTGCCAAAGACCGTCTCTTTCTTAATGAGTTTTTTTCGGTCTATATTTTCAATGACTATGTGTGCTTCACTCTTCTTCCAAGTAATCTTGACTTCAAACAGGTCACCTTGTTCATCAACAGCTTCTACGCGGCGATCAATATCAATGGGAGTGTGAATAATAATATTTGCAATACTGATCTGGGGAGACTGATAGAGGACATCTTTATGTACTCCAATAACGTCAATGTCTTGAATAGACATATATCTCAGAAAATTTTCATCAGCCCAGTGAATTTTTCCATCACTACGCAGATGTATTAACATCAGTTCATTACCCTGAAGGGTTTTATCATGTTGAAGCATGGGGGAAATATAGTATTAAGCGGTTACTTCAATAGGAAATATCAAAACTCGTAAAATGAAACAGCAAAATAAATGGGATAGTGTTTTATCGGTTAAAAGATAGTGTCTACAGTACTAAAGTGATGCCGTGATGTGTGTCTATTTTTTTTGTGCTATGATAAAGAATGAGTCATTGTCATCCATTTCACTAAATGCCGTTACTTCAAGAATACGGTACTTATTGGAGAGGAGTTCTTCTATTTCTTCGGGGGTATGATAATTAAAATAAAGCCCGTGCATGTGCTCATCATGGGAGCCTTTCCAAAAACTGTGACAAATTACTCCGCCACTATTGAGGACTTTTGATTGATTGTCAAAAGATTTCATGAGCTCATGTTGTTTTAAATGATGCAGTACTTTATTGGAGTAGAGCGCATCAAAAATACGTGATGTATTCATAGCGACTGCATCGAGAACTATAAGATCTGCATAGGGATCTATTTGTTGATATCGCTCTATAAATGCTTTTGAATTATCTGACCCTGTGGTAGGATTGTATTGTGATAGAATTTTAAAATCGACCCCTGGACCCATTCCGAGCTCTAACACTTGAGCAGTTTCTGGAATATGGTGGCAGAGGGCTTCAATAATCTCCGTTCCATCATACCCTTTAGCGAGTGCAATATATTCTGTTATGCCAGATTTAGTATGGTAATCCATAGGAATGCCTTAGTATCGTTTCTCAATGTTCTCAAATGAGTATACCCAAAATAACAAAAAAAGGCACGTGAAAAACACGTGCCTTTTAATATGCCATAAAGATTAAGCAAGCTCTTAGTGAGACTCTTCCTTAATAAGTCCTTCTTCAACAGCTTTAATTGCATTTTCATGCTCAGTGCTGAGAGGACATCCACATTTGTGCTCAGTTGATGCGTGAAGACGTGCCTGTTCTACGTGCCATTGTGCTACTTTAAGATGTTGATCTACGTTCATAATTTCCTCTTTATTTTAAGGGACTGTACCTTGTTGTTTGGGGAAAATATAGATGATCTAGAGGGTGAACTCACAAATTTGATTTGATAATTACAACTTCGAAGGCGCTTTTTCAACTTTGTAGAATGAATTCTGTAGAGCTATTTTATATTAACTAAATAAAGTGACACTATGGTGAGTCCCAAGTGTCTAAAGGGTAGAAAAAAGAAAAGGACATAATCATGAAAATACTACCAATAGTCACTACACTCCTTATTACAGCTGTATGTGCTGTAGCTGGAACTGCAACAAATACCGAATCAGTATCACCCTGTGGCGAAAAGCGCGTCGATAAAACGTGGTATTATACTTATAGTGAGTGTAAGAACCAGTCTACCCAAATTTCTGCTTTGAGTAATGTTGCTACAGAAAATGTATCAGGTTCACAGGTGTCACTTGTTTCAAATATTGCGTTAGGCGATTTAGAGGATTTCCAACTGACGTCGGGGTATAACCATGTTGGAGGGACTATTAGAGGATACCAGCTCTTTGCTTTTGCAAATTATGCTAAACGAGTTGAAGGCGGGCAGATTTTTGGAACAATTAATAGTGCACAATATGTTGAAGGGATACAAATTGGTAATGTAAATGTAGTAGATACTATTGTGGGTGGACAGATTGGTATGCTTAATATAGCTGATCATATTGATGGTTATTCATTTGCATTGTTAACTATTGCAGATAATGGGCTATTTCATGTTGATTATAGCGCTGACGAATCGGGGATGAATCGCTTGACATTTGCATCGGGCAAAACACTATTCACATCTTATAGTATTGGCTATACCTTTGATAGTGAAACGAACCCCTACTCATTGGGAATGGGTGTTGGATATCATAAGGAAATGGGGCGCGTATATACGGAAGTTGAAATGCATGGGAGCTTGATCATGGATAAGCATACCGTATTAACTCGAAAAGATGATGACTGGGATAGAAATGACTGGCGTCATAACTCTCTCGGGCAAATTAAAGCTCGTATCGGTATGCAACTTTTAAATAAAGTCGGATTGTTTGGAGGGGTTACTTATAATGGATTGTGGACTCATGGTAATGGAGCCCTTACGGCACCTTGGACAGATGAATATACGCAAGATCATGATGATGTACACCATTGGCCGGGCTTTGAGATTGGTATTCGTATAGGGCAATAACATGCTTCATTGTATAATCATTAAAAACTGCCTCGGAGTGATCCAAGGCGGTTTTCTAATAGTTATACTAAAGAGAGGTTAAAACGTTCAGAAATACCAAACTTGAAATGGTTAGTTGAATTGATTCGAGGTGGGGTGCTCATCGCTCTTTTTGGGTAATTAAGAGTGAAATAGTATAGGTCTTCGTTAGATTTCATATAACGTTATAATTGAATACTTCTTGGTAGCGTTTGTTAACATATAGTTTACAAATGTGAATTTTTAACAGGGTTATCTTTGTGAATCACAGTAACAGCTTAATAGAGAATCTTGAGAGATGCTCATGAGTTCATTGGGAGGATACAATGTTATTTACACATATAAAACGTATGGGAGTTGGGGTGGTTATTGCTGCTTCGCTTTCATTTGCACAAAACTATACACTTGTTTCATTGAATAAGCCGGCAACAGCTTCAAGTATTGAATCAGGGGCCCTATCAGCAAGCAAGGCATTTGATGGGATTGACAATACACGATGGTCTTCACAATTCCTTGATGGGGAGTGGTTAACTGTTGACCTCCAGCAATCGTATGCTATTGATAAGATTGAGCTAAATTGGGAATCTGCCTTTGCCCAAGGCTATGAAATTTATCTTTCGAACGATGGGAGCAATTGGGGAAGTGCGGTTTATTCTACAACAAACTCAAATGGGGGTACTGATGAAATAGTACAGCAGTTTGGTTTGGCTCAGTATATTCGTATTGTTTGTGTCACTCGTGCAACTCAATGGGGTTCGTCACTTTTTGAGATGAAAGTTTTTAAAGAGGAAGGATCAGTGGTTCATTGGCTTGGTGATCTTAATGCCTTTCCTGCCATAGCAAATAGTGGTGAAGCATTTTATCATACAATTGATGCTATATCATATATTTATGATGATGATGTGTTTAAGCCTTTCTCTGTTGGACAATCAGGAGCTGCTGGTGACAAAGGTGATCAGGGTAACCCTGGAATTGACGGTGTTGATGGTCTTCCTGGTGTAAAGGGTGACCGTGGAGTTGCTGGTGTTGATGGCCTTCCTGGTGCAAAAGGCGACCGTGGAGTTGCTGGTGTTGATGGCCTTCCTGGTGCAAAAGGTGACCGTGGTGTTGGTGGTGTAGATGGCCTTCCTGGTGCAAAAGGTGACCGTGGCGTTGCTGGTGTTGATGGTCTTCCTGGTGCAAAAGGTGACCAAGGCGAGCGCGGAATCGCTGGACCTCAAGGTCCACAGGGAGATATTGGTCCTGCAGGTACAGGTGGCACAACAGTTGTTGATGGGAGTGAAGATGGTGAGGTTCTTACCTGGGAGAGTGATAACTGGATTGCTAAAAAACCTACAAACTATCAATCGACATATGACAATATGCAACCATGGCTTGGGGTAAACTATATAATTGCGTTACAAGGAACATTTCCATCTCGAAATAGCTCTGACCCATTTCTTGCAGAAATAATAATGTTTGCAGGGAACTTTGCACCACGTGGTTGGGCATTGTGTGATGGCCAATTGATGGCAATTTCTCAATATAGCGCCGTATTTTCCCTTCTTGGAACTACCTACGGTGGTGATGGTAGAACGGTATTTGCACTTCCTGATCTTAGAGGTCGTGTAGCGGTGCACCCTGGTAGTGGTCCTGGCTTGACACGAAGGCAGTTAGGTGCTAAAGGTGGTAGTGAAAATATTAATTTGATTACTCAATAGTAGAATTCAATGTAAACCTGAAAAGATCCTGTAGAAATACAGGATCTTTTTTAATTTAGTCATATGAAATATTTTTCCTTTATATTCCTATTTTGGAGCGCCAACATTGGGGCTGCTGAAGTAATTCCTTATTGGTTGGCTCAGATACCAACTCTCAATATTCCTGTTACACAAAGTGATACTATTGTCATTGCAATTGTAGATGACGGCTTTAATGTAAACCATACTTTGTTAAAAGAGTATATCTGGAAAAATACGAATGAAGTTCCATTCAATAGAAAAGATGATGATGGCAATGGGGCGGTAGATGACCTTTGGGGCTGGGATGTTTCTGATTGGGATGATAATGTAAAGCCTTCATCGCAAAAGAGAGCGCAGTTGTACCATGGGACTCATGTAGCTGGTGTAATAGGTCAAGTTTTGGATAAAGCATTGTTGAAAACCAGTAAAAGTGTTGTCAAAATTCTTCCTGTGAAAGCACTTTCGGATAATGCAGACAAGACTCACATTAAGCATGGCTTCAAGGGAATAAAATATGCGGTAAAAACAGGTGCTGATATTATCCTTTGTGCTTGGAGTGTTGCAAAAGCTACTCAAGCAGAGAAAGAGGTACTGCTTTATGCGCAGCAGCAAGGTGTAACCCTCGTTGCGTCAGTAGCAAATTTTTCAGATGAGCAACAATATTATCCTGCAGTCTATCCTGGTGTTGTTGCAGTGACTGCTGTAGATGAAAAAAGGAAGAAGTTAAAGGATGCATCATATGGTGCGTATGTTGATATTGCGGCACCAGGCGATTCTATTTTTTCTGCGGGGAGTAGTGATACAACGTCGGTACTCTCTCGCTCTGGAACATCTATGGCTGCTGCATATATTGCTGCCGTGGCTGCACTTATTAAATTGAAACACCCAACTTTTACGAGAATGGAGCAGCATAATTGTTTAATAAATAGTGCACAAAGTGTGGACAGTCAAAATAAAAGTCTGATTGGGAAGTTGGGCACCGGTGTGGTGAGTCCTGTAGATGCAGTTGAGTGTGGTATAATGGTTGCTAAGCCTCATAAAAAATATTCTCTTGTAAGTAGCAAAGGAGTGTTACACAAAAACCCTGGGTATCAGCCCGAGATTGAGTGGTCTATTGATATTCCGGGGGTTGTACCGGGGATTGTCCTCTACCCACAAATGGTAGAGAGTGGATCACCTGATATACGCTTCACTATTAATAGTTATCAGAATAAAAAGCCAATTGAAGAGCTTTCTGTTTCGTTGTATGAATGGGATAAGCCATTAGTGATACATGGGAACCAATTTGATATTAGATACCTTTCGACAACAAGTAAGAGTGATTACTTTACGCTTCAATATTCAACGACTACTATTGATTCGAGCGCTTTGTATTGTAGCAATACTGTGACTATTATGACTGATACCATTATTACAGATGGGAGTAATGAGCATTCCTATAATGCGCAGAGTGATTGTAGATGGCAATTTATTGCTCCCCCAGGGAAAATATTTAAATTTACCTTCTTAGAATTTGATACCGAATCGAAAACAGATGGGCTCTATTTTTTTAATGGAGAAAAAACCAATGGAGATTTGATTGCTCGGTTTAGTGGACCTAAGACTCCTCCAGAGTTGAACTCTTGGAGTAACTACACCTTACTGTGGTTTGTTACCAATGGAGAGGTTCAGGGGAAGGGTTGGAGGCTTAAGGCAGAAATAAAAAATGCCTCGGAGTAGTCCGAGGCATTTTTTTGATATTTTAAATCTATACAGAGAGTCTAATTTCTTCTCTTATCGCCACGAGGGCCTTTAGATCTGCTTCGGTCACCGCCACCACTCCGGCCGCCATCACGTCTTCCGCCACCACCACTACGAGATCCGCCACTTTTGAAACCGCCACCACCAGAACGACCACGAGGACGCCCTTCAGGCATTTCGCTGATTTCTTGTACTTGGAGAGGTTCATCGTTGAAATAGAATTCACCAAGAACGTTCATAAGTTCACTGTGATGTTTTTTATCTACTTCAAAGAGTGTTGCATTATCTTGAATGGCAATACGCCCGATTTCAACTTGTCCACTGTTTAGTGCTTCATTTACGAGGCCCATTAACTGTGCGGGGTTGATTTTTTCTTCTCGGCCAACATTGATTTTAATGGCTGCGAAGTCAGTGTTGCTGCGCTTTTCTTCTTTTGATTTTTTGTCTCGTGGGTTCTTGTCTCTACGAGAGCTTTCTTCAACATTGATATCGCGCGCGTTTTTATAGTATTTTAAAAAGCGGTTGAATTCAGCTGAAACAAAGTGTTGAATAAGTTCTTCACGACTGAGGCTTTCAAGTTTATTATAAATGGTATCAAGAAATGGTTCTATCTGTTTGGTGCTTACTTCAACTTTTTTTACGGTATCAATAAGTGAATAGAGTTGTGCTTGACATACTTCTTGTCCAGTAGGAACGAGTTCTTTCGAGAATGTAATTTTTGACATTTTCTCAATTTCTTGGATACGTCTTTTTTCACGGCTATGAATAATAACAATTGAAGTACCATGGTTACCGGCGCGTCCAGTTCTACCACTACGGTGTGTATAGATTTCTGCATCATCAGGTAAGTTGTAGTTAATGACGTGAGTCAAACTATTTACATCCAAACCACGTGCTGCTACATCGGTAGCGACAAGAAGTTGGAGGTGACCTTTTCTGAATTTATCCATTGCCTCATCACGCATGCCCTGTGAGAGGTCGCCATGGAGTGCATCAGCATTGTAGCCGTCACCAATAAGTTTGCTTGCTACTTCTTGAGTTTCCCGACGCGTACGACAAAAAACTATGCCATAAATATTTGGGTTTTTATCTGCAATACGTTTGAGTACTTCATAGCGATCTTTCGCTTGTACCATGTAGTAGTGATGCGTTACATTTGTCGCACCAGTATTTTTTGCTGCAACTGAGATCTCTAATGGGTTGTCCATGTATTTTTTTGTGATTGAAACAATTCCCTTCGGCATAGTTGCAGAGAAGAGGAGTGTTTGACGAGTATCAGGAATGGTCTCGAGGATAGAATCGAGTTCTTCTTTAAAGCCCATGTTAAGCATTTCATCAGCTTCATCTAAAATGAGTCTTTTGATACTTCCGAGCTTGAGAACCTTACGACGCAATAGGTCGTTTGTTCTTCCTGGGGTGCCCACTACAATTTGTGCACCTCGTTTAATCTCTTTAATTTGTGTTTCAATACTCGCTCCGCCGTATACTGCAACCACATTGAGGCCGCGAATATATTTACAGAAGTTTTTTAAATCTTTTGTGATCTGATTACAGAGCTCCCGAGTGGGGCAGAGAATGATAGTCTGTGTCTGTTTGTCTTTCACATCAGTAAGCTGTACTGAAGGGAGTCCAAATGCAGCAGTTTTACCAGTACCGGTCTGTGCAAATGCTATGAGGTCCTGGTCTGAATGGAGGACGTGGGGGATCGATTCTGCTTGAATCGGTGTTGGCTTTTCAAATCCGAGTTCCGCTATTCCTTCGAGGATCTCGCTGCGCAGTTCGCTTTCTGCAAATGTGTTCATTATTTCTCTTTTTTTTAAGGTGACGCAAAGATAGCATATATTTAAAGGGATTGTGAGGCGGCTGGTATTCTTTAGCTATTATACTATGATAATATAGAATAGGCTACTTTTGTCGACATTTAATAAGGCGAGGTAGATAGGGCGGGTGTTAAAGGGGCTTTGACATGAAATGTGCGGAATCTGGGCAGATAGAACGAAATTGAGCAGTAGTAGTGATTTCAAGAGGGGCCTCTTCACGTGATGTTGTATAAAAGCCATGACGAGAAAAGTAGGTGTGGGCTGTTGTGGTTAAAAGGTACACATATGCAATATTTAGAGATTTAAGCTCATTAAGGGCGCTATTGATAAGTTTTTGGGCGATGCCTCTATTTTGGGCTTCTGTTTTTACCATAAGTGAGCGTAAGAGAGCGCTGTTTGTAAATTTTTGATATCCAATGACTCCGTTGATGTTTTTGTCGATTTTAAAGGTAATTGATGGGTCGTTAATGTCTTGAATAGGAAGGTTTCCATTGTTGAGGAGTACTTCAATATCTGGCATATGAAGAGGTTGAGCGGTGATAATGGTGTGCATAGTAGTGTAGATCTCAAATGAATCAAGTATAAGGTATAAATGGTTGTCTGAGTTTACAATGGTGGACGTCATAAATTTGGACGGTTTTGAGGGTGTAAAGAGTTTTGATTAATCAGGGGTCTCTATTGAGATAGTTATGGAATAAACTATCTTTGCGCTCAGATGAGAAATCACCAAACATTCACATGCAATGCAGTTCAGCTACTACCTGAATTGTCATTGAGTCAGGGGGAATAATGGAAAAGTACTTAAACCTTTTTAAGTTTTCAAAAGAGATTAATTATAGGACCGAAGTGCTGTCGGGGTTGACTGTTGCGCTTGCATTGGTTCCTGAAGCAGTTGCATTTGCAATGATTGCCGGCCTATCTCCACTCACTGGTCTCTATGCTGCGTTTGTTCTTGGTTTGGTGACCTCTATTTTTGGTGGGCGTCCAGGGATGATTTCTGGGGCTACAGGGGCAATTGCTGTTGTTATTGTTTCTTTGGTAAAAGATCATGGTGTTGAGTATGTCTTTGCGGCAGTGGTGCTTGCGGGGATATTTCAAGTGCTCGCTGGTGGCTTGCGGCTCGGTAAGCTGATGCGATTAGTTCCTCATTCGGTGATCTTTGGTTTTGTGAATGGTCTTGCGATAATAATTTTTATGTCACAACTCGATCAATTTAAAGATGGATCTGGTTCGTGGTTAACTGGCGGCCCGCTTGCTGTCATGCTTGGTTTGGTTGGCGTTGCGATATTGATTATTTGGGGGCTTCCTAAATTGAATAAATCAATTCCTTCTGCACTTACTGCAATACTTTTTGTCTTCGGAGTGGTAGTTATTTTCGATATTGATACAAAAACGGTGGGTGACCTTGCCTCTATTAAAGGTGGGTTCCCTCCGTTTCATATTCCGGCAATTCCCTTTACTTGGGAAACCTTGACCATTATTTTTCCATATGCTTCAATAGTGGCAGGTGTTGGTCTTATTGAGAGTCTATTGACGTTAAATATTGTTGATGAAATTACAGAGACTCGTGGTCGTGGTAACAAAGAGGCTGTGGCGCAAGGTGCGGCAAATATTCTTTCAGGAGTGTTTTCTGGAATGGGTGGATGTGCAATGATTGGCCAGAGTTTGATCAATGTCTCTAACGGCGCTCGCTCGAGAGTTTCTGGAGTAGTTGCTGCAGTACTTCTTCTTATGTTTATTATGTTTGGGGCGTCACTCATAGAGCAGCTTCCTATGGCGGCATTGACTGGACTTATGATTATGGTTTCGGTGGGAACCTTTGAATGGGCGAGTCTTAAAACCTTTAAGAGAATGCCAAACTCTGATATTTTTGTAATGATCATGGTGACTCTCGTAACAGTCTTCCTACACAATTTGGCTCTTGCAGTAATTGTTGGGGTCATTATTTCGGCTCTCGTTTTTGCGTGGGATAGTGCAGTACGTATTCGTGCACGAAAATATGTTGATGAAAAAGGGGTTAAGCATTACGAGATTTATGGCCCTCTGTTCTTTGGTTCAATCACCGCATTTAATGAGAAATTTGATATTCTCAATGATCCACAAGATGTTGAGATTGATTTTGAAGAGAGTCGTATTGTTGATATGTCCGCAATTGAGGCGCTGAATAAATTGACTGAGCGCTATCTTAAAGTGGGTAAAACAGTACATATAAAGCATCTCAGTACTGATTGTCGTAAACTCCTTAAAAATGCAGAAGCGCTTATTGAAGTGAATGTGAAAGAAGATCCGACATACAAAGTATTGAGTGATGATCTTGGTCAATAAGTAAAGAAGTTAATGAAAAGCTTATAAGAAGCCCGTCCTATTGTTGGATGGGCTTTTTTTATGGAAATAAAAAAGCGGAATAGTATTCCGCTTTTCAAGTATTTATGATTTTTAAATAGAGCGTTCAGAGTTCAACGGCTTATGCCCTACCAAAAATCATCCGATTCTTAGGTGTAAAATAATTCCCTCCCCAAACCGGATATCTCAATGATAAATTTTCACCGGAAGAATTCAATACTGTTACTTTAAATATTACAATTGAACGTTCCAAAAGCGTACTCAAAGTGATCATTGTCACAGGGCTCTATGGCTATATAGAGTAAAATAATTGTTCAATTACCCAAGTTTTAATCTTTCTGGCTTGTAGCTTTATGTTTTCAACAAGGGGTTTCTCTTTAAATGAGTCGGTCATATTCTTAGTTGGTTGTAAGCTCTATTAACAAAGTAGATTGCGGTGAGCTCATTTAAAATGGATTATTAGTCAGTTGCCTATTAATCGTTCACACTTTGTGAGCACGGGTCTACCTTCATTGTAGTTGGTTGAATCAAAGTACTGGATAGTTGTATTGAATCTCTAGAGGGACAAAAACTGTCTCGCTTCTTTTCTATATTTGATAATTATAAAATAGAACGAGTTAAAGGGGCCCATGAGAGTTCTCCATACATCAGATTGGCATATAGGTCATTCACTCCATAGAAAAAAACGCTATGACGAATATCAGGCATTTTTGACTTGGGTTGTACAGCAAATTGTTGTACAGGAAATTGATGCTCTTTTAATTGCAGGTGATGTGTTTGATACAATTGCGCCGAGTAATCGTGCTCTAAAGCTTTATTACACTTTTTTAGTTGAGGTCTCGAAGACTCCATGTCGTCATGTGGTAATTATTGGAGGGAATCATGATTCGGCTTCACTTCTTAATGCGCCCAAAGAGCTTCTTTATCTACTTGATGTCCATATTATTGGATCGGTGACCGAGAATAGAGAAGATGAAATTATTGAATTATATTCTGAGAATGGCACTGTAGAAGCTGTAGTGTGTGCTGTACCTTATTTGCGTGATCGTGATATACGAAAGGTTGAAGCGGGTGAGTCGGTAGATGACAAACAACGAAAATTGGTCGAGGGGGTCAAGCGACATTATGCTGAAGTGTGCGATGTTGCAATGAAACGCATGAGTCAATATTCAAAGGCGGTACCACTGATAGGGATGGGGCATCTTTTTGCTGCAGGTGGCTCTACTGTTGATGGTGATGGTGTGCGCGATCTCTATGTGGGCAATTTAGGACATATTGGTGCGGAGGCATTTCCAGACTGTATCGATTATTTGGCTCTCGGGCATTTACATGTACCACAAAAAGTAGGTGGAGTTGAGCATTTTCGCTATTGTGGTTCTCCACTTGCCATGGGGTTTGGTGAAGCGTATCAGGATAAGCAAATTATTGTTGTATCATTTGAAGGAAGCCGTCCAACTATTGAAGAACAATCGGTACCTGTGTTTCAGGCGCTAGAGCGAATATCGGGTACCCTTGAAGAGATAGAGTTAGCTATTGATAGATTAAAAGCGGCAGAGAGTGCTGCGTGGATTGAGGTTGAGTATACGGGGGCTGCAACGGTGCCAGATTTAAATGAACAAGTAGTAGAGTGTGTTGTAGAAAGCAGTTTAGCAGTGCTCTTAGTAAAGAATAGACGGGTAGTTGAGTCGGTGCTTCACAGAACTGCTGCACAAGAAGTACTCGATGAGCTCAGTGATATTGAGGTGTTTAAAAAATTGCTCGAAATTAAAGAAGTGGATCAGAGTGAACATGAGGCATTGTTGGCGACTTATATCGAAGCAGTATCAACACTTCACGAAACAGATATACGGGCGGAGTAGTATATGAAGATTCATGAACTGCGTTTTAAAAATTTAAATTCTCTTTATGGTGATTGGGTTATTGACTTTCAAGATCCTGAATTTTTGGTGCATGGAATATTTGCAATAACAGGGCCGACAGGGGCTGGTAAATCAACTATTTTAGATGCCTTATCTTTGGCACTCTATGGACGTACACCTCGTCTTGAAACGGTTAATAAAACGGGTGGAAATGAAATTCTTTCTCGGCATACAGCAGAATGTGGTGCAGAGGTTCTTTTTGAAACACAAGAGGGTTTGTATAGGGCGTCATGGAAACAGCGTCGCTCAAGGGGGAATGCTGCAGGTAAGCTTCAGGATTATACTCATACTGTTTCTGATGGTGAAGGCACGATTTTAGAAGACAAGAAAAAAAATGTTGCGGCGTATATTGAGCAATGTACGGGACTTGATTTTAAACGATTTACTCGTTCTATATTGTTGGCTCAAGGTGATTTTGCTGCATTTTTAAAATCGACCTCTGATGATCGCTCGGTTATATTAGAGCAAATTACTGGTACAGACCTTTATTCGGATATTTCAAAAGAGGTGCATCGTCGACGGTCTGTAGAGCGGTCTTCCCTTGAAGATCTTGAGTCGAATACAAAACACATTTCTATTTTGAGTACTGAAGCAGAGAGTGAGTTACAGGCTCAGTGTAAGAATGCGCAAGAGTTAGCTGATAAAGAAAAAATACGTGAGCAAGAAGTTATAGAAGAGATACAGAGGTGTACAGAGGTAGCTCAACTACTTAAAAATTTTGAAGAGCAAAAGGGGCTACGAGAAAAGAATAGTGTTGAAACTGAGCGGTTTTCATCTCAAGAGAAAAAGATTGAACGAGCTGAAAAGGCTCAAGAGTATGAAGGGCTTTATAGTACTCTTCAGGCGCGCAGGATACAGTTACAGCGTGATGAAAAAGAAAAAGTTCGGTTGGAGCTTGATCTGCCGAATCTTAAAGAACAGGGTGCTCAGAGTGAATTGGCGTTCGCTGAGGCTCAACATGCTCAGAGTGTGTTTGTAGCCAAGGCAAAGGACATGAGAGGTCTTATTGTGGAGGTGACAGCTCTTGATCGATTACTGCATGAACGCACGGAGGCTGTAAAGAGTCGTGACAATGAGTTGCAACAACATCAGAAGAAGCAGGCTGAGCAAATGGTTCGACAAAAAGAGGTTCAGCAGGAACGAAGGCTCCAAGTTGAGGAGCTTGAGAAAGTTCAGATATATTTGGCTGAACATCCTGATGATGGGGTATTAAGCTCTGAACTAGCAGTCATAGACTTACTGATGAATAGAATGAGAGAAGGATCGCAAAAGATTGCGGCACAAAAAGAACGATTAGCGTCACAAGAACGAAATACAGAGCAGCAGGCTGAGTATCATGAGCAGTTGAATCAGAGTTTAAATAGGGCTGAAAATAAGGTGTCTGAGTGTGGAGATCAGGTCGGCTATGTGATAGAGCAGAGGGTGCGGCAGCTTGCAGGTAAAGAGCTTGAAGAGTATGGGCGTGAATTACAACATTTAAGTGAACTGAAACAATTTCAGTTGCAAGTGGTTCATCTTGAGGATGAACGGAGAAAGCTTGAAGATGGAAAAGAGTGCCCGTTGTGTGGTGCTCAAGAGCACCCATGGGCATTAGGGAATGTGCCGGAACCGAGTGTAACTGAAGTGATGATTACTTCAGTTCAAGAGCGGATGACGGTGATACAGCAGTTGAATACTAAAGAGCAGGAATTGAAGGTTAGTGAATCACGTTTGATTCTTGAAGTACAAAAGTGTCAGTCGGAGCTCAGTCAATTTGAGATGACCATTAAAAATCATCAAGAATCTCTTAAAGGGATGAGTGACGAGGTAGATGAATTAGTAGGGATTCAAGATAAAGGGTGTCGTGAGTTGGGGGTCCTAATAGATAAATATGGGTATAGCGACATTGATGTTTCCAGTATAGATGAGATCAAGAAAGAACTGATGGATCGTCGGCGGTTTTGGGATGCGGGTCAGGTGAAAGAACGGCAAGTGCAAAATAGATTGGTACAACTCAATGCCGATTTACAAGGGTGTGATACTCAGGCTGCTCAGTTGGCTCAAGGGTGCGTAGATAAAGAGATGCTTGTCGAAGCTGCTACAGTAGGCCTTCAAGAGGTTCAAAGTCAGCGTGTAGAGATCTTTGGTTCGAAGGTGTGTCTAGAAGAAGAAAGGCTATTAAGAACAGAAGAGAAGAAACTAGATTTGTTACTTGAACAGGCGCGTCAAAAAAGGGATGGAGCTGCCAGATTGAGTAATGAAGTTGAGGTGCGGTTAAATAGTAATGCTCAATTAATATCAGAGCATCAGTTGTTGATAGCTCAACAGAGTGAACAGCTGATACAGGCTATACAGCTGTTGGGGATTGATTCAGAAGAGCAGTTTGTATCCATACGGATTGCGCCTGATACATTGCGAGAATTAAAAAGTCAGGGGAAGGCTTTGAATGATGAACGAGTTCGTATTCATTCGGTTATTGAAGAACTTGAGGCTTCCATAAAAAACAAACAAGCGCGTTGTAACTCAGAAATGACACTTGAGATGTTGACAGGGGAGAGGGCGCAGCGAGCAGAAAGTATTGCGGCACTACAGAAACAAGTGGGTGAAGCGCAGAATAAACTCTCAGTGAATGAAGAGCAGAAGGCGTTGCTTGCTGGTGGTGCTGATGCAATCGCTGCCCAAAAGAGAGAGTGTGATCGTTGGAATACATTGCATTTGTATATTGGATCAAATGATGGAAAAAAGTATCGTGATTTTGCACAGGGACTCACTTTTGAAGTTATGATAGGTCATGCTAATACGCAACTTCAAAACATGAGTGATCGTTATTTGTTGGTTCGTGATGCAGAAAAGCCACTTGAGCTTAATGTTATCGATGCGCATCAAGGGTGTGTTGAACGCTCCACAAAAAACCTCTCTGGAGGAGAGAGTTTTATTGTAAGCTTAGCTCTTGCCTTAGGGCTTTCAAAGATGGCGAGTAAACGAGTGCGCATTGATTCTCTTTTCTTGGATGAGGGTTTTGGCACACTTGATGAAGACTCTCTTGAGGTTGCCTTGAATGCATTGTCAGGGTTGCATGAAGAGGGGAAGCTCATTGGGGTAATATCTCATGTTCCAGCACTCAAAGCGCGTATAGAAACTCAAATCGTTGTCACTTCAATTGAAGGTGGGAAAAGTGTGCTGGATGGCCCAGGGTGTAGTATTGTGGCATAAGTGCTCTCTTAGGGGGTTTGGAGCTGTTTTTGATGGTTTTTGTTGATTGATTATACATTATGTTAATTGTACATTATGAGAAATTAGTATATATTACCTACATACCATGAGGGGGGTAAATGAAGTATCTCGTTAGCGTCAACTATTGTGTTTTAGCTTTTTGCTTAGTTTTTTTCATGATATCATGTAGTCAAGATGTTGGTCGGATTGAGAGTAGATCACAGAGTAGTGATGAAGGTGTATCGTCTGAAGTCTTTGAGTCGAGTGAGACTCAGTTGAGTGATGACTCTGAGTTGTCCCAATCAGAATCTGTCAGTTCAGAAGGGCAGCGCAGTTCATCGCTTAAGGATACCCAGTACAGTTCTTCAGGTGATTCGTTGATTGGGAGCTCGGATAGTAAAAACGAAAGTTCGGTAAGTGCGGGATCGTCTACGGTGTTGCATTCAAGTGGAGAGAGTATAAGTTCAGGGCAGAGTTCATCTTCAGTTTATTTAGAGAGTACCGTGGAGCCGGGGATGTTTTTTATCTACCCTGAGCCTAAAAAAGTGACGATATCTATTGACCCTCAGGAGGTGGATTTTCATAGAGTTCTGAATGAGGGGTTTTATGCATTTCCGGAAGGGTTCTCTTGGAGTGATGCTGAAATAGATGCGTTAAATGATTGGGCGCGCAATCTTGCTGCGGGGAGTCCTTTTAAAGGCTATGCCCAGGGGGAGCTTCCGTGGATTGATATTCAAGGCGGCGCGGCTCTCGTTGAAAAGGGTTATGTTTTTATTACTCAAGAGCAGTTGGCGTATATTTATTTAGTGGAGCTCTTTGGTGGTGTGACTGCATATCATGGCGATCAATTTACCGTTGGTGGTGGCTCGAATATGATTACCGTTCCGGAGGGAGGTGCTTTTGAAACAGGTCTGAATTACACCTTTAATTATCGTAATGAGTCTGAGCATGATAAAAACTTTCTCATGTTGTCGGTAATGAGTTTTTTAATGGAAATCATGAAAAATGATTCCTATAAATTAACCTATGTGGGTGTGGCTCAGGGAGGTTTTACTGGCTCGGAGGGTATGGATGCGCTCAATGCTCTCGATATGAGTTCACGTCAGATGGGTGGGCTCAATGTGTGTAATTTTGATGCAAGTGGTATTGTAATCGAGTCTGGTCGTGTAATGCAGCCGGAGTGGTGTCGTGCAGAAGTATCGCCGAGCGATATGGGCGGGAGTTTTCACGCCATAGATATTCCTGGTCAAACAGCGGTAAATATTGCAGGGCATAATTTTGGGGGTGGTTCAGCGTGCCCAGGTTGCCATTTGTCGGGTCCTCAAGATGAGTGTATGCCTAATTTTTATGCTGAAACCATTGGGTTTAACTTTTTCATGCCGAAGAATCCGGAAGGTATGATCCCGGCGTCGATTTATTCCGTTAAGGCTCTTACTTTTTTTGGTGTGCGTCGATATCTCGATGGCCTCAATGGCAGTAATACCTATACTGGGACCTGTGGAAATCCAACAGGTCCAGCGCAAGGAATGATGGAGCAAAAAACTCAGGTTACTATTGCAGATGAAACGTTTGATATGTATCACCATTCAATGACCTTTGTGGCGAGTCAGATGAATGGCGCGAATGATAACAGTAACTGGTGGAAGGCCGAGAGAAAATATTGTACGGTCGGTGATGTGTGTGATATAACAAGCCCTCCCCAGATGACAGATGTTGGCAAGTGGTACGGAGCATTTGCTCCAGAGGCGTACAACCCAAGTATTGATGGGCTCATGAGAAAGATGATCAATCGTATCGGGTCTTTTAATTGGGGCGCTGGTGTTTGGTGGGGTGATGCAGAGCAGTATTTCTTTATCATCTGGCTTGGGTCGAGTATGCTTGATAATATAACACTTGACTATTATATAATGGCTAACAGTTGTGAGAATGCAGGGGTTCAGTGTGGCATGCTGAGTGGTTCTGCATGTAATGACTGTTATGATAAATCAAATAGCCCAATTGATTTTGGTGATAATTGTCCTACACGTGGCGTTGTTGAGGTTTACCCTGGTCTGGCAAGTCAAACGGTGCAGAATGTGTATACAAAGCTAATAGGGGCGAGTAACACCCCATATCATGTTGTTGATGGGATGTAGAGGGAAGAGCAAGAGACGTAGCGGTAGATTAAATGGGTACACAAACATAAGAGGTGCGCCCCTTGCTCTTAAAGGTCTTACAGCATGTTCACTTTGGCCAAAAATTCTTTAAAGCCATATTGGGCGGTTGAGAAGCCGCCTTTCGAAAAGGTTCCCATTGTTGTGCCGAGGATAATGTGTACTTGGCGCGCTCTCAGGACAGTTTCAATAAATCGTAGATCGACGAGATAGGTGCCCACTGTTTTTGTGGTTCCTTGTTGTGGATTGTTGTGGCACTGAGACTCGTCTTCTTTGGCTGGGAAAAAATAGTATGTTCCGTCAATATCAAAGCTGATGTTTGCCTCGAGGTCTTCACATTTTCCAGGGAGTGTAGCGACAAGGAGCACTGCATCTGCTCTCATGGATTCTCTTTTTTTGAGACTCAGTTTCATGCCGGACTTTCCAAGAATACTTGGTTTCATAGTTAGGAATCGCTCGTCGTTATCGCTGCTTTCGTATAAGGTCACTGCGGTAGGTTGTGTGGTTACTTGCGTATCAGATGTTGATTTAGTTGAAGTGCATGCTATGAGGGTTGTAGCTGCTATGGCGAGTAAATACTTCATTTTGACTCCGGTGTTACAAGGTAACTCTATGTATAATATAAGCTTTTTAAATTTAAGAGGTATAATTAAAGTATACAGCTTTAAAAATTATAGAAGTTTCGATCTCTTGAGTGATAGTGGCTAAGAAAAGCTGTTTTTGAGCTGCCTTTTAAACAGTTGTTGGGAGAAATAGGAAAAATGAAGGTGTACTATGGTTTACTAAGGGTTTTGAGAGAGAGTAAATAGAGTGTTACGCCAAGGGCAATGAGAATGAGGATGCCTTGAACCCACCAGTAATTTGTGATGCCAAATACAGCAACGAGGATAAATACCCAGAGACTTGTGATAGCCAGAAACTTTGTTTTAAGGGCCACAGCTCGGTGTTGTAGGTAGTTATTGATAAGTGGGCCAAAAACTTTGTGCATGGTAAGCCAGAGGTATATTTTTTTTGAGCTCCGCATATAGCATGCTGCAGAAAGGAGCAAAAAGGGTGTGGTAGGGAGGATGGGGAGCAGTATGCCTACCATACCAAGTGCAAAAAAGAATGTGCCTAAAAAGAGAAAGAGATATCGTTTCATACTTCAAATATAGTGATTTAATGGGGGGTTTAGGTAGTGTCTATTAAAGCCCCTCCAGGTTGTAACTGAAAGGGCTCATTGCTAGGATTGGTCAACTTCCTGTTTTGCCGTAGTAAGAAGGGTATCTATTTTATCCATGGTTGAGTGATACGTATCATTGTATAGTTTGCCGAGATCAGGGGGTATAGTCTCATCAGTAAAGCCCATATCTTCGTGGGCCCGTGCATATCCTTCGAGCATGGCGGCTTTTACTTCTTCTAGGAACTCAACATCATCCATGTGGGTAAAGTATGACCGAAATGAAATCGCAAAATCAACCAATCGTTGGCTGGTGTTTTCTGCATTCCAATAGGGGTCAACTTCAGCAGCCTCAGTACCTTCTGGTATGCCATACAGAATATTATCTTCGGCGTACTTATCCTGTACTTTTTTGTCGGTCTCATCATCACCAATTGCCATGAGCTCTTTAAGGAGTGAAAACCGAATAGATCGCTCAGTCTCAGTGAGTGTTGCGACGAGAGGTTGGTGCGGGTCTGGGGCAGAAGTGAGCCCCTCTGCCTGTGAGAGTTCTGCAATGGCGCCATTAGTGTCAATTGAGCCACTGCTGTACTTGGTTAATATACTGTTCCAGGCGGCGCTATCAGTTGTGTTTGATTGCGAGACTTGGAGTAGAGAATTTGGTGGAGTGGAGTGGGCCGCTTGTGATTGGATGTCCATGGTTACCTCATAACATAATACCTATTCACTTTGTCGGGGTGAAGGTGCTAAATCTAAAATTTTAATTTTACGGATTTGCGAAGTTATACCATATTGAGTGACTTCCTGAAGTAAAACTTAAAGAGGTTCTTGATGTGGTATCTGTTACTCAAAGTTAAATATGAGGTCGTCTATGGTAAAAGTCATTTCGCCACTATCTGTTCCGGCGTTCATAATGAAAGCAAAACTGTCAATTCCCTTCATAAATGCCACTTTACCAATAAGGGTCACTTTGGGTGTTTTATTAAAAAGATTGAGCGGGGCGGTTTTTGAAGTCCAGAAACCAACGCTTGCATCGATTGGATAGGTACAAAGCTGGGTATTATTGTAGAGTGTGGAGATCAAACAAAAGGTGAATTGATGATGGTTGGTTGATGTATGATTGAAGGTAATGGTACTGAGTTTGGAAAAATCGGTGAGATATGCAGTGTAGTTTTTGCCAAAATGAGACCCAAGGCCAACAAATACAGGGTCTGAGGTGGTATTTGGGGTGAGGGTAAAGGTAGTGTATCCAGCGTTGCTCGTATTGTTGAAACCCGGAGACTGGCTGAGTGGTTGCTCAGCGAAGGTTTTTATGGTACTTATACCTGATGTTGCCCGATCATCAAATGTGTACCATGGGTTTAAGAAATTTGATATGTGATTGCCGTCTTCAAAGTCATCAAAGAGAACCTGTGAACTGTCTCCTTGAAGGGTGTTGATCTCGATCGTTCCAAGTGAATCAGGGCTATCAGAAGTAATAGTGTCCTTTATAAGGAGAACTTTTTGGGTATCAGGAGAGCTGGCGTGGAGCGCATACATCTCGTAGACAAAAGCCCCTTCTGGGATAGTGCTCTGAGCGGAGGTAGCCTCAGTAAAAGTTTCGGTCAACCCCAGTTCTGGAAAGACAATACTGAATTGAATTTCATTACTGATCGAAGGGGTTGTAAAGTTGATGGTGCGAGCTGAGGAGAGTGTTTCAGTAAATTCAATTGAAGGAGTGGTGTCATTGAGTGAAACGCTATCTTGGAACCACTGAAATGATTGATTGCTATCTGAAGCTAGAATCGAATAGGTGCCAGGGGTAACGTCAGAAAATTGAAAGTAGCCATTGGTGTTCGTTGTGGTAGAGTCAATTGCGATGGTACTACTGTCACGTAGCTGTACTTTTGCAGCTATAGCGGGTGCGCCTGATTCGAGGGTCAGAGTACCGGCAATAATTCCATTCGTCGTTTCAGAACCGTTTCCTACATATTCCGGTTCAGGTACAGTGCAGGATAGACACAATAATAATAGGAGTAGATAGGTAAGTTTCACGATTCGCCCCCGGTTTGTTCAAGTGTGGTTAAAGGGAACAGTTGAAGATTGAGTTGATATACTGCATCTTCATTATTTTGTTCCTGAATCCATTTAAGAGTGGTTGATCTAAATTCAGTTATGCGTTCTCTGAGTTCATCCAATTCATCGGTTGGTACTGAGAACGTTAATGTAGAAACATCACGATCCTTTTTGGGGTGCCGCACTAGGGATTCTTGTGAGAGGGTAATCATCTGTTGTTGAAATTCTGAAATGGCAATGGACTGCCATGATTGACCAGTAGTTATAATGGTGTCAGTGAGTTGATACCGACCAGTCTCATCTTTTGAGATAAGGTTTAGTGACTCAAGAAGAACAATAGATTTTTTTGCTTCTTCTGCAGATATTGGTGGAGAAAGTTTGTTTCCAAGTGCATCAAAATCACCTTTAAAGTCGTAAAAATCTATGAGTGAACGAATTGCGTTGTGATGCCATTTTGAATAAAATTCAAACTTTTTTTGTTCTATGATTGTGGCACTTAGGTTTTTTAGATCAATAAGTTTATTGAAAAATATAGAGATCTGCTTTTGAGTTTTTGCTTTGGTAAAATGAACAAGGGTCTCAAAATACTCTTTCTCTTTTTCATCAAGCTTTAAAAGAGTTATCATTTGAGGGAGGTGTTTTTCGGTAATATTATTTTTGCCTTGCAATACTTTTACAAGAAACCCGGCATCTATGCCCACTTTTTGACTAATATAGCGATATGAAAACCAGGATTTCTTTGCTTTTTGAAATTCGTAGAAGTCTTTGATGTATTCGCGGTAGTCTAAATAGTCGTATATCTCTTTCATAGTCAGCTCTCAATTCCTTCAGATAAACATATCTAAAATAGAGTAGTTATGCTACCAGTGAGTGGTAATTACTGATCAGGAGTGGTGATTGTTGTTGAGCGTTCACTCAACGGATATATTTTTCCCATATACTATTCTGGAAGTGGAGAAAATATATTTAGAAAGTAATCAATACAGAGGGTAAGTATGAAGCGTGTAATTGCAGTAATAATTGGGTTGTGTTTAGGGTCACTTATGGCTCAAAATAACCAAATGAAGATGGGGATGAATATAGGAAGTCTCAATTATTGGTCATCTGGTGCCCCATTTACCGATGTTATGACATCAGCATCTGAGCTGATCACCTTCACAGTAAATGTTTCAGGTTGGAATACTCAGGTATTGGATCAAATCCCACGGGATTCAGCAGGATATCCAACAGAACTCCCAGTGTCGGTAAATGGCGCGTCAACAGGTGTTCGTTTCCTCATTAATAACTCCTACAGTGGCGAATACCACGTCACCTTCGAAGGTGAGGGGGACATTAATTGGAGTGTCGATCATGAGGAGCGAGGAGGAAATCATTATATAACGCTCACCGGTGAAGGGGGGCATAAATGGCTCAATATAACTCGTTCTACTGCAGGTAATCACTTGAGAGGCTTTAAGATCATTCCTGTAGCCTATGAAAATAATCCGGAAAATGAAATTCCCCTTTTTAGGGAAGAATTTCTTTCTGGCCTGCGTCCTTTCAAAACATTGAGGTTTATGAATTGGACTGCAACCAATAATTCGCTCTCAGAAGACTGGGATAAGCGCACGCAGGTATATCATTATTCTCAGGGTCGAGGATATGATAATAACAATCAAGCAGCTGGTATTGCTATTGAACATGCAATTGCTCTCGCAAATGAATTACAAGTAGATGCTTGGTTTTGCATTCCTCATAAAGCTAATAGAGAGTATATCACAAAATTTGCAGAGCTCGTTAAAGAACAACTCGACCCTAATCTTAAGGTCTATATCGAGTATTCTAATGAACTATGGAATTGGATATTTCAACAGTCTCACTATGCAACAGGTAATGCAGCTGAGGGAGAATCCGATGTTACTGTAGGCCTTGAAGCGGTGAGTATGAAATATTGTAATACATTGGACGGATGTCATCCTGAAAAAGATGCCTATCTCATGGCGCGGACCTTTACTATATGGGAAGAAGTGTGGGCAAGTGAACGGTCACGATTGATTACCGTTGCTGCGGTGCAAGGTGGATGGCCAGGAAATACGGGGCGCGTACTCGAATACCTTTTTAATGATGATGGTGTTGGCGCTGACGCAGTGTCTCCAACAGCGTACTTTGGTTTTGGTGAAGAACAGCACAATTATTGGAATAGTCTTGAGCCATCATCTGTAACGGCTGAGATGATAATTGATGCCGTTGATAGTTTATATGAGTCTCATACGGGAAGATTTGTTGATGCTCATAAGAAGTATGCAGATGACTTTGGGATGGAATATATTATTTATGAAGGTGGACAGCATATGCAGCCTTGGAGGCAAGGAGAGTGGGATTATAATCAGGCTGTTTGGGACGCTCAAGTACACCCTAAAATGTATGACCTCTATATTAAAAATTTACAACGTCACATTGATGCTGGTGTTTCACTCTTTACTGCATTTAGTTATGTTGGTGGTCGCGAATCGCAATATGGATCATGGGGGCATCTTGAATCTTTGGGGCAGTTAAATGCGGGGGATCTCAAGGGTGAAGCACCAAAATACCAGGCTCTTCTTGATTCGCCTATGCTCATACCAGAAAGTGGTGCCGTAATGAGTTCTAGTAGCGAAATTATTGTTGAAAGTAGTGGGGCGATAGAAGTATCGTCTGTAGAGCAGTCATCCAATGAAGAGATATTGCCGATCAATAAAAAAATATTTTATATCGGTCATAGCCTTATGAATACGACAATCCCAGTTTTTGTGAATTACATTGCGGAAGATGCTGGTGATGAAAACTCCTATGGCTACCAAATAATCCCAGGATCGCCTCTTAAATGGAATTGGAACAACGATGGGAGTAATAGTTATAATGATGAAGGGTATGGAGCTGCTTTTGCATCAGGTACTTTTACTGATGTGGTTATGACTGAGGCACTCGAACTTCAAAGCCATATTACCTATAGTCAAACTTATGAGTACGCTTATAAATTTGACAGCCTAGCTAAAGAAGGTAATCCGGAGGTGCAGGCCTATATGTTTGAGTCATGGCACTGTATATTTAGTGGAGTTGAAGGGTCTGAATGCTACGAAAATAATCAAACAGTGCCATGGAGAGATCGATTGCAGTCAGACCTCCCGGTGTGGGAGTTGATCGCAGATAGTGTAGCGGGGTTATCGTCAGGAAAGCCGATGCTTATGATTCCTGGAGGTCAGACAATGGCGGCATTATATGATTCGCTCGCTCTAGGGGTTGTTCCAGGGAGATCTAGTCATGATGAGTTTTTTAGTGATGACATTCACCCTAATAATGATGGGTGGTATATGATTGCAATGCTCTATTACTCTGTATTATATAAAAAGAGCCCGCTTGAGCTGACCGATACCATCTATAATGTGTATGGAGGCATTGCTCACACTGTAGAGCCAGCACTCGGAAGAAAGTTGCGGGAAATTGCATGGCATACCGCTTGTAATTATGAGCCACTGGGCATAGCATGTGAGGAGAGTACAGAGCGTCCTTCATCAAATGAAGCTGAGAGTTCAGAAACAGCAGTAAGTAGTGAAGATCAAATAAGTAGCGTGGTTGAGTTGAGTAGTAATGATTGCTCTCAGCAATCAGAACTATCGAATAGTTCTGAGGTACAAAATGAAGAAAGCGTGAGCTCATATGATGTATCAAGTTCAGGTGGTGTACCTGGGGCGATTTCTAGCTCAAGTGACTGCGAAAAGAGTAGTGATGCAACGGCTCGGTTGTATGTTCAAAAGAAGACCCCGGTGCAATCTTTAACGAGGGAAGGTTTTCATAATCTTATGCAGAGTGGGCGGCCATTTCTAATAATACGACCAGATGGACAGGCTGAGTATCTATTTGCGGTTGATGCTGAATACCTTTCTGATGGTATATACTTTATCTCTACTTCCAGTGGGTTATATCGATATCATAAATAGTCTCGAAGCGGATATTCCCTCCCAAATTATATTTGGCTGAGAGACAAAAAAAGCAGAGTGCCAATAAGGTGCTCTGCTTTTTTAATGGACATTGTATTGAGTATACTAAAAGAGTTTGTAAGTGAGCCCAAGGCTCATACCTTGTTTATACTGATTGTCTAGATCAAGATCGTAATCATAGAGCATTTCAAATGAGAGATCAATAGTGAGGTACGTCATCACTTGCGCACTGCATTTGTTTTTCCAATGGGAATCAATACGACTTGCGCCTTTGAAGTTACTAAAGAGTGAAAGGCGTGATGTGTAGGTAAGGATGTCATTAATGCCTACGTTGAGTTCACTGACTGATTCAAGACCGGGCTCATTTTTAAATGATTCGCGTTCTTGAGTTTCTCTATTATTTGCCCATCCGAATTTCTTTGATGAAATGGTCTGTTTTATTGCAAATCCAAGACGGGAAGAGAAAATTTTATCGCGGGAGTATGAGAGGCCCGCTGATTCTATGAGATATCCCGGGTCAAAAAATGTAGATACTTTTGTTTTGCCTGTTTTTGAATGCGTATATCCTGGAGTAAATTGTGTGCTGAGTTGTCCTGCGGCGTATCCGGCCATATGGGAGAAAAGAGTGTAGTTGTATTGAGATTCAATGAAGAGCTTATCTGATGATTTTATGCTCGGTACATCGCCCACTGCTGTGCGACCGTACTCTATATCGAGGACGTTTTGTATCTCCCAGTTTTTTTGTATGTAATCAAGTCCACCATTTACAAGTAGTTTCCAACCATAGGTATCTTCTCCACCCTCAGCCCAATTTGAGTAACTGTCTTGGTTTGCGTTAAAAGTAGCAACAAGTTTTTTCTTAAGGGGGTTTGGAGATTCTGCCTTTGTAGTGTCTTGGGCAAAAAGTGCAGTAGCACAGAGTGCAATAATAAGTAACTGTTTCATCTAACGATCCGAATGTTTTTTCACGAAAGTAGCTATCGAATGGCGGAATGCAAGGATATAGGGGGCTGATTAAACAGGAATGCATTAAATGTGATAATATGGTAATATATAGGGCGCGAGTCCGATAGAATTGGCGTTACAGCCCTATATTTATCAATAATTGTCTAGGAGAACTCTTGAGTGGCAAACTCTTTACACCACACTTTTATGGCGTCACGAATGGGTCTCAGTGTTTCCATATAGGCCTCATCACTTAACTCACCTTGTGGCTCATAATCTTTAAAACTGTGGTGGATTACTTGGCCAACCGGTTTCGGGAACACGGGGCAAGTCTCTTTTGCATTGTCACATACGGTGATTACATAGTCGAATTCCTTGTCCAAATAGATGTCGATCTGATCTGATGTTTGATTGGAAATGTCGATATGTTCTTCAGCCATAAGTTTGATTGCCCAAGGGTAAATTTTTCCACTTGCTTTTACTCCTGAACTGTATACCGTTGCAGTATCTCCTGCAAATGAACGAATAAACGCTTCAGCCATATGACTTCTAAATGAATTTCCGGTACACATGACCATGATAGATTTTGACATGGGGTCCTCGCTATTAATGAGGGTAGAATGTAATAAATTGCTGTTAGAATATTGTTAGGCTGAGCTCAAAATACAGCTTTGCAAGGTAAATATTGAATTATTGAAATGTAATGGGTACAATGGTGGGATGAGGGTTAATGGTGGTTCCTCTATGTCAAATTTACATAAAGGTGTTTGTGATGCCGGTCATTGAAAGTATATTTAGGGGACACATATATGGTTAATCAGTTATTGAGGGGTAAGATGATAGCGCAGGTAAGTATTTTGTTGTTAATGAGCGTGTTTTTTTTGGGGTGTAGTAATACTCCAACAGTTGAAGAAGTTATTGGGGGTAGTTCAGATGATGTCATTGATGAATCGTCGAATGTATCATCATCAAGTGAAGCGTTATCTCATTCGGGCACAGTGAGTTCAGTATCAATTGGGCAAAGTAGCAATCTAATAGAATCGTCTGATGCAGTAGATATGTCTTCATCAACAAACACCATAATTTCATCGGAAGAACAAGAAGTTCTGTCGTCGTCATCATCATCAATTGAAAATGTTAGTTCGGTAAATGAGTGGGAAGATACCAGTTTTGATGAAATAATTGCGGTTGATGGCTCTGTGACATTCAGGGAGTATGAGCTGGGTGGTATAGAGGTTTCTTTCCCTGTTCCGTCGGGTGAAAGTAATGTTTTGGTGCGTTATAAAACGCGATTGAAAGACGCGTCTGATTTTGTGGTGCATCGGTTTGATCTGAATCCAACAACTCAATCAGGGACAGAATGGACCGTTAAACTTGATCACCCTTCCAAAAACTTTTTTATGGGTGAAGAAGACGTTCGGGTTTGGATTGAAATTGGGGGAAGTATACTCCCTGTTGGAGCTGTTCATGATGATATGTCTACATGGTTTGAGTATACAACGGCCTATCAACGCTCTAAAACTGAGGTGCCTTGGGATGTTGTGGATGATCAGCCTAATAGGTTACGGATTACTAATAACTGTAATGAAGACCTTTGGATAGAAATGGGCGCTCAGCCTGATCATATTGCCCTACTCGAAAGCAGAGGCGTTGATCTTAATAAGTATTTAGAGGCCGGCACATCCTATGACTATAATATTCCAGAGGATCGTCAGATCAATGGGACGCGCTACTGGCCAAAGCAAGGGTGTGATGACACCGGTAGAAACTGTGAAATTGGTGGATCATCAACCTGTGGTGGTTCGTTAGGTGATGCCTGTACCCCTCCTATTGAATCAAAGTTTGAGATCACGTGGGAGGCTGTTGATAATGAGTCAGTGGAAATGTATTACAATGCGAGTAATGTTGATGGCTATACTTTGCCATATGTAGTTATTCCTAAAGGTGATAAAGTAGATGAATGGAGTAAATGTGTTGTAGTTAATGGGTCGCGTCTCGATGTTGATAAATGTCCAGAACATGAGAGTCTCGATCAAGATGGGTATCGGGATTTTGACTTGAGTTATCGAAACAGTGATGGCGAAAGGATTGGATGTTATTCTCCCTGTAAATATCTCACCTTTGAGGATGGATTAGATGAATGGAATGATCCCATTGCCTTGCGTTCATGTTGTCCTACTCATATGGATGGTAATAATCTGATTGCTGGTGTAAGCTCAGAACAATGTAATGAGAGAGATCACCAGTTTAGCATTTGGAAGACTCAATATGTGGATGTGTCACATGAAATGGCGCCTAAAATTTATACGTTTGCCTATGATGATGCGGGCTCACTTTATACTTGTCACCCTTCTACGAAATTTGAAATAATTTTCTGCCCAAAAGCATATGATTTTGAGCAGACTGCTTGGTAGTGCTTTACAAAATACATTTTTGCTCTATAACAAAATTGTACAGGTTGTTGGGGAGGTGAGGGGGAATTCAGTTTCAGTCAATCCCCATTTGCCTACCCTCTCTTTTTTAATATATATTAATGTAAGAATCACATAAACTATGTGGTGGTTATGAGGGGGTGTCTGTGGAGCAACGGTCTGTTGTCATAATTTCAATTGTTTTACTTCTTTTTGCTTGTTCTAAAGAGGGTCGACAAACAGATTCAGGTGATGTATCTTCTTCAGGAAGTGCTGACTCTGAATTCAGTAGCGAAGGCGCTTCATCTGAAGATTTGAGTGAAGAGAGCTCTAGTGAGCAAGAGAGTAACTCCTCTAGTGATGAAATCGTTTCTAGCTCAGGGTCAAGTGTAACAGCTGATCAGTCTTCCACAAATAATGAAAGTTCTATTTCCGAAATAGAAAGCTCATCTTTTATTGATGTGACGGAAGATAGTTACAGTTCTCACACAGAATACTATGCAGTAGATTTTGGACCGAATGTAAAAATTTACTCTCCTGATATGGATATGCAAGTCATCTCAAATGAAATACAATCAATACATGCAGGTCAGGCAAATGATGAATTCAGTGCAAATAGGTTTGCGTTGCTCTTCAAGCCTGGCACCTATCAACTTACCATTGATGTTGGGTACTACATGCATGCAGCAGGGCTTGGTCTCCTTCCCGGTGATGTAAAAATCGAAGGATCGGTGCAGTCTGTTACTACAGAATCGAGTGGTAACATTACTACCCAGTTTTGGCGAATGGCCGAAAACTTTGAAGTACACCCAGAAAAAGAGGTTGTGTGGGCTGTTTCTCAAGCAGCACCGTATCGAAGAATGCATGTAAAAGGTGATCTCTTGATTGATATGGGTAGTGGGTATGCGAGTGGCGGGTTCTTAGCAAATAGTGTTATTGAAGGCACTGTTACAGCCTTTAATCAACAACAGTGGTTTACCCGTAACACCGAAGTAGGGGGTTGGAGCGGAGTGAATTGGAATGTGGTGTGGGTTGGGGTTCCTGGAGCGCAAGAGGGATGGACGAGTGCTCTCTCAGAAACAGCGATTGATGAGGCGCCGATAATGCGAGAAAAGCCTACGTTGTATATTGATGATATTGGCAACTATTCTGTATATGTCCCTGATGTAAGCTATAATGTTTCGGGGACTGATTGGAGAGATGGAGAACTCAGTGGTGATCATATTCCAATAAGTGCGTTTTATATTGCTTTTCCAAGTGATGCCGTCACAGATATTAATGCAGAACTTGCAAAGGGAAAACATCTGATTTTGACTCCAGGGATCTATAATCTTACTGATGCAATAGTGGTGCCGCATGCCAAAACAGTTGTTTTGGGGCTTGGGCTTCCTACTTTGGTACCTCAGCATGGAGGGGCCGCACTCACTGCGGCAGATGAGTCTGGTATTGTTCTTGCTGGGCTAGTAATTGATGCAGGTCCAGCAAGTTCAGAAACACTATTAGAGATTGGTGAGCCGGGGAGTAATAAGGATCACTCTGATAATCCAATATTGGTGAGTGATTATTTCTGTAGAATTGGGGGGCAGTTCTCTGGTAGGGCTGAGCGTTGTATTACTATTAATAGTAATAATGTTATCGGTGACCACTTTTGGCTGTGGCGTGCAGATCATGGAGCGGGCGTTAATTGGGATGAAAATAATAGAGGATCAAACTGGGGGTGGGAGGAAAATAAAGGCGCTCATGGGCTCGTGGTTAATGGCGATGATGTTACAGTATATGGTCTGTTTAATGAGCATTTTCAAGAGTATCAAACCTTGTGGAATGGTAATAGAGGCCAAACATATTTTTATCAATCAGAGATTCCTTATGATCCGCCATCACAAGAGAGCTGGATGAATGGGGTCGTGCCTGGGTATCCAGCCTATAAAGTGGGCGATGATGTGACAGACCATGCCGCGTATGGCATGGGAATGTATAGTTTTTTCTATAACGAAGTACGTATGGCTAATGCTGTAGAAACCCCTAGGGTTTCGGGTATACATATTGAAGATATTGTAACAGTTACCTTCTCAAATGCAGGTGGTGGTATGGAAAATGTAATCAATGACCAAGGCGGTACAACTAATCATGGTGATATGCGTCATTTTGATGGATACTTTGGCCCATAATTAACAACACTATTAGAACAGTTAGTAGGTAAAGGTCTCTCTGAGGAGACCTTTTGTTCGTTATGATCTGTAATATATGTATTATTTACATTAAGTAGTGATTGGGGTAGATATGAAGAGTAACATGAGGGTATTATGTGGACTGTTCTGTATAGGAATAGGGACACTGTTGTATAGTAGTTGTACCTTGGTACAAAAGGATAGTGGCGTGTCAAAAAACATTGAGCATACCGATGGTACTTATAATGAACTTTTTGGAAAACGTGTTTTTGTTTTTAATGACTCCATGAACATGAAAGAGATTCAGAAAAAAGTTAATGAGGTGAGTGATCGTCAGAAGCATGCTGAGTTTTCAGAAGATCGCTATGCACTTCTCTTTAAGCCGGGCAAATATACGCTTCGAATTAATGTTGATTATTATACACATGTTGCAGGGCTCGGGATTCTTCCGGATGATGTCACTATAAATGGTGCGGTACAATCACTCACTCACACAGGTCCTGCGGGTAACGGGATGAACGTGACCTTAATGTTTTGGCGTTCTGCAGAAAATATGAAAATTATTACGCGGGGTGACAACGTGTGGGCCGTTTCACAGGCAGCCCCTTTTAGACGGATGCATATTGAAGGATCCATGAAATACGATCTTAATGGATGGGGTTCGGGAGGCTATGTAGCCAATTGCCTCATAACAGGTGAGGCTTATGCCAATTCACAGCAACAGTGGTTTATGCGGAATAGTTCCATTAAGCGGTGGCGTGGTGGTAATTGGAATATGACATTTGTAGGTGTGTCTGGTGCGCCTATCGAGCGGTGGGGGGAACGCCCGTATTCAGTTGTCGAAAAGACTCCCCGAGTGAGAGAAAAACCATTTCTTACTATTCAAGATGATGGTTCCTATGGGGTGTTTGTACCGAGTGTACGGAAAGAATCGACGGGGGTGAGTTGGGCTGGTGGTGCGGAGAATGGGACGTTTATTTCAATCGACTCTTTTTATGTGGCACACCCAGAACGAGACAATGCTGAATCTATCAATAGTGCACTCAAGCAAGGAAAGCACCTCTTGCTCACTCCAGGGATATATAATCTTGAAAACGCTCTTAATGTAGAGCATGCTCACACGGTAATACTCGGGCTGGGAATGCCGACTCTTATTCCTCAAAAAGGGAGTGCTGCACTTATTGTTGATGATCTACCGGGAGTTGTTGTGGCGGGTATTGTTGCCGATGCAGGCCTCCAAGAGTCAGAGGTTCTTTTTAAGTTTGGAAGTGAGGGAGACTCTCTCCGCCACAATGAAAACCCTACATCGATCAGTGATCTTTTTTGCAGGGTTGGTGGCGCGGTTGCTGGTAAGGCAAAGCGATGTCTTGAAATACACAGCAGTGATGTAATCGCCGACCACCTTTGGCTTTGGAGGGCGGATCATGGTGCGGGAGCCGAATGGGCAGTAAATACGTCAGATCATGGTCTGGTAGTAACGGGTGATCATGTAACGGTGTATGGGCTCTTTAATGAACATTTTCAAAAGTATCAAACACTATGGAAGGGTGAGTATGGTGCAGTCTACTTTTATCAATCAGAAATTCCCTATGATCCTCCAACTCAAAATCAGTGGATGAGTCCAATAGGAGAAGGATACGCGTCTTATAAAGTTGATGATGATGTGAAAAATCACTTTGCAATAGGGCTCGGTATCTACAGCTTTTTTTACAAGGATATTGTGTTAAAAAATAGTGTGGAAGTACCCAAAGGTGATTCCATAATAGTTGATCACTTAGTCAATTTTTCAGCGCGTTCAGGAGGTATTCAATATCACTTAAATGGAGAGAGTGAGTCTACCCTTGGGAGGCCAGTAGGTGCACGGTTTTATAAATGGAATGAAAAAACGAAAGAGTGAATCGATGTATTCTAGTAGTGTTTTATTAAGAGAGTATACTCTCAAGATAGTGCTCTGATATTCCAAAGGTCTCTTTGAGATCTGAAATCTTTTTGAGAAACGGCTCAGGATCTGGTGTGCCACTTCTTTTAATCGCAGTTATCATGACGTTTTTATGAGTGTGCGCATCTGCGATAAATTCAAAGACTTTTGTTTTATAGCCATGAGCTTCGAGGAGCAGGGCACGAATAGTATCGGTGATCATTTCCGCTTGGCGTTCTTTTAGGATGCCGTATTTGGTAATCTCTGCAAGGGGGCCTTCAACGTTCATAGCTTTACGTATTTGTTTATGACAACATGGTGCAGTGACAATGATGGTAGCTCCTGCATCAATTCCTTGTTTAATGGCATCATCAGTTGCGGTGTCACAGGCATGGAGTGCAATAAGGAGGTCTATCTCTTTCAGAGGGTTTGATTCTATTGTACCGGGCACAAACGTGAGTGATGAAAATGCTGCTGATTTTGCAATAGAATTACAGACATCAACAAGATCTTGGCGGTATTCGATACCTGTAGATACTACGGGGAGTTTCAGTGAATTTGCGATGTAGTCATAGAGGGCAAAGGTAAGATAGCCTTTGCCAGAACCCATATCGGCAATGGTAATAGGGGTTGTTGTTTTTTTTAATGCACTTGTTTGAATGAGTGTATCAATGACTTCGACAAATTTGTCAATCTGTTTAAATTTATTTTGTCTACTGGGGGCGATCTGCCCTGTTTGGGTGGTGATCCCTAATTCCCGTAGATAGACATTGTTTTTGAGATCGAGATAGCGTCGTTTTTCTCTGTTGTGAAACTCAATGCGAGGGCTCTTGAAAGTCGCGGGTTTTGTCTGCAAGCGTGGGATAAGCTTTTTACTATACATGAGTATAAAGTCGCCTGAGGTCGTGAAGAGATTAATGTTCTTAAACTGTGCTCCACAGAGGTTGGTCAGCTCTAAGAGTGCGGTATCGTGTTGTAGTGTGCAATCAAAATTTCTGGTAAATGTTTGAGTGGTTGTTTCAAAGGCCAGGCTCAATAGTGTGCTCTCTTTTGCTTGGATGAGGCGGCCAGTCACTTTTTTATATTCGCCATCTTTCTGTGTCGGCTTTCCGAAACTAATTTTCACAAATCTTTTTTCTAAAAGAGCTGTTGAAAGTTCGCGAGAAAATTGTTCAATGATTTGTTCCATAGAATTAAAGGTAGTAAAAAAGTGATTGACACCTAAAAGATGGATGGGGTGAGACCTGTTTTTGTGAACTATTTTTGGTTTTGTAATAGAAGGGGGGTACTTCTGAGTTCTTTGAGGTAGCTGTCGAGTCGACCAACGAGTGCTAGCCGTTTGAGGCCTGTGTTAAAGGCGCGAAGAAAATAATCAGCATGGGGAGATTCTGCAGAAATTAACAAAAAATGAGGATGTACTGTTACAATTTTGGGAGAGTGAGTAAAAGAAGGCTGCGGTAATGCTTCAAAGAAGTGCTGTATAATAGAGTAGCCTGCATCAATATCACAAGGGAAAAGATCGATATCTCCTTGAGAGAGCTTAGTGAAGTTATGCTTGTCTGAGATAGAAAAATCGACGTGTAGGAGTCCAGCATCAATGGCACTTTGAAAATCTCTGGAGTAGTGGCGACCATGAGTTGCGCCGAGTTGCAATGATCTGAAGTTTTTAAATGAACTCCATTGAGTGATTGGTCTATTTCTAGAAAAGAGAACTATTGCTGATTGATAGATGGTGTCACTAATGAGGTAGGATTCTTCATCTTCCGAAGTATGAGTAAAGGGGAGTGTAGCGTCCCATCTCCCTGATGATGCAAGATAGTCACTTCGGTTTTTTGGAAAAAATCCAATTTCAACAGAAATATTAACCGTTGCAAAGGCCGCTTTAATAATACGGAGTGCAACTCCTCCAAAAGGAAGGTCTTGAGAGTGGTGGGGTGAGTACTCGTGAGTTGTAATGCGAATAGTGGTTGGGTACACCATACCAATTCCGGTGTTATCATTTTCTGATAAGGCTGGGGCGGGTAGTATCAAAAACAAAAGTATCATAGAGAGAGATACTCTGGACAATGTATGTATTGGTGTTTTTGATTTTTGTGTGCGCATGGGGTGCAATATAATTAATCAAATGGGATAAAAAAGGGAAATATGCATTGGGCGCAGCTTATATTGAATCATTCTACAGGATGAAAAGTGGCTTGGAATAAGGGTATTTGGTGATAATTTTGTATGTTTCAGCCACAATTAATAGGAAAATTGAGGATATCTAATGAAAAAAGTGTTAGGAATAGTTTTGTGTGGCGTGGTTGCTCTTATGGCTGCAAAACCAACGGGTCAAGAAGTTTCGAAGGTTATGGATTACTACTATACAGGAAGTGATGCAGTTATTGTCGAATATAAGCTCTGTAAAGAAGTCGTGAAAGAGGGTGATCATAAGAATGATTGTGCTGTTGAAGTAGACTCAAAATCAGTAAAAAAAGGTGATAAAGTTTACTTGTGGCTTAATGCGATGGTTCCAAAAAATGCAAAGGTAACACTTTCAACACAGTTTATTCGTAAGGGACGTGCCCTGAAGAACCGTGAATCAAAAATGAATGGGAGTTTACGTTTTAGAACGTGGTTTGCTGTTCCTACTTCAAAAAAAGGTCCGATAGAGGTCTCTATTGATCAAGAGAAAGGTGATGACTACATTACAATTGAAAAACTAGGGTATACTGTCGTCGAGTAAATTCTCTCTAAAAATGATTTAGAAAGCAGCTGATTTAACGCTGCTTTTTTGTTTTAATGATTTTCAGTGTTGTTGTTACACAAAAAAGGGTGGGATTGAGAACCATTCGTCGTGTAACCCTACTAAATAGTGACTTGATATATGGTTAGAGAGTTTCAATGTTGGAATTTATTCCGTTGAATTTTGGGGTAATTAACTAAATTTCCTAGCCAACTGTCTGGGAAGATGACGAACATTTTATAAAAGGTGATATGAATGAGTGAAGTAAAACACTACGAAACGGCTCCTGAAGATATAATCCCAATGGTGCAAAAAATAGCATTTGGTGTTGGTAGCTTAGCAAACCAACTCTTTGCTGCTGCACTTGGAGTTTTTATGATTGTACTTGTAATGGGCCTTGGTATGGATCCATTTCTTGTAGGACTTCTCGGTGCTGCCCCCCGCCTTTGGGATGCTATCACTGACCCGTTAATGGGGTATATTTCTGATAATACTCGTTCACGCTGGGGTAGAAGACGCCCGTATATCTTTGTTGGTGCAATTATCACTGGTGTATCATTTATGCTTATGTGGCAGATCTATCCAGAAAATGGCGAAACATATAACTTTATTTACTTTTTACTTCTCTCTCTCCTTTTCTATCTAGGGTATACCATTTTTGCAACGCCTCTTGTTGCTCTAGGCTATGAGATGAGTCCTGATTTCCATGAGCGTACTCGCATTATGGCTGTATCACAATGGATTGGTCAAATTGCTTGGATGATTGCTCCATGGATTTGGGTAATTATTTATGACCCTTCACTCTATGAATCTGCACCAGTTGGTTCTAGAAACCTCGCTATTTGGGTGGGTCTTCTTTGTCTTGTTCTTGGTGTCGTTCCTGCACTTTTCTGTAAAGAGCGTGTTGTTCCTGATGGGACTGCTGAAAAGCTCTCGTTTGATGCACTGGGTGAGATCCTCAAAAACTTTTTCAAAGGTATTGGGCAAGCTTTTAAATGTATCCCTTTTGTTCAGCTTTGTAGCTCAACTTTTCTTGTGTTCAATGGCTTTCAGACTGTAGCACAGTTTGCATTCTTTATTATTGTGTTCTACATCTTCAATGGTGATCAAGGTGCGTCAGGTAGTTATCCGGCATGGTTTGGTACTATCAGTGCACTCTTTACTTGTTTTCTCGTTATTCCAATTGTGACTAAAATGTCCCAAAAAATGGGTAAGAAGAATGCATTTATCGCCTCAACGTTTATTTCGATTGTTGGATATGTCATGAGGTGGTGGGCTTTTGAGGGAGCGCTCGATGAAAGCACTCGTTGGATGATGTTTGTATCACTTCCATTAATGACTTTTGGTATCGGGGGCCTCTTTACTCTTATGATGTCAATGACTGCCGATGTGTGTGACCTTGATGAACTTAATACTGGTGAGCGTCGTGAAGGTGTTTTTGGTGCGGTATACTGGTGGTTTGTAAAGCTTGGTACAGCAATTGCAATGCTGATGAGTGGTTGGGTTCTCAGTGGTATTGGCTATGGAAGACTTGAAGAAATTCGTAATGCCCTCAAAGAAGGTGAACGTCTTCTTAATATCCCTGAAGCAACTGAAATTATTAACATGCTACGCATTGCTGATATTGCGGTTCCAGTAGTTACTGCGGTTCTTGCAATTGTTGTAATGTGGAAATATGATTTTACGGAAGAGCGTGCACATGAAGTTCGTGCAGAACTTGAAGCGCGTCGTGGTAAAGTACAACACGAGGGTGAAGAAGCGTAACAGTTTTTCAATTTACCTTTTTGAGCCACTCCTGTTATTCAGGGGTGGCTTTTTTTATGCTCAAACATGAATCTACTTCTTCTTATTTGAAAGTCCTAAGAGGGTTGTTTGAATCTGTAGACTAATAACCTATATTATTGGATAATAAGGCACACAAGATATGCCTCTTTTTTGGGTAAAAGAGAGGTTGTTTAGCATTTGAGGGAATGTAATGAGATTAATACTATTAATGTTCTGTTTCGTGGTTTCATCGTTTAGTGATGAAGGACATCTATCTGATAATCGTATTCGAGAAGGGGCTGCGACACATTTTCAAGTTTTAGGAGATCCTTATGGTGCTTGTGGCGTTCCTCAGGCAGTTCTTGATTATGACGGTCAAGATAGTGCATTGGTTGGTCTTGATGAAAATAACTTTGTGGCCCTCAATGTATTTAATGAACCGGGCTCCTATCATAAGAGTCCAGGGGATTACGGATCTCGTCCACTTGATGCGAATGACCCTTATCTTGGAATGTATAATAACGGCTTTAATTGTGGCCGCTGGATCGAGATTACCTTAGGTGATGAATGTGATAGCCAATATGGTAATTCGGGGGCGGAAGGTACAACCATCTGCAATAATAATACTGGCTGGTATAGCGATGATAAGAATGGTTCTAAGATGTATGCCATTGTAACAGACCAGTGTTCAGATGGTAATGTTTGGTGTCGTGATAGTAAGTATCATGTGGACATTCATACTGAGTCTCTTAATGCTTTTCAATATGATGATGGTTCATATATAGATCCGTTTGCATTTTTAAGGGGGAGCGGGCTCTGGGAGACGGAGTTTTTCAATAATCGCCAGGTTTCATGGCGGTTTGTAAAGAATCCTAAATATCGTGGTGATATTCATATTTGGTATACCGAAGGCTCAAAAGAAAAAGGGTGGCTGCGCCTTCTCATTACCAATCTACCGAATGGCATTACGGGCGTTGTTCAAGGTTTGGTAGATGGAATGGATACGACCTGGGTTGAGGCGACTCAGGAAGGCGATATGGGGCAACAATGGATCATGCCTGATGCACAGCAAGATAAGATTTTGATAAAAGTTAAGGACCTTGACGGCAATTTTGTTTTTGATGGTCGGGTATATGAACCACCATTTCCTCAGGACTGTGGCGAAGAGTGTACTGCAGGGGCAACGCTTAGTTATGATAATGATGCTGCGTATCCTGATATTATTGTCAATAATGATGATGGGACTTCTGAGGTTATCTCTGTGAGTAGTACCGTTGAGAGCTCAGACAATAGCTCTAGTGACGTTTTATCTAGTTCGAGTGCTCATAATTCTAGTTCATCGCTTAATGATTCGTCAAATGGATTTGGGGGCGGTGAAAGTTCATCACGACTCCTTTCTTCTAATACATCAATATCAAGCTTTGATGAAACAGTGTCAAGCAGTAGCAAGTCTACTGTGAGCCTTTTTGTTGGAGGGCATGAAGCACCTATAGGGGCGTCGGCAAAAATTCGATACGACCTCCAAGGGAGGGTTAATCCTTTCTGCCGGATATGTATTGAGTTTTAGGTTGGCCTTGTGAGTGAAGGCCCTTTCAAGAACATGATCACTGATAGGTTAGGGCATAGAATTGTAGGGCAATCACCCATAAAAGTTTTTAGATTACTGTCTCAATAACTGAGTGGGGTTTGGGTATGTTGAATAGTGCTCTTTCAAAAATAATTTCTGATGCAATTGAAGATCAACTTTTTCCAGGGTGTTGCTTAGGTACTGTTGATGTTGGTGGTACACGGAGTGTAGCCCCATTTGGATTTCATACTTACGATAATAAAACCCCGGTTGCTGAACAGTCACTTTACGACTGTGCTTCTATTACAAAGTCAGTTCCTACTGCACTTCTCGCCCTAAAATTAATTGATGCGGGCGAGCTCTCACTTGATGACCCGGTCAATAGGTATATAGACGGGTATCAGCTCGGGATTGTAAAAGAAGTACTCGTAAAGCATCTCTTGACCCATACGGTTGATTATCGTTTTTCCCTCGCTGGATGGAAAGATCGATCCCCTATTGAGATTCTTGAAAAGCTTTATACTCATCCCTTTAATTTACCACCTGGGGAGTCTTTTTGTTACTGCAATGCTTCGAGTGTTATGCTGGGGGTTCTGATGAGTGAGCTTTATAGTATGCCGTTCGAAGAAGCGGCTCAAAGGGAGGTGTTTGATCCGCTCATGATGCACAATACTGGTTTTTTTCCAAAGGAGCGCTTCGAGCTCTCTGCCATTGTTCCTTCAGAAGATGATACTTGGCGAGAGCGTATTATTCAAGGTGAGGTGCATGATGAAAGTGCCTATGCGCTCAGAGAGCTTTTCGTCGCAGGTTCTGCAGGGCTTTTCTCTACAGTACCCGATTTGTTAAATCCTATGGAGATGTTATTGCATAAAGGCTCTTATAATGGTGTTCAATTTTTAAGTGAAGCTATTACTGAACAAGTGTGGACTAATCAGATTCAATCTATAGGCCTCTATACAGGTCTTGGTTTTGAGTTGAATCAAGAGCGTTATATGGGTGTGGGCAGAAGCAAACAGACTTTTGGAAAGACGGGATTTACTGGATGTCATTTTTTAGGGGATGTCTCTAAAGGGAAGGCGGTGGTACTCCTTTCAAATGTTACTTGGCCTAACAGAGAGGAGAGCCCAGAGAGGATACACCGTTTTCGTGGTGTAATTGCAGATGAGATATTTGGTGTTGAATAGGTAAAAAGAAACCCTTCAAGCCGTGAGGCAGGAAGGGTAATAATTGAAATAGAGGGCGCTATTTCAATTATGAGTAGTTAAGGGATGTCTCTAGTATTTAATGAAAAGCATTCCATGAGGAAGTGACTGAGGAAGAGTGTTTCTCGATGCCTCTTTAACAGAAGACTGGAGTACTATTTCTCCAGTGACACTATATACAGTAATCATTGTTGTGCCTTGAGGGACGTCAATGCTCAGTGGTATATCTTGAATGTGTGCTACAGGGACAAAACTTGCGGTTACACCCCGTGCACTCGTCCATGTAAGTGGTGCAGTATCAACACTTGATTCTTGCAATGATGACTCCTCTGAACTCTCTTTTTCAGAGCTTGACTCTGTATCTTCATCATCATCATCGCTACTCGAAATTGGGTCTTGAGCTTGAGAACTTGATTCGTCATTTTCAGATGAACTCATTTCGTTAGAAGATGGTGTTGACTCAGAGCTGAGTTCTTCTACAGGGAGGCCGCCTTCGATACTGTATACTACCGTTGATTGCTCATCTGTTGATGCTCTAAATGCAACATAAGCGATTTTTTTATCAGTATCAAATGCCCAACCGTTTTCTGTTTTGCCATCAAGGATATCAGAGACAGAAGACGTTTCACTGACTTCTTCGCCGTTCACATATACGTCAGCAGCTTTAACACTTTGAAGATTGATTTTTACAATGTACCCTTGATCTGCAGGTCTGCCTGTATAATTACCATCGGCTGCATCAACAGTGAAAGTAATTGCTTTGTCTGTTGTTGCTGCGGTAAAAGTAGTTGTTGCCCCTTTGTCGTTTTTATATTCAAGTGTCTCGCCATCGTCATCATAGAGGGTGTATGTTGCTTTTTCACCATTATTGGCAGGGAAGATATCGAGAGTTAATGGATCGGGGTGCTCTGAAGGTTCAATCCATTTAATAGTTGGCCCCATTGGGATGATTGAGCCTTTTACTACAAATACTGGGATTTTACCCCAATCGGTTACGTCGTAGTCGAGAGTTGTTCCGCCAGCATGTTCTTCATGGCTCCAGTAATCAATCCAATCTTCATCTTTAGGGAGAGTAATTTCCATTGTCGAAGCGCCAAAATCTTTAGCCTTTTCATCATGGTCGTGACGATCCGAAATAACAGGAGCTACGAGAAAGTTGTTACCAAACATATATTGTTGATAATCTTCATTGACACTGTTGTCATTAGGGAACATCATATCCATGGGGCGAGTGATAGGAAGTGCTTTTGCCCACATCTCCCAGTTTAGAGTATAGATGTATGGCATAAGGCGATACCTGAGTTTACGAGACTTAATCATAATCTCTTGTACTTCTGGAGTTGCTTGTTTAACAAGTCGTCCACCTTGGCCATGTTGTTGTACGAGCGGTGACCAGTCAGAAAAGAGTACGGTGCGCGCAGTGAGTTCAGGATACTCTTTCATGTCTAAGAAAAAGTGACCCGGGGTATCCATATGAAGAGTATAGAGCCCATCCCATGCGCCATCGTGGGTAATGCGTTTTACTTGGTCATTAAAATTTCTCCAACTGGGTTCAGTGTCTCCGGTCCAGTAGGTTGGGAATGCTGCATCTTTGTCGAGGTTCCAGTCGTGATCTTGTTCAAGGTCGCCATAAGTAAAGCTTCCTAGATAATTCAGCATCATATTGCGCTTATTGCCGTTGTTTTTCCAGAATTCAGCGGTGGCATCCCACATCCACCAAATGGGGTCATTTGATCGGATGTCGATCCAAGGGATTTCAGAACCATACTCGGCATCTCTGAGAAGTGTGTTAATATATTCTTGTTTAGGGTCTGAGTCCTGGTGGCCCCAAGGGTGGTAATTAATGCCAATGTGCCAGTTCATATCATTCATTTTTTTGATAAAATCAGCAGGGTCATCAAATTTGCCAGCACACCAATCCTCTGATGCCCAGCCTTCTGATCCGACAGGTGTACAGTTCCATGATCCGAGATCCAGAATCCATACGTCGCCAGGATGTTCGCTGTCTCGATGTTCTTGAGCGAGTTGGAGAACCTCTGCTGCGTTGTCTGCAGGTACGGGTGCAAAGCCCACTTGCCAGTATCCATATGCCCATTTTGGGAGCATTATATGATCTTTTGGTTGCCAAAATATAGGATCGAGCTCTGCTGCTTGTGTCATGGTTGCGCTCGAAAAGAGTATAGCTATAGCCATACCAGTTACTTTAGTAAGTAATCTCATAGTCCCTCGTGATGTTCAATACAGAGGTGCTGAAAGCTAGAAGAAGCCGCTCCTCATGTATCTATTCAATTAATAATACCTTCTACTTATGAGGTATCGTATCCCAGTTTTAAATGTAAACAAAAGAGTTCTGTTCTTCCTAGATAAAAAGCTGAAAAGGGACAATGTTTGCATTTTTTTACATTATTTTTGTCCACAAATATGCTTAAAATGTCAACAAAATATGGGTTATTGGCCTAAATGATCAAATATTGGTTTTTTTAGGGGTATTTGAAGTTGATATTAAAAGTCTTCGCTGGTGATGTTGTATTGCCGCTATAAGGGGTTGGTAAAAATGTCCATACTCCTTAATGGGTGAGGATAGTTATAAGGGCGCGCTCTTTTCTGTTTTTACCTGTATTTTGTACAACATAAATCCCTGGTGGAAGTGATATAGTATTATTCAAAATCGAGGTTGCTGTAGTGATAAGCATCTGTTCACCCTGGATAGAGTAAATGGTGATAGGCTGATTATTAGGGGGTGTTAAAAATTGGGGCCCATAGATTGCCATAGTTTCAGTATTACTAGAGGGTTCAATGGGGGTAGAGCTTTCCTCTGAAACAAATAGGTTTGATGATGAACTTGGTTTCGGGGTATATGAAGACTCAATTGAGGTATGTTCTTTTGATGATGAAATTTCTGTATTACTTAAAGAGGATTCTGTGCTACTCACTGCAAGTTGTGAGCTTTCTTTGTGCCCTGATGATAACGAACTACTCATGGTGTTTAGTGAGGATGACGATGAAAGAGTCGCGGAAGATGATACGAACGGGGATGAACTACTGAGTATAGTGCCGTCGAGTCGTATGGGGCTTGAAGAGATGATGATATCATCAAACCAAATAAAGCAATCCACACTCGGTGCCCAGTGATCTCCGCTGCCTCCATGGAAAGTAGAAAAATAGAAGGTGTCTATGAGGTCTCCGTTAGAGACAAATTGAACGCCGGTTCGTTTTAGGGTGTGTTCACCATTGATCCATACTTCAACTTCTCCATCATTATTGTTGCCGGTATTTATAAGGACTCGTTCAGTGATGGTGTACCACTCGCCCGGGTTGAATACTACTTCATTGTTTGATGAAAAATAGAGTTGATGATCTTCTCCATAAGTTTCAGGTTTGTCCATATGATAGAGATAGAGGACTGCCCGCCCACCACTGCGCCACATTAGGCGTGCAGAAAATCCGTTAGTTCCGTCGCATGTTTTTCCTCCACTACAGGTTGCCCCCGAGGCAATTCCTGGGAGCTTTCCGCCTTCGCTTGTTCCACCCCAATCAAAATTATTACTAAAGTAGAGGCGGTACTGTGACCAGACCTCCTGGATTGGAGTAAAAAGTAAACGAGCTTGTGCGCCGGTCTCGCTATTGCCAACACCGCCAGCGGGATAACTCACTTTTAATGCATTGGGTTTGGAATAGGAGAGTGAGTCAGTGAGTGCCCGTGACTGATCAAAGCCATTAACCCAAGGGACACTAAAACCATACTCGTCAAAAGAGTCTTTAATAAACTCTATCCCTGTTGGGTTTTTATCGAAATTGAGTGAGCCAATCTCACTGGCACAAATGGTGCAAGAGAGGGTAAGAATGGTGAGAGTTGTTCGCAGGGGTGCTTTAAAAAGAGAAACCAATATCTACTCCAAGGGTTGGCTGTGGTGTATAAGTCGAGAGTTGTATGTATGGTTGCCTACAATATATATTATCCTCTATCGAGTAAGAGTGACAAATTGAGTAAATACTTATTGTTTGGCTGCCTGAGGGCCCTGACTCAAAAAACTATATGTTTTTCCTCAAATATGTTGCAGAGTATACACAAGTGTTGGTACAATAGGGGTATAGAAGGTTAAAACGGGGTGGGGTAGAAAAACCCGTTTTGGGTATGTATCAAAAGTTTGATTTGGAGAATCTATGAAATGGTGGGGTATAGTATTACTTCTTCTTTTGGGGGCGTGTAGTCGTATTCAGGAGTCGACACAGGTATTTTCTGATGATGTGCCGAGTGGTGTCGCGGGGAAACTCCTGTTGTCGGATGAGTCAGATGCTATCAATACTTCGGTCTATCTTCTCAATGAATATGGTGTAATTATTGATAGTGTGGTAACGAACTTGAGTGGAGAGTTTTTCTTTGAGGTGATTCCAGATGGTTCCTATGAGGTTTTTGCTCGGGCGTCTAATGGCGAGTCGGGGTGGGTTTATTCAGAAGATCGAGTTGATGCTGAAAATGGGCAAAACTTTATTCTTGATTTGAGTAGCTCTATAGCCATTACTATTGAGCCACTTCCTGATTCGGCTATTGTCTATTTTCAAGTAGCAGGCTTGCCGTATTATGAAATTCTTGAAGATGGTGAAGGGGTGTTGAATGATTTACCACAGGGGCGTTATGAAGTACTAGTGTTTTCTGAGGGTTTAGGAAAGGGGATTGATAGAGTTTTTTATATGAAAGATACTATAGAATTGGAAGAGGATACTGTGAAGATCGAGTACGATGAGCGATATGAATTTTTTGATGAAGGGTTAAATCGCATTGATGATTTTGAGCATGACTTGAAATCCGAGAAGAACCCATGGGGATCCGCATGGTGGCATTTTACGGATAAGAGTAATGGTGGCTCTGCCAGTCTTGATTATTTGAATGGTACAGAGGGTTTTCTCTTTACTGATACGGTATCACAAAATAAGAGCATGGGGTATTCACTGACTTTTACCGATAGCAATGCTTTTGCGGGCATGGGTTTGTATCTATCGACAGAGGCGTACAGTACTCCATTAGATTTGAGAGAAATAAAAAATATTCAGTATCTTTCAAAAGGGAGTGGCGCATATAGTCATAAAGTTTGTTTGGCCTCAGATGTGATAGATTCAATGGTCTGCAGTGATCCGTTTGGGCCAACGATAGAGTGGACTCTTTTCCAAACAGGTCCAGTGAATGATTGGTTAGATGGAAAAACGGCGAGTGAGGAGTCGTTACAGTGGGTTACTCAGCTTTTGATTGTCTGGGAGGCTCGGCAGGAGAATGTAGATTCGGGTACTTTTTTAATAGATGGGATTTACTTGGATAAATAAAGCGTGAGGGCGTAGTTCATCATGTCAAATTGCTTACCCTGGGTAAACATTGTTTTGTGGGAAAACTTTTTTATTATTGTTCTTTTTTAATTGGGAACAAATATGAATTTTAGACTCTGTAAGTATGTATCGATTCTTTCTTTAATGATAATTTCATTATCAAACTGTAAAATTACTAATGCTGAAGATGATGGGCCCCTTGATGGTGGTGATGGGAACCGAGTCAAAGTAAATGAGGCCTACAATGAACCGGTGCTTCCTACGGTAAATAGGTCATATCATTTTGGTGCGCCACAAAGTGGAGACTATACTATTTATTTAATGAGTGACCTTCCGAGTACTGCAAAGAGTTTTATGATCACGGTGGGTGGCCGTATGTGTTTCTTCTCAATGTCTGGTGGTTGTGATGTAAAAGATGTGGATAAAAATGAAGTAGTCAATTTCAAGGCTAGTTATAATGGTTCATCTGGAGTGAAAGTTGTATTCATGGTCAAGCATAATGATGACGTTGGGAGTGGAAGTGCTGAAGAACCTATTGAGTTGGAAGAAGACACTGAAATGAATGGGAATTCAGGAGATGAATCGGGGTATTTCAGTTTTGTCGCTGAGAAAGGTGGAGACTATGAAATAGAACTCAATAACAATTATAAGGGTGATATTGAATTGAGCTTACAAACAAATGTATCAAGGGGATTCAGATCTACCTGTGATAGCTTTCCTTGTACAGTGGAAGATTTAGAGGAAGATGAAACATACTATCTTGTTGTTAGAGCTGACGGATACAGTGATTACAGCTTAAAAATTTCAGAGGACTAGTAGCTTGTCTCTATAGTCTTTATCTCTTAATGAATTCAGCTCAATTCTATTAGTAATAGAATTGAGCTGAACTATAATGAAGTAAATGTAGAGATTATTCCAAGAATAATCCCTGGGCAATTACAAACGATAATTGGCCAATCTTTTTTCTCTTTAAATGTCCCATAGAGCGTCCAGAAAAAAGCATTTAAGGTAGTAACTGCGGGGAGTAGTATTGACCCCTTTTGGCCATCGAGATTGAGCAGTATTTGATCAATGTGAGAGAAGTACATAGTGATCGCCATAAGTGAGGCGGTCCAACCAATTGCGGTAACATATTTTTGATTCATAGTAAGAAGATACGTTTAAATTTCATTTTCAACAATAAAGAATTAGCACAGTAGATAACTGCCGAGTATTATCTGTCACTCTAGTATTGTATAAAATTGAAATGATGCACGATAGGGTGTAATAAAGTGCGAAAGAACATAGGTGATTGGTAGATAAAAAACTATTTCTGTATCTATAAAAAAGAGTATGGAGCGATAGATGACCCTTGATCAGTTACAGTCACGATATAGTGTTAAAAAATTTGATACCGATAAAAAAGTCAATGAGGTAGATCTTGAGATTATTAAAAAATCATTTCATCTTGCGCCTTCATCTATTAACCTACAGGCGTGGAAACTTTTTGTTGTAGATAATCCTGAAATGAAACAGGAGTTGGCGGCCGCAGGTCGGGATACTAATGGTAAGAGAATCGAAGAGTGCTCGCATCTATTAGTTTTTGCCCAAAAAAAAGCGTCCTTCGCACACATTAAGCGTGTGGTAGCAGTAACTGAGATGTTTCAAATAATGATGGAGCGTCGTGGAATTTCCCCAAGTAAGCTTGCTGGCTTTTTCTGGTTAATGTCTAAGGCGCTCGGTGGTAAATCGTGGGTCCGCAATCAACTGTATCTTGCGTTTGGTTATGTTATGGCTACCTGTGCAACTCTTGGTGTTGGTTCGCTCCCTATGGAGGGAATTCGAAAAGGGCAAATGAATAAGGTTCTTGGAATAGGTACTGAGTATAAAGCTACTGTAGTACTTGCAATTGGGTATCCTCACGCAGATGATGAAACAAACCCATCGCGACTCAAAAAATCAAGATTTCCTTTCGAAGAAGTAGTAGAGCATATTTGAATGGCCTCTGTAATATTAGGGGTTTAACAGTGTGCGTATATGTTCAAGGCGTTCTCGGTTAACCCCGAGATCAGAATAACCAGTGCGTGATGCCGATCGAATATGAATGGTATCATTTACTACCAGGAACTCTACGTCATCAACAAATCGTAGCAGAAGTGAAGTGTATGTGGCATGAATATAGTTACTGGTCGATTGAGCTATTGTAGTTCTTGATTGTGTTTCAATTATAGATTTAAGATTTGTGATTGCTTGATCTGGTGTATGTGTTGTGAAAAATGGGGTAATGTAGTGTTCATTAGTTTGGGCTTCAAAGCTCCCCACGCAATTAGGGCTACTGGGGCACGGTGTCAGAATACCCTGAGTAAGAGTTTTAGCTGATGGAGCTTGAATAGGTCCATTGCTGCTGCACCCTAAAAAAAGCAACCCTAAGGCGCTTGTCAAAAAAATGTTTTTCATATCTCTCTCCTTATATTTCTAGAGTATACGAACAAACTTAAGATAAGTGAGGCTAGAGTGTATGAAATGTCAAACCTGTATAGTTAACAGTCTGTAATTTTGAGGTTTAGTTAAGGGTTTTATTTTTTGAGCAATTGGAATACTTGTTAGGTAATTAACTTTTTGGATATGCGTTGATGGAGGAGGTGCACTTCATCGAGTTCAGGGTCAAGGCTTTGGGCGCGATTTACCGTTGAAAGAGCATTGGTTAGCTGATCATCATCAAGATAGGTTTTAGCAAGGTGGAGAAGTACTTCTGGTTGATTGTGGTTGAGTTCAAGTGATGCTAAAAAATCTTGTATGGCTTCATTATACCGTTTAAAAAGTTTGTGAATAATTCCTCTGTTGGTATAAGTACGGTGGTTTTCTGGATTGTGGGCAAGAGAGAATGAGAAATCATTAAAGGCAAGGGTATATTCTGCTTCCATAAAGGAGGCCATTCCTCTATGGTTGTAGATTATGGACATGGTTGACTCATCAAGATCTTGTTCAAGGGCTTTTGTGTAGAGCGCTATGGATTGCTCGTAATCTCCAGCACTATGGCAACGAAGTGCTTCATGAATAATCGACTCTTTATTTTTATTATTTTTTTTATTCGGTCTCGGCAGGTTGTCATCTTTCTTGGTTTGAATATTAAAATCTTCTTTGCTGAGGAGTGATGCCTTTTCGTGCATCAGCTGTGTACGAGATTCCTTATTTTCCATTAAGTTATTTTGATAGTCTCGTATCTCTTGAAAAATAATATCAGAGAGGGTGAGGGACGCATTGAGTGATGCCATTTTACGTTTGATCATTTTATTGGGATAGTGAATATTACTTTTATAAATGAGTTCATGTTCAACCTCCGCCCAGGCGTCTTGCAGGGTGGTGCGAACCTGGATTTCAATGACTCGTTGGTTCCCTGTTATAAAGGGGAGCGATGTATCGGGCAGAGTAATAAGGAGGTGAGTTGAGTCGTAAGAGAATTCTCTAAAGGAAAGTTGGTCACTTTTCACCTCTGTTTCTATGACTTCGAATTGCTTTGAAATAAGACTGACCACATGTGAAACGTCTTCCATAAAGTGAACCACTATTCTTATACCGAGAAGATCTGAAAGGAGGACTGTCTCTTTATTGTCATAGATTTTCTGCAGTTTAGAAAAATAGCTCTCACGATTCTTTACACGGTATTTACCGATGCATTTAATGCCATTGTTCCGGAGAATATTTTTGATGGTGATCATCTTCTCTTCGAGTATCGCCTTCAGGGGGCTATGGGCTATGTCGTACTCATTGCAAATCTGTTCCCAGAGTTCAGTTTTTGATATTGAGAGTTCCATATTCTTTTAGCGGTTTGTTATATGGCTATAATGTATCACTTTTTGAATTATTTCAGTATGATAACCGGTGAATTAAACAAATATTGAATCATTTTCACGATTTGTAGGCTAAGGCGGTATAAAGGATCTCGATAAAACAGTGTATCAACTAATAGTGCAGAAGAAAAAATTTCCTATATTTTAAGTCACAATTTATCAACTGTATAAGGTACGCAATGCTCACTCTTGGAACTCCTCTCTCAAAATCGGCAACTAAAGTTATGATGCTTGGCTCAGGTGAACTGGGTAAAGAGGTCGTGATAGAACTTCAAAGATATGGTGTTGAAGTGATTGCAGTTGATCGATATGAAAATGCTCCAGCAATGCAAGTTGCTCATAAAGCGTATACCATTTCAATGCTCGATGCTGATGCACTGAGAGCGGTTATTATCAAAGAGAAGCCAGATTATATAGTTCCGGAAGTAGAAGCGATTGCGACAGACCTCTTAGTAGAGCTTGAGAAAGAAGGTTTTAATGTTATTCCTTCTGCTAAGGCGACGCTCCTCACTATGAACCGTGAAGGGATCAGAAGTCTCGCTGCAGAAGAATTGGGCCTGACTACTTCTCCCTATAAGTTTGCAGGTACCAAAGATGAGTATCTCGCGGCAGTTAAAGAGATTGGTTTTCCTTGTGTGATAAAACCAATAATGAGTTCATCAGGAAAAGGTCAGAGCACCCTTAAGAGTGAAGTAGATGTTGAGGCGGCTTGGGGGTATGCGATTGAAGGTGGTCGTGGTGGTTCTGATAGGGTAATCATTGAGGGATTTGTTGATTTTGATTATGAAATAACTCTCCTAACCATTAGCCATAAAGATGGCGTGTCGTACTGTGCGCCAATTGGGCACCGTCAAGTAGGCGGTGATTATCAAGAGTCATGGCAGCCGCAGGCAATGTCGGAAAAGGCACTTGCGGAGGCTCAACGTATGGCAAAGCTTGTTGTTGAGGCATTGGGTGGTCGCGGTATTTTTGGTGTTGAATATTTTATAAAAGGTGATACCGTCTACTTTTCTGAATTGTCTCCCCGACCACATGATACTGGTATGGTGACAATGATATCTCAAAACTTAACTGAGTTTGCACTGCATGTTCGTGCAATTCTTGGGCTCCCTATCCCTAATATAATACAATATGCTCCTGCAGCTTCGAGTGTGATTTTGGTAGAAGGAACTTCAGACAAAGTAAGTTTTACAGGAATGGAGGCCGCTCTTCATGATCCTGATACTCAAATACGCCTTTTTGGTAAGCCAGAAGTTGATGGTGAGCGGAGAATGGGTGTGACTCTTGCCCTGGGCTCTACAACGGATGATGCGCGTGCTAAGGCTAATAAAGCAAGTGCTGCAATCAAATATTCACTCTAGTATGCAAATACTTCATTTGCATAGTTGTATCTATTACTACAAGGTTACTCATTCTTAGTTTTCAATAGGGGTAACAGTTTGATCTCAATGAAGTTCTTACTGCAGTCACTAAAGGGGAGTCCGTTCCCCTATCAAAAAAAAATCCTATTGGGGGCAATGTGAAATGGGATGGAGAAGATGCTCATTGGATGCTGGGCGATGCATGTGACCTTGTTTAGTTTTTGAGCATAGAGCAGTAGCTATTAATGTCAAATAGATCTACAGGAAGGTTGTTTCTGAGATAGAGAGGGTGGTGAGGGTGTCCTTTTTTAGAAAGAGCACCAATGGTAATCCATCGTGACTGTGCATTGATGACTTCAACAATGTCGAGAAAACAAGGGGTCAAAAAAGGGCGTTTTTCTATAAGTGTCCCCCATGCGGCCCAAACATCATACGTCTTATTTTTAAAAAGTTTTTTGATTACGTGCACATTTTCTAAGTGTATGTCTTTATGGATATTTTTATGAATGGTATCTGGGTTTGTGGCTCGCTGAGGATAAATGTTGATCATAATCCAAGAGTCGTATCCGAGTGCAGCTGATCGGTTTTTTACGGCACGCATAGTGTTGTCGAGCTTTCCTGGAGCGGCGGTACTTGGATTAATGCCAATACAGACCAAGGTGTTTTTGCCTGTTTCACCGATGGTAAATCGTTGGCGGTTATTTTCGCTTGTTTGATATTCCCAATGTTGCTCTTCTAGCATGACCGTTCGACTCCCCCTGTTGAGCCCGTTGTAGACGGGGAAAGGTTGTAAATAGAGCGAGGGTTGAGTCCGGGGTCATCTCTATGGGAGACATAGAGGATAGTAGTTGTACTCTCCTCAGATATTTTATTGACCAATGCAGAGAGAATACTGGTACTATAATCATCTAATCCCATCGATGGCTCATCTAATATAAGGAGGGGTGGGTGTTTAATCATGGCGCGTATAATAAGTATGATGCGCCGTTCTACCTCCGAGAGATCTTTAAAACGATCATTACGCTTATCAAAAAGTCCAACAAGGCCAAGCCATTCTCTACCAAGAAGGACCTCGACTCTGGATGCTTTAACATAGAGGCCAATGGTATCTTTTAGACCTGAGAGTGCCATCTCTAATACTGTGTGATGAGTGTTAAAGCGGTCCATCATTGGTGGGGTAAAATAGCCAATATTCTGTTTGATATCCCATACCGTTTCCCCGCTGCCACGTTTTTTGCCAAAGAGATAGAGCTCTTGTCCATAGCCTTTTGGATTGTCGCCAGTTATCATGGTGAGTAGCGTTGTTTTCCCTGAACCATTAGGCCCTTTGAGTTGCCAAAACTCTCCTCTCATAATAGTCCATTTAATGTCGCTGAGAATGGGTTTGTCGAGATGGGAAACAGATATTTTGGCGCAGTGTACAAGTTCATTGGAGACATGGGGCTGTTCAATCAAGGCTTTAGGGAGGGGCTCATGTAATGTGTAAGGTGGAGTAGTGTGAAATTCAGCTATATATTCAACAATTGGAATGAGTTGGGGCCCTTTTTCTGAAACTACGACACTATGGGTTACAAAAGGGAGGAGTTCGCTGGTGCGGTTAAAAATCTGGATAATGGGTAGGGTATGTGAAAGGTCAATGAGTTGATTACTTAATGTTTCAACACTCTCTACGTCTAGGGCATCAAAGGGGTTTTCAGCAATGAGATAGTCGGGAGATGCACTCAAGAGATGATTGAGGAGTGCCTTTTTTCTTTCGCCACTTGAGTATGTTAGGACAGACCTTTGTGAAGATCCTGTCAGGGTAAATTGGTCATAGAGGGCTTCATTTTCAATACAGTGTTCAAGAGTTGCATTTGAAAAGTAGGCGCCTGCTCCTGCAGGTATAAAAGGGAATAATGTTCTTTCACTGTTGAGAATCGTTGATATGATCTCAGAATAATGTGGAGTAGCATGGTTTAGAGCAAGGTGTATCATGAGGATGGTTATTAGAACGTATAGTGTTATAATAGAATGATTTGTGTAAAAGGGGAGTGCGTTATAGAAAAATTGCATACAGGATTGTGAGGTATATCACAGTTGGTTCTTGATTAGGTGAATGAGTATGTGAATTTTCTTATTATTTAATTGATTTAATTAAGGAGATGGTATGGTTTTTAAATATGTGGCATTAGTATTTCTTGTAGTATTGTTTACTCAATGTGCTGCACCGCGATATAATTCTCAATCTGCAAAGGTAACTCCAAAGGGTAGTTTTAAGGTTGGGATGGATATGTCACCAAACATTCCACTCAATACGATGAATATCGTTTCAGGAGAAATTGAAGACGAAGTAGATAACCTCAATGCTGACTCCACAGTTGTTGAACCTGACCGCCTTCATAATTTATCTGAGCTTGTAGTGGCGCAATCTGTAGATCCTATAGCATTTGGTACAGGCTTCTATATACGCTATGGTTTATTTAAAGGATTTGACCTCGGCTTTACCTACGCTGGTCGTGTTAAGGTTTATGATGTGCAGTATCAATTTATGGGCTCTACTGCGGCCATCGGTTCAGAGACAGGGGAGGCAATGTACGGTTCGTTTGGCCTTCAGTATTCCTCTCAAGATTACGACCTTCCTTCAATAGCGGGTAAAGTACAATCACTGCTCGGGTATGAGTTTGCACGGAGTGATATTCTTGGGCGTTTAATATTTGGTAACTCTTTTGGCCCCGATGAAAAATATGGATCGATCAACTATGGATTAGCGGTAAATTATACATCGATCACTTATGAATTCAAAAAATTTGGGACCGTTGACATTATTAGGACTGTAGATGGCGATCTTGAAGAGCTTGAAGTTATTCCAGAGCAAGAGAGTGGCTTTGTCTCTTATGGTCCCTTTGTAAATGTGAAGGCGGGCTATAAGCATGTTTTTCTTATTCTTTCACTCAGTGTCTATAATCAAAATTATGGAGAGTATGCAGTACTCAATAATGACACGGTAGAAATGGATGGGGTTACCATCATTCCCAGTTTTGGTCTGCAGGTAGCATTTTAGAGGTCCCGCTAAAATGCTGTTATGATTTTTTTGCGAGATAACGGGCGGTTATAGCTCCGGCTACGGCGCCAAAGAGATGACCTTCCCAAGATACTCCAGGTTGATTGGGGAGAATGCCCATGAGTAGGGTGGTTCCAAAGGTGAGTCCTATCAATACCGAAATGATAATTGGAATAAACTTCCTGTGGAAGAGTCCGAAGGAAATAAGAAATCCAATTAATCCAAAAATTACACTACTCGCACCAATGTGATAAGAAGGCCGTCCAAAGGCCCAGACCAATAAGCCACTGATAATGGTAATTGAGAGTAAAATTCCAAACGTTTTTCGGTGATAAAAGAGTGCAGTGACACCAGTGAGTATCATGAGCGGTACGGTATTACTTGTTATATGTGAAAGTGATCCATGAAGAAAAGGAGATGCAATCACACCAATGAGCCCCCATTGGGTTCGCGGTAAAATTCCAAAGTGATTGAAGGTTCCGGGAAGAACGGCATCAATAATAAAGACTGCCCAAATAATGGTGACAATCTGAAAGGGGAGGAGGAGGTGGTCTCTGTTTTTCGGTGCCATATGTATGTGCCTATTTCTAATGGTAGTTTGCTGCGGGTATTAAAAAAGCCCAGTAAAGACTGGGCTTAAAGAGTTGTTACTGTTTAGTTTTATGGGAGTCTTCTCACCGCGCCTTTATCGGCAGAGGTAGTCATGGCTGCATAGGCTTTGAGTGCAGTCGATACAATGCGGTCACGATTTGGTTTCCATGCTGTTGCGCCTTTAGCTTCCATAGTGGCTCTACGTTTTGCAAGTTCATCATCACTCACATCCATAGAGATAATTCTCTTTGGAATGTTGATTTTAATGATATCGCCCTCTTCAACAAGACCGATGTTTCCACCTTCAGCAGCTTCTGGTGAAGCATGTCCAATAGAGAGTCCAGACGTTCCTCCAGAGAAGCGTCCATCAGTAAGGAGTGCGCATTCTTTACCAAGGCCTCGTGATTTAAGGTATGAGGTTGGGTAGAGCATCTCTTGCATGCCGGGTCCGCCTTTAGGGCCTTCATAGCGAATAATAACGCAGTCACCGGCACCAACTGATCCACTGAGGATGCCTTCAATAGCATCATCTTGAGATTCGAATATACGGGCTTTACCATCAAATACCCAGCACGACTCATCAACGCCGGCAGTTTTAACGATACAGCCATCAAGGGCAATGTTCCCATAGAGAACAGCGAGACCACCATCTTTAGTGTAGGCGCCTTCTACTGAACGTATGCATCCTTCAGTACGGTCGAGGTCGAGCTCAGTAAATCGCTCATTTTGAGAAAATGCGATAAGATTTGGTTTGTTACCAGGCGCCGCTTTGTACATATCAGTTACAGCACTTTCGGGGTTGTTAGTAACATCCCATTTTTCAATCGCTATATCAAGAGTTTTTTCGTGTACGCAGAAGCATCCTTCATTCCAAAGGCCACCTTTTCTGAGTTCTGCAAGGATACTCATGATGCCACCAGCGCGGTGGACATCTTCGATGTGGTATTTGTCGGTGTTTGGTGCAACTTTACAGAGGCATGGAGTCTCAAGTGAGAGGCGGTTCATGTCTTGCATAGTAAAGTTAACTTCCGCTTCTTGCGCAATGGCAAGAAGGTGGAGTACCGTATTAGTGGAGCCGCCCATAGCAATATCAAGGCGCATAGCATTTTCAAATGCATTGAAGTTGGCAATAGAGCGCGGAAGTACCGACGTATCATCCTGCTCATAGTATTTTTTACAGTTGGCAACAATAGTGCGTGCTGCTTGTAAAAAGAGTTCTTCTCGTGCAGCATGGGTCGCTACAATAGTTCCGTTGCCAGGGAGTGCAAGGCCGAGTGCTTCAGTAAGGCAGTTCATAGAGTTTGCAGTAAACATACCTGAACATGATCCACAGGTTGGGCAGGCATTCTCTTCAATAGTTTTAACATCGGCATCAGAGACTGAATCATCTGCAGCTTTAACCATTGCATCAACAAGGTCAAGGTGCACTTCTTTACCATCTATCACTGCTTTGCCTGCTTCCATAGGGCCCCCCGAAACAAATATTACAGGGATATTAAGGCGCATTGAAGCAAGGAGCATACCGGGAGTGATTTTGTCACAGTTAGAGATGCACACAATAGCATCTGCACAGTGGGCGTTACACATATACTCAACAGAGTCGGCGATAAGCTCACGTGAAGGGAGGCTGTAGAGCATACCTTCGTGGCCCATTGCGATGCCGTCATCAATGGCAATGGTGTTAAACTCTTTTGCAACACCGCCTGCTTTTTCAATTTCCCGTGCTACGAGCTGACCAAGATCTTTTAAGTGAACATGTCCAGGCACAAACTGAGTGAATGAGTTGGCAATCGCAATGATTGGTTTACCAAAATCATCATCTTTCATGCCGGTAGCGCGCCAGAGTGAGCGAGCGCCAGCCATATTACGTCCATGGGTCGATTTCTTCGATCTATAATCAGGCACAGGAGCCTCCAATTAGGAAAAGGTGGTTTGTTTTGGGGAAAAGATAGAAAAGGGGCGTTGAAAGCGGTAATTAACTCTAAAGCGAAGAGGAGGGAGTGCACTATTTTTTAAACTGTTATCATGTTGTATAAGAAGTGTATTTTTGTTTGTAAAGGGCGAATTTTCGTTTCGGTCACTCGAATTGTGGATTCTGATTCATCGCTTGGGAGGGGGTGTTTGAGGACGCTTCGAATGTTGATAGAATGTGAACTTGACTAAATGGTAAGAAATATTCGCGTTTCTTATGGTTTGGAGACTGGATTTGTTAACAGAGTGTTGATATAGTTAGGGTAAAAAGTTTAGACCTTTTTAAAGCCTAGTAGAATATGACTTAAAACATGGTATACCTTATTTGGTTGTATGGTGGCCTTGTTAGTACTATATATTGGGTGTTGGAATATTCTTCTAAATATGCTACATGCGGTGGTAACAATTTTGTTTACTCAAATACTTCAAATGATTTATTTGGTTAATAAATAGTGTTAATAGATTGAAAAAATGATGTAGTTGTTGATAAAAGCTATCGAGTTGAAATAAATTTCAAGGTGTTTAGGTAAAAAAGGTGGAGTTCATACAATAAAAGACTCCACTGGAGCCTTTTATTGTATGGGTTAAAATAGGGTAATCTGTGTTCAACGCTGCTTTAGATTGTGGCAAAGAAGTCATTACCTTTGTCATCGACAATAATGAAGGCAGGGAAATCTTTAATTTTAATTTTTCGAACTGCTTCCATCCCGAGTTCCTCAAAATCGATGGTTTCAACTTCTAAAATATTGTTTTGAGCGAGAATGGCGGCGGGGCCACCAATTGAACCAAGGTAAAAACCGCCGTTTTCCTTACAAGCATCAGTCACTTGTAGTGAACGATTTCCTTTAGCAACCATAATCATTGAGCCGCCAGCTTTTTGAAAAGCGTCAACATAGGGGTCCATACGATTGGCTGTGGTTGGACCAAAACTTCCTGTTGCCATGCCCTCGGGGGTTTTAGCGGGGCCGGCGTAGTAGACTGGGTGATTTTTAAAATAGTCAGGGAGCTCCTTGCCACTATCGAGGAGTTCTTTCAATTTCGCATGAGCAATATCTCGTGCGACAATCATAGTGCCTGAAAGGGATAGCCGTGTTTTTACTGGATGTTTAGAGAGTTCTTCTAAAATCTCAACCATCGGTTTGTCGAGGTCGATTTCTACGGCGGGTTTCATGGTTATTTGTGTGCTTTTTAAAAATCGTCCCGGTTGTTCTTCCATCTTTTCTAGAAAAATGCCTTCACGAGTGATCTTGCCTTTAATATTGCGGTCTGCACTGCAACTTACTGCAATGCCCACAGGACATGATGCTGCATGGCGATGCATGCGAATTACTTTTACATCGTGGACGAAATACTTGCCACCAAATTGTGCTCCTACTCCCAGTTTATAACACATGTCGGTAATCTTCTGCTCCCACTCGATATCTCTAAATGCCCGGCCTTTTTCGCTCCCCGATGTAGGGAGGTTATCGAGATACCCTGCGGATGCAAGTTTAACCATTTTCATAGTAGTGTCGGCAGAGCTTCCTCCGACGACAAATGCAAGGTGGTACGGAGGGCAGGCTGCAGTTCCAAGTCCCTTGATTGCTTCGAGTATAAATGCCTCAAAGCTTTTTTCATTGAGCAGTGATTTCGTCTGTTGGTAGAGGTAGGATTTGTTGGCAGAGCCACCGCCTTTGGCCATACAAAGAAACTTATAGGCGCTTCCCCGTTCTGCATGGAGATCAATTTGTGCGGGGAGGTTTGTTCCCGAATTCTGTTCTGTAAACATGTCGAGTGGAACCACCTGTGAATAGCGAAGGTTATTTTTCTGAAAGCAGTTAAAGATACCGTGAGAAATATGTTTCGCATCATTGGCATCAGTCCACACTCGTTGTCCTTTAATGCCATAAACTGTTGCAGTTCCAGTATCTTGGCAGGTTGGGAGGAGGCCATGTATCGCTATTGCAGAATTTTCAAGCATATTGGATGCCACAAATTTGTCGTTATCACTCGCCTCTGGGTCCTCAAGTATTGCGGCTACCTTTTCGAGGTGTGCAGTGCGGAGTTTAAATGAAACATCATAAAATGCGTGTTCCATTAAGAAGGTGAGGCCCTCTTTTGATATTTTTAAAATCTTTTGGCCTTCAAATTCAGACTCGCTTATATAATCGTCAGTGAGTTTACGGTATTCGGTTGTGTCTTCGCTAAATTGAAGGAGTTCTTCATAACTAAAATCCATGGGGCCTCTGGGTAAGATGTCGTTGACGTTTGGGTATTACAAAAAGGATAATAAAAATACTCTGATTCTCAATGAAGTTTTAAACATGGTGTAGAGATCTACCTGAGAGATTGATACATGAATCTAAAAGTAAAAAACTAAAAATTGTCCTTCGTCGAAGTCCAAAGGAGGAAGATTGAACCCTTAACTCAGAAAAACCTTGACCTGAGACTTTTTTAATTCGGGGAAATATACCAGTAACACCCCTGATTCTTTTTATATTATGTTATAAATAGCGAACGAAGGATAGGAGTACATGGATATACAAAAGTTAGATGTTGTTTCACGTAAAGTAGAAAAGGCACTTGAAATTATTGGAAATCTGTCAAGTGAGAACAGTGACCTACATGAGAAGAACCGCCAATTGCTATCACGGGTCGAAGAACTCGAAGCATCGCTCAACGGAGCACACGGTGAACTCGAAGAGCTGAACTTGCAAGTCGGTGAAAAAGATGGACGTCTCAATGAAGCATCTGAGAAACTGGAATACTTATTGAGTGCAATGGACTCAATCGAATTAGACTCTGATGAGTCAACCAGCGATCAAGAAGAAGTTCATGAAGAGCACCATCACCAGGAGCATCAAGAACATCAACATGAGTATTAGGTAATAGATTGAGCGTTGAATCAAAAACTATTATAATCGGAAGCTTAGAAATACCGATAAAGACAGACCTTCGTCCAGATGAGTTAAGCGAAATCATTGCTGTAGTAGAGGGGAAAATTAAAGAAACCTCTAAAATTCTAGACAGAAAAAAGCAATTGACTATTGTCGCAATGACTCTTGCAGGAGAACTGTTAAAAGCAGAGAAGGAGCTTGCTGGAAAAGAAAAATTGTGCTTGCAAATTGAAGAAAAAACAGATACTATTGTGAGTACGTTAAGTGAGTATTAACAAGCATACTGGCACATTAATTCTCGACTAACACTATATGTTACAGTGTACGGATACGGCCGCAAGTAGATCATGACCTTCCTCTTTGGGAGTGGAGATCCAACCCGGTCGCGAGCACTAATCCTTAGGAAACATAGAGTTCGAAGAGTTAATGTGCCGATATGCTTGTATTTTGCCTGTGTAACCCAAAATTTTGTCTTATGCCCAGCATGAAAGTGTAAGCCTTCTGACCGTTCGATCAAGCCCGCCATATAAGATGGGAAGACTTTATGGAAAGAGACACACTATCAATTGGAAAAAACATTCAAAATTTTGAACCGCACGGGCATTTTTATTTTTAAGGAAAGTCAACTATTTCGCTTAAAAACGACAAATTAAGCCTTAGATTCAGCTCTTTTATTTAAATCCTGTTTCATATGACTCAATTCATTCACTCGAGTGAAAATCCCCCCCTCCAAAAATTTCCTCTTTTTCCTATCTTTACCCTCCCATACCTGATCTCAACGATTCAGGGGCAATTAAAAAGGTTTGATATATGAACGAGAGCGCTCAAAGAGCATTAGACTATTTAAAACGCGTGGGATCCCTATGCGAGGCAAAGTTTGATGAGCATATGTCGGGAGATGACATTCGCCCAAAGCGGCTGCACGATGCTATGCGATATTCGATGTTTGCCGGTGGAAAAAGATTACGCCCTGGACTTGCCTATGCGGCTTTTGAAGCATGTGGCGGTACTGGAGATGACATTTTTTATGTTACCAGTGCGCTCGAAATGTTTCACACCTTCTCTCTCATTCATGATGACCTTCCTTGTATGGACGACGATGACTTTCGTCGTGGCAAACCTACCGCACATAAACAGTATGATGAAGCAACAGCAGTACTCAGTGGCGACGCCCTGTGTATTCTTGCTTTTGAGCTTCTTGCAAAAACAGGAAATATCGAAACCGTTTCGGTAATGGCTAAAGCTCTGGGTACCTTTGGAATGATCGGTGGCCAAATTATCGACATTGAATCAGAGGGCAAAAAAGTTGACCTCGATACCGTCAACTATATTCACTATCATAAAACTGCTGCACTTATTGAGGCTTCTATTTTGAGCGGAGGTTTGGTAGCGGGGATTAGCGAAAGTGATAAAAAGGCACTTCTTGAATATGGAAACCACATTGGACTTGCATTTCAGATTGTAGATGATATACTCGATATAGAGTCGACAACTGAACAGCTTGGAAAAGATGTTGGATCAGATATTGAAAAAGGAAAGGCAACCTACCCTGCAATACTAGGTATGGAAGAATCCAAAGAAAGAGTAAAAGAGCATCATGCCAAGGCGATTGAGTGCCTTGATGCACTTTCAATAGATACAACAATTTTAAAAGATATAGCAGACTTTATCATTACACGGGTTTATTAGAGGAATATATGGACGAACAGAGAAAAATCAAAGGTAAATTCGATAGCGAGCGCGTATCACCCTTTTCGAGAAGAAGTGAAGAGCCAGAGCATAAAAAAGAAGAGCGTCCCGATCGCGGAGATAAAAAACGAGAAGGTGGCAGAGCCGACAAAAAGCCTCGCCCTCGTAAAGATGGTCCCCGTGCAGACATGTACACATCACCGAAACCAAGGTTTTCTAAAGATGTCTCTAAAGCATCATCAGATGAGACTAAAGGTGGTAAAGCTGAAGCTCCAGCGTGGCTTAAAACACTTCGTTCACTCCACTCGGACAAAGGGCGTCAAAAAGAGAGTCGCTTTATAGTTGAAGGAGCGACTTGTGTAGAAGAAGTTGTGCGTCATTCGTCGGCAATGGTGCAGAGTGTTAAAGTGATGGAAGGGTTTGATGATAATGACCTTCTCGCTTTTTGTGAGTCAAAAGGATTTGAGGCGGAACCATTTTCACGAAGTGACTTTGAATATATCTGTGGAACTCAAACGACTCAGGGTATACTTGCAATCTGCTACATGTCGGTGCTAAAACCGAATTATGATTCAGCGCGCTTAGTAACACTCGTTGATGCAGTTCAAGATCCAGGTAATTTGGGGGGGATTTTCCGTACTTCTCTTGGCTTTGGTATGGATTCGATTATTATGGGTAAAGGCACTGTTGATGCCTTTAATTCAAAAGTTGTACGAGGCTCTTCAGGGACATTTCTCCGGCTTCCTTTTGAGAGTCGTGTAGACCTTGCGGAAAGAATCTCATTTCTCAGAAGTAAAGGGTTTACGATCATCGCAACTTCACCCCATGCTAAAAATACTTTGGCGACGGCAAAGCTCCGGAAGAAAGTGGCTTTTTTAGTAGGAAATGAGGGTTCTGGAGCTGATTCACGTTATATGGATATGGCTGATCAGATAGTTAAAATTCCAATGGCGAACGAGCTTGAATCTCTCAATGTAGCGGTAGCACATGGTATTGTTGCTGCCCAGCTTTTTGAAATGAGAAGTAAGTAATTACGATTTAAGAATATTGAAAATAATAATGGGCAAAAGCACAAGGTGAACTCCTTGTGCTTTTTTTATTGCATCCAATGAGTTCTATAGTTTTTAGTATTCACCCTAGGCGATATGTCATCCTTTTAGCCCGTTACATACCTTTTTGAGAGCAGAAAATGAACGAGGTGTTAAAAAATGGGGATTTATCTCTATAGTATTGTTAAATATACAATAATATAGTACACTGTTTGGGTACCCGCCCCACTTGTGATTGAGCGCATATGAAAAAAATATTAGTCATTGAAGATAATCCGCATAACATGAAAATGGTTACGCTGATTTTGTCTAAAAGTGGTTATGAAGTGCGTCAAGCTACCTATGCAGAACAGGGTATTATTTTAGCACAAGATGAACAGCCTGATCTTATCCTAATGGATATTCAGCTTCCCGAAATGAGTGGCAAAGAGGCAACTCAAATTTTGAAAAATGACCCTAAAACGAGTCATATTAAAATTGTCGCAATTACCGCTTATGCAGTGCAAGGGGATATGGAAAAGACCCTAAACTGTGGGTGTGATGGGTATGTTGCGAAACCAATTCGCTATAAAGAGTTTTTAAAAACAGTTGAGGGGATACTGCAATAGTATCGTTATACCAAGGTAATAATCCTACACTATGGCAAAAATTTTAATCATAGAAGATAATCAAGATAATCTCGCATTGGCACGCCTTATTTTAGAAATGGAAAAACATGAAGTGTTTGGTGCAGAAGAAGCTCCTATCGGCATTCAAATAGCCAAAAAGGAGAAGCCTGACCTAGTTCTTATGGATTTACAGCTCCCAAAAATGGATGGACTTACAGCGGCCCGGCTTCTCAAGGAAGACCCTGAGACTGACCATATCAAAATCGTCGCTCTTACTGCCTTTGCAATGAAAGGTGATAAAGAGAAAATTCTTTCCCAAGGTATGGATGGGTATATATCAAAGCCATTCTTTAGAAAAGAGTTTTTGAGTAAAGTTCGCTCGTTTTTACCATAGATTAATTGAGAGTGAACCAATCTCACCTTTACACGACTAATGGTGTATTAAGAGGGAGATTGTATGAATCGAGTTGTCATTGGTGTGCTGCTGTTTGTTGTAATAGGTGATGCAAATATCGGTTTTTTTGATCAAACCTTTAAGAAGCGTCATTCGCCTACCTTTTATTCTAATCAATCAAAAGCTCTTGTTCAGTCGAATAATTCAGTTGTGGCTACATTGGGTAGTGATACCATTGGCAAAATTCTCCCGACTCTTTTTGGCAACAATACTAATGGTTGGATTAAGCAGAAGTGGGTCGATGATTCTGTCGCACAACAACGTCTGAGCGATGCGGGAATCACATTTCTTAGAATGCCTGGGGGTAATTGGAGTAATAACTGGTTTTGGGATGGGGTAATCCCCAGTGATTTGATAGAGGAGACCATACCAGAACTTCAAGCGTTTGCAGGTGATGGGTCTAGTTGGGTTCTTTCTTCAGATGCGATGATAACTATGGCTCAAAATATTGGTGCAGAGGCACAGATTTGTGTCAATTATGGATATGCGCGTTATGGTGCAAGTGTCGATCCTGTTGCCGAGGCCGCTCATTATGCTGCAGAGTGGGTACGGCATGTGAATGATACTCTTAAAGCTGGGGTAAGGTATTGGGAAATAGGTAATGAAAATTATGGTAGTTGGCAGATGGGATATGTTGTTGCGGGTGATACCATTACAGGGAAAGAGTATGGCGAAGATTTCAGGGTATTTGTTGATTCAATGAAAGCGGCTGACCCCTCTATTAAAATTGGAGCAGTGCTCTACAATGAAGATAAAAGTGGGGCGGGTACTCTGATGTGGAATGCGGGAGTACTTCCCGAAGTAGAAGAGTACGCCGATTATCTTATTATACACGAGTATTTTACTTGGGCTGCTGATTATAATGATGTTTCAGTAAGTGAGATGGTCTCGAGCATGAAACTGATCGGAGAAGATATTGCGCAGGTACAAACCATGGTTGAAAAGTATACTGATAAACCAGCAGATCATTTCCCCATAGCAATGACGGAGTATAATGTACGCGCAGGTAAGAAAAATGAAGCACATATCTCTGGATTACTCATTGCGCAGGCATTAGGTGAATATGCCACCCATGGGTATGGATTGGTGAACCTTTGGGATATTGCAAATGGTTGGGATTCGATAAAAGGGGATCACGGGATGTTTTCGCGGAAAGATCCGCTCGTAGAAGACTTTACACCTCATCCTACATTTTATGCTTATTATCTTACAAATCGGTTTTTTGGAGATCATATGGTTGAGCTTTCTCAAAGTCAGGAGAGTAACCTTTCTATGTATGGTACTCAATTTGAAGATGGTTCATATGGAATTGTTGTGGTGAATCCTTCTGATGAAGTCTATACCTTCTCACCCAAAATAGAAGAGGCGTCAGAATCTCACTATTGGTATTGGTATGAGGTAACTGCTCCTGGTAATGACCCTGAGTCTCCAGTGATTGCGGTGAATGGTGTTGAAGGCGACCCTCTTTTTGGACCCGTTCCCTATGCGAGTATCGCTCCGTATGGGGCACATGCTATTCCTGATGGAGTGAGCGGAGTTTCTCTTGAATCATGGAGTGCACTGTATCTCCATATTCGTTCAGACAGTGCACTAGTTAAAGATGTTAATATTATCGATGAGAGTAGTGGAGCTGTTCAGGTAAGTCGTGCTTATGAATCATCTTATGCTAGTATTTCTTCTGCGGCCTCTCTGAGTTCTCTTACTCAGGGTGAAATAATGAGTAGTCAGGTAGGTGATGTATTACCGAATTCTTCGCAGGCCAACAGCAGTGTCCCTTTGAGGGGTACAGCGCATATGGGATTGTTTACATCTCATTCAAGAGGAACAATTTACTCGCTTTTTGGTGAGCGTCTCAGTACATGTGTTGGAGTTAATTGTATACCAGAAAAATATACGGTTATGAATCAGAGCAATCCAACAGGTATTTTACTTTTTGTTGTTGAAACAGGGACTCATAGAGCATCATTTTTATTTAAGAATGATGTTGATTAATTAGGAAGTTCAGAGAGGATATAGTTAAGTGGATTCACACGCTTTTTTCCAATTCTAATTTCATAATGAAGGTGAGGTCCTGATGACCGCCCACTGTTTCCAAGGCGACCAATAGCATCTCCTCGTTTTACTCGGTTTCCTTGACGCACCGATCGCTGATCAAGATGTGCATAAAAACTATAGATGGTACCGTAGTGGTGGATTAATACATAATTGCCAAAGAGGTCGTTCTTATCAGATTCTGCGATTGTACCTCCTCCCGTAGCAATAACAATATCTTTAAGCGAGCTCACATAATCAATACCAAGATGAGGCATATGTTTACCGGTAAATGGATCAAGATTATTGGCAAAATAGTTAGAGATTGAAAAATCTTTTTTAAGGGGGTGAATGACAGGTATCGAAGCTCTCCATTTTGGATTTTTCTTGAAAAGAGAGTCAGTTGTGTTGTAAGAATCTTTCAAGTTGAATATCTGATAATGGAGTTTGGGGAGTTCGAGAGAGTCGAGTCCTTCACCATTTATGAGAGTGGTGAGTGAGTCTTTACCTGCGAGTGTGGTAACCTTTTGATTTATTTTTTTTATAGAATAGACATTTCTTTTTACAGTATTCAGTTGTTCTGTTGTCTCGGAAAGTGTTGCTTCAAGACGTGCATTATTGGCTTTAATAGCTTCAAGTTGTGGACTAAAAAGGTTGTTATGGATTGTATTGTAGTCAAAAAATACAAATCCAGAGACTGAAAGTGCTATGAGGGTGAGTACGACCCCAATACGTGTTGCAGTAATTTCAAAATATTTTGGTTGAAATTTTTCTTTGCTATTGTTTGTAGGGTACACCTCAAGGTCTATTTTTTTCATTATTCGCTTTTTACTTCTTCGTGAACAGTAGTGAGGTCAGTTATTTTATCTTGTAAAACTTTAATTTCACCAAGAATAGAAATACAATCAACATTTTCTTTAAGAGAATCAAGGTTATTCTCTTCAATAGCAGATACAGTTTTTTTACCAAGATTCTCAAGTGCGGCCGCTAATTTGCGCCTTTCAGTGAGAATATCGAGGTGAAGCTTCCCTTTACGTGCTGCTTCTTCTGCTTTGGCTGCCGAAAATGTCGCACCTTCAATGATTGTATTTTTTAGTTTCTCAAATATTGAGTTGGCCATAGAGTTAATCCACAAGTGTGTTTGATCAAATTATAAAAAAAAGGGATAGAAAAAAGGCAAATATCAGGGATATTTGCCTTATGATCGGAGAGTATCAAATTCGGAAGTCAAAGGGGAAGAGTCCTCCAAAAATGATGTGAAAGAAATTAGTCCGTTTACAATACACCAAATCCTTCTCATATCATATCGACCAGACCTTAATGAATCTTGAGTAAAAACTTAAAATTTTTAAAAAATAATTGAGGGGGTGTGAGCTAATGTAAAAGTATGGTCAATACACCTCAAAATGTACTGATTTGTTACATTTACTCATGTGCTCCTATGGGGGTTTGTGCCCTTTTGTAAGGATAATTATGAGTTTTGTGTGGATTTTTGTCGCTCTTAGCATGTTAATGACTATTTCGTGCAGCAAATTAGAGCTTAATGAAGAGAAAAAAATAACGATTACACCGCGTCCCAGCATGCTTTTCGATAGTACCACCACTATGGAGTATTTTGATAAGGATAAATTGCTCTGGGTTTTACGTACAAAGTATCTCGAGCGGTGGAGTGGTGATGAAAAAATATTTGCACGTCCAATAAATGTGGTCATATTTGATTCTCTTGGTGTTGAAACGGGTGTGGTTCAAGCTGATTCGGGTACAATTGATAATAATCTCACCTTTATTGTGGCAAAAGGTGATGTATTTTTAAAAACTCAAGAAGGGGCCTCTATTAAGGCTGACTCCCTCACGTGGGATAAACGTTCAAATCGTATAACAACAGATAGCCGGGTTCGGGTTATTTCAGAAGATGGCGATGTACTAACGGGGACAGGCTTTATTTCTGATGTTGACCTAAAAGATTGGCGAATTTTATCAGGAGTCACTGCCATTTTGCAAAATGTAGATGAGGGTATTGAAACTATTGAGGCAAGTGATGTTTCTGGAGCTTCTGAGGAATAATTTGTAAAATGAACTTTGTTTGATTAAAATAAGCAAAATTCATACCAATTAATGGTGAATTGAGGTATTTTCAACATAAAATTTTTATTTTAATCCTATGGAACGCGCTAACTTGTATACATTCTCTTTTTTAATTCTCTTCGTTTTCTGCGAATTGAGCTTTTCAGTAGAACCCTTGATTATGGAACATGCAGATAAGTTTCGAGGCTCTGGTAGTTCGGGGAGCTATTTCCTTGAAGGAGGAATTAGGTTCAAGCGAGGTGATGCCAAGTTTTATACTGAATCCGCAACCTGGGATAGTAAGAAAGATGCGCTCTATTGTGATGGGGGTTTTCGGTTTCGTCATCCTAAGGGGCAGCTCACCGCGAAAAGTGGATTCTATCAAAAAGCCGACAATCGGGTAAATGCAAAGGGAAATGTTGTTGCCCGAGACTCTGCATCATCACTGTTCCTCTATGGAGGTGAACTTGATTATTATCAAGATAAAAAGCTTACTCAAGTAAAAATAAATCCAATGATTCGTCGCTTGATACCTGGTGATGAGGGTAAAGACGATACTCTTGAGATTAAGGCTGAACTTCTTGAATTTAATGATTCTTTACAAGTGGCTCATGCCATTCATGGGGTCACGGTTACCCAAGAAAAGATGTCAATTTCTTGTGATACTGCTATTTACAATATTGAGAAGGGTGAATTGATATTGAAAGGTTCCCCAAAAGCAATTATTGAACAATTTGAAATTGAAGGTTCTCTTATGAGAATCTTTATGGATAAGGATACTATTCGACGTATTGAGGTTGTCCAAGGAGCAAAGGGTTTAAAAAAAGAGAAGAGTGGGGGCGGGGCCCATGACATTTCTGAAATTGTCGGTGATTCATTGATTGTTGAATTTCAAAATTCATTCATCAGTAACCTTGAAGTAATTGGAAGTGCCGAGAGTAAAAATTATAGAGATGACCGTCCTGATTTTATTAATAAAATGAAGGGCAACTCCCTTAAGATGATTATGAAACAAGGGATGCTTGATACCATTAAAATCTGGGAACAGGCGAGTACGCTATATCACTATTTTAGTGACCAGGGGAAATTTGAAGGAAAGAATGATGCTGTTGGTGACACAATCTGGCTTAATTTTAAAAATCGAGCAATAAGTGGTTTTACCTTAAAAGGTAATGTGTCTCAGGGAATTTACTCTGGTGAGAAAAAAGAGAGTGCAATTACACCCAGCCCTCTGAATACAGAGGTAGAGGTGAAGGACTCAATAGTTAAGTAAGGCAGTCCATTACTGTCTGATATAAAGTTGGAATATATGGTAGAGAATTTAGGAAGAACAATTCGCACAGAGCACCTTATAAAAGTATATGGTGATCGTAAGGTGGTGGATGGGGTCTCTATTCGAGTAACCCAAGGCGAAGTCGTAGGGCTACTGGGACCTAATGGCGCTGGTAAAACAACCAGTTTTTATATGATGGCGGGAATGGTGAAGCCATCAGGGGGTGTGGTCTACCTTGATGACCATGATGTAACCAAAATTCCAATGTATAAACGGGCCCGTTTGGGGCTTGGGTATCTTCCCCAAGAAGCATCGATTTTTCGAAAGCTCTCTGTAGAAGATAATATCATGGCGATTTTACAGACTATGAAGATGAATAAAAAAGAGCGGAAAGAACGACTCGAATTTTTACTTGAAGACTTTAAGATCACTAGGCTGCGTAAAAATAAAGCCTATTCGCTCTCTGGTGGTGAACGGCGTCGTCTCGAAATTGCGCGAGCTTTAGCGTCAGAACCCGATTTTTTGTTGTTGGATGAGCCTTTTGCTGGAATAGATCCTATTGCGGTTGAAGATATCCAATCTATCATTTCGAAGTTAAAAAATGATAATATGGGGATTCTCATCACTGATCACAGTGTGAGAGAAACATTGGCTATAACAGATAGGGCTTATATAATGTTTCAAGGAAGGGTACTTATTGAGGGTACTGCTGATCACCTTGCAAATGATGAAGATGCGAAACGTATTTATCTTGGACAATCATTTAGTCTATAAGAGAGAACTATGGATTTAGGATTACAGCTTAATATTAGTGCGAAACTGGAGCAGAGACTTTCGCCTCAGATGATTCAATCTTTGAAGTTGCTTCAGGTGACCTCACAAGAGCTAGAACTTATGGTACAACAAGAGTTGGAAGTAAATCCCATACTTGAAATTGAGAGTGAAGTCGAAGATGTAAAAGAACCAGAAGCTACTGAGACGAAAGAGACAGAGCTTGATGAGATTCAAGAGGCCAAAGAGGAGATCGATTGGGATGAGTATCTGAACGATGGCTTTGATTATGGCATGCAGTCTATGGACTCTCGTCCCGATCCTGATGAACAGTATGAACGCCCTATTGTGTATTCAAAAAATCTTGAAGATTATTTGATAGAACAACTCGAAGACCGAAAACTTTCTGCAGAGATAACTGATTTAGTTGAGTACCTGATATATAGCCTTAATGCTGATGGTTTGCTCATCCGTGAATCTGGCGAAGAGATACCTACCACGAGTAATAGGTTTTATACTGAGATAGAGTCGGTTATCAACGCTGATAAGAGTTTGTATGAGGTGAGCAATGATGTACGTGAAGCATTTCATGTGCTCCAAACTTTTACTCCGGCAGGAGTTGGGGCAACTTCAGTGCAGGAATGTTTGTTGCTACAGGCCCGCAAAGAGGTTTTTGATTCAATATTTACTGTCAAAATACTAGAAGAGAGCTATGGGATGTTGCAAAAATTGCAGGTCTCTAATCTAGCTAAAAAATATGATACGTCTACTTCAGAAATTCAAAAAGCACTCGGTGACATTGCTCGACTCAATCCAAAGCCGGGACAAGCGATTGGTGATGGTGGTAGTGCAACAGTTATACCTGATGTGGCTGTAGAAAATGTTGAGGGGAAACTGATGGTATACCTCAATGATAAAAGTGTACCAAATTTGCGTATTTCTAAAGCCTATAGCTCTATTCTTCAGAAGGGCAGCAAGCTTAAAGGTGAAGAGAAGCAGTTTGTAAAACAGAAGCTTAATTCTGCAAATTGGCTGATGCGGAGTATTGACCAAAGAAAATCAACTATTCTCAAAGTGACTCAGGCAATTGTCGAGGTGCAGCATGATTTCTTTTTTAAAGGGCCTTCGTTTCTTAAACCTCTGATTTTGCAGGATATCGCTGATAAAATTGAGATGCACATTTCGACGGTGAATCGGGTGACTAACGGTAAATATGTACAGACCGATATGGGAATATTTGAATTGAAAAAGTTTTTTACTTCGAGTGTGACTCAGCAAGATGGATCGGAGGTTTCTGCAGAACGCACTAAAGGGTCGATCAAGGACACCATTGAAAATGAAGATCCTAAAAAACCTTTGAGTGATCAAAAAATTGTCGAAGCTCTCAAAATCAAGGGTATCGAAGTTGCGCGACGAACGGTTGCTAAGTATAGAGAACAGCTCAATATTTTACCCGCTCGCATGCGCAAAAAGTTTTAAGAAGAGTGTGATTTGTTGTGTGGGAAAGCTCTATAGAGGCTTTTTAATCAAATAATTGACCATATTGTGAGAATATATCCTTAAAAGTATGATCTTTAAACTGTGACGAGTAAAACGTTTCTAAGATGGAAAAAAATTAAAATAGTGCTTTTTTAAAGTTTAAAACTAATGTATACTAGTACTATGAGGTGGTGTTAAGTTGCATAATCTTAATGACTTAAACGAGGTCTCATTCACATAACAATGGAGAATACCTATGAACGTTCAATTTACAGCCAGACATTTTCACGCTTCTCAAGAACTGCAAGATAATATGACCGCAGATGTTCAGGCACTGTCTCAGTTTTATAACAATATTATTGATGCCCATGTTATCCTTGAGCAACATAAAAGTTCACGTTCGGCTGAGATCACGGTAAATATCCTTAATAAAACAGTTGTCGCAAAAGCAGAAGAAGAGAACATGGGTAAAGCGGTAGAAAAAGTACTCGAAAGAATGCAACGTCAGCTGAAAAAAGAGAATGAGATTCTAAAATCACATAAAGCAAATCCAACCGCAGATATGGTGGAGGGTTAAGTTAACTATTGAAACAAAATGCTCTTGATAACCTTGAGGTAGTGTGTAAACGGAAATATCTCGTACGAGATTTTTATACACGCTATCAAGAGGAGTTCAAATTACAATTATTAAATGGGGCTGAGACTCTTGATTCCAAGATTACTGAGCCGTATATAAACCGACCGGGAATGGCTTTGGCCGGTTTTCTTGACGTCTATACTCATCAACGAGTTCAGCTCATTGGTACTACAGAGTGGTCTTATTTAGAATCTGTAGGGAAAGACCGGAGAATGGAGATTTTTGATCGCCTCAAGAAATATCCTTCACCCCTATGGGTTGTGACTCATGACCTTCCTGCACATAACGAGCTGGTTGAAATGTGTACCGAGCTTAAAATCCCTATTATGAGTTGTCAAAAGCCGTCGATAACCCTCATTAGGTCTCTTCAAAAGATATTGGAGAATTGGTTTGCTCCGTATGTGAATGTACATGCATCACTGGTAGATGTGTATGGTGTGGGAATGCTCTATGTTGGTCAGAGTAATATTGGTAAAAGTGAGTGTGCTCTTGATTTAGTTGAGCGAGGACACAGGCTAGTGGCTGATGATGCGGTTCGTTTAACACGAATCGGTGATTCTATTATTGGAAAAAGCAGTAATATAATAGACCACCATATGGAGATTCGCGGTGTGGGAATTATTGATATTAAATCGATGTTTGGAATTCACGCAGTACGTAAGGTAAAAAAAGTAGAGATAATAGTAGATTTACAGCTCTGGAATGCTGAAACAAGTTATGAGCGGACGGGATTGGGTGATGCGACACGGCAAATTATGGGTATTCCTGTAAACACGGTCCAGATACCAATAACCCCTGGTAAAAATATGACTGTCATATCTGAGGTGATCGCGATGAACATGCTTATGAAAATGAATGGCATAGATTCTGCCGCGGAATTTAATAATAAATTGATTGATATCATTGCTGCAAAAAAGAGCAATGCATACAATGAAATGGCGATGGATCACGAGAATAGTACCGATTTTTATGAATAGGAATGATACTGTATTCTATATAGGGGTGGCGGCCATCGTATTCATTGTTGGGTTTCTCTATATTATGTATCATCCCAATTCACCACGATTTGGAACATCAAAATATTCAATATTGAGTACTGAAATCCACACATTAGCATTGGGAAGCGATGTGACGGTGAATGGATTAGCTAATGGTGAGGTACTTTCGTTTGAGCAGGCTGGAGAGTATATACAAATTCAGGCCGCTATTGATGATCGTATTGCGATTCCTATTGATTCAAAGGTGTTTATCCGGAACAATGGTCTTCTTGGTGAACGAGTACTTGCCGTGCTTCTTGGTGAGAGTAAATCGGTGTACACGCCTGGGAGTACAATTTATGCAAGTAGTGATAAGGGCACTTCAGGCCTTGCTCGACAAGCCCAAGCTTTAATAGGACAGACCCAAGGCGTTATTACAACACTTATGGGTGCCCTTGATTCAGTTGTGTTTAGTGATGAATCGAAGAATGCCCTAGTGAGGGTAAAGCAAAAGGCACAACAATTAATAGATCGTGCGAACACTGTTGCTCGGGAAAGTGAATCTACTATAGTCTCTACCATTGAGTCGATAGAGTACGGATTGAATACAATTGAGAGACAAATTGCTCAATTTGATCATGAAACAGTTTCTGAAGATTTTAACCAAGTTTTACAAAGGAGCGAGCTTCTTATTGGAAAACTAGAGCGCCTTTCAGATATCGTTGAAGAAGAGAAAATAAAGGCTATGACACAGCAGAATAGTCTTGGCAAAGCATTGTTTGATCCAGGCTTTCACAAAAACCTTGAGAGTCTGAAAATCAGTGCATTTAAGGTGAAAGATGTGATTTTAGCGCAAGAATTGACAATTAATGTCGATTTTTGAATTACATTTAGGGTATTGACTAGCGCGTTGTTGGTTGTTTAAGAGTAATGTATGAAAGCAAGTGATAAGAGTAAATATTTTGTAGTTGGTATGGTGCTTATAGTCGCACTGATTATTCTGGTTTTTGGAATAATGTTTCTTGATGAACAAGACCCTCGAGAGACCAAGGTGCAGTATTTCGTAATGTTTGAACAAGTGAGTACATTACAGCCTGGTGACCCCATTAAAATTAATGGAGTAAAAAGTGGAAAAGTTGCACATATTGCTCTGCATCAGGCAAGTAGAAAAGTTCTTGTAACTCTTGATGTAATTGATAGTATTCGCATCCCTGTCAATTCTGATTTTCGTGTACGCAATATTGGTCTTATGGGAGAACGTCAGGTGGTGATAAGCCTGGGAGACTCACCTAATTACCTTAAAAAAGGCGACCAAATTGAAGGGCATTTTGATGCAGGAATTGCTGAAGTGATGGGATATGCAGGTGAGGTCTTTGATTCAACAGCAGTACTACTAAAAGTAGTTAAAGAGGTACTTGATTCGACTGTAGCAAATGATCGTTTTAAAGAGAGTTTTAAGTCAATTTTTGCCAAGGCAGAACGACTTGAAGATAGGCTTGAGATAATGATTGATGATACCGATCCAGTACTTCAAAGTAGTTTGGGTAATTTAAAACAGGCATCAGTTAAAGTAAATCAGTTTTTAGATAATAATATGGGGAGCCTAGAACAGCTCTTGAAACAGACCACCGAGAGTACCACTAAAACAAAAGTGCTCTTGACCAAGGTTGATTCATTGACCAATCGCCTATTAGTGCTATCAGAGAAGCTTCAAGCGACTGATAATACTGTAGGGGCGATGCTCAATGATACCGCCTTTTATAATAAATTAAATACAACCCTCATCTCAACTGATTCACTGTTTAATGTGATTATAGATGATGGACTCGATGTAAACGTTGACATTTTTTAAAAGAAACAATACTATATGATGAAAGAGACCCTAACTGTCCAGAATAAATTGGGTGTACATGCCCGTCCAGCTTCAATGATTGTTGATGTGACCTCACGTTCAATTGGAGAAGTCTTTTTTAACTATAATAATACCAGAGTAAATGCTAAGAGTATTCTTAATATTATGATGCTCGCAATTGAACCTGGTGCAGTAATAGATGTAGAGCTCGATGGGGAAAATCAAGAAGAGATTTTTGCCAATTTACAGAAAATATTTGAGGACAAGTTTAACGAAGATGACTAAGGTATTTAAAAAAAGAAAACGAGTGTTGCTCTATGGAGTAGCAGCTTCTCCTGGGATAACTATGGGGCCCGTTCATTTGTTGAAAACTAAGGTTTCCACAGTGGAAGAGCGTACTATCGCAATTGGGGATGTTGCATTCGAGATTTCAACATTTAAATATGCTGTTGCAAAATCTATTAAAGAGTTGACCACTCTTAAAGCTCAAATTACTCAGACTCTTGGGGCAGAAGAGTCCAGAATTTTTTCTACCCATATCATGATTCTACAAGATAGTACGCTTATTGATAATGTGATAAGCATTATTAGGTCAGAGAAGAAAAATGCAGAGTTTGCCTTTCAAACCTATATGCAAAGTCTTATTGGTATGTTTGAGCAAAAAGAGAGTGAAATCGCTAAAGAGAAAGTCAGTGATTTACGGGATGTGTTTAATAGAGTTTTAAGTAATTTTGGAAGCCTTGAAGACGATTCTGATATATCGGTAATCAATCAAGAGGCTATTGTTGTTAGTCATGAACTTACTCCGTCACAGCTTACTCATTTAAATCGAGACTTTACTCTCGGGTTTTCTACAGATATTGGGGGTAAAAACTCTCACGTTGCAATTTTGGCTCGTTCGATGCAGCTTCCTGCCGTATCGGGACTTAAAAATTTATCGTTCATGGTGCGCAATGGTGACTATGTCATTGTTGATGGTGTGCGTGGATTGGTCATTATCAATCCTGATGATAATGATATCGAAACTTATACAGAACGAAAAAATAAACTTAAAAAGCATGATGAAGACCTTCAAAAAGAAGTTGGTCTGGATCCTATTACCTCTGATGGTAAGTATATCAATCTGTATGCTAATGTTGTGCAACCTATTGATGCTCATGATGTACAAGAGTATGGTGCAAACGGTGTGGGTTTATTTCGGTCAGAGTTTCTTTATTTTGATCAACCAAATCCAAGTGAAGATGATCAGTTTTATGCTTATAAACATCTTCTTGAAAATATGAGTCCTAAGCCGGTTACGATCCGGACACTTGACTCAGGTGGTGATAAACTTGTTCAAGACCTCAACCTTACTGATGAAGATAATCCAGTAATGGGCTGGCGTTCAATTAGGGTCTGTCTTGATCAGCCAGACTTTTTCAAAATTCAATTACGAGCCTTATTGCGTTCGAGTAAATTTGGTAATTTAAAAATAATGTTCCCTATGATCTCAGGCCTGAAAGAGCTCCGTGAAGCAAAGCGCCTTCTCGAAGAAGCGCGTCAGGAACTTCGGGATTCAGGAACTCCTTTTAATGAAGCGATTCCAGTGGGGACAATGGTAGAGATTCCTTCTGCAGTTGAGTTAATTCATGAATTATCTCAAGAAGTCGATTTTGTCAGTATTGGTACTAATGATTTGATCCAATTTACTCTTGCTGTAGATCGTTCAAATGAAAAAATAAAATTTTTATATGATGCGTTTCACCCTTCGGTTGTGCGGATGATTCGTAAGGTAGTAAATGCATGTCATAAAAATGGTATAACGGTTTCGGTGTGTGGTGAAATGGCATCCGATCCATATGCTGTACCATTATTGTTGGGGATGGGAGTAGATGAACTTTCTATGACTGCAAATGCAATTCTTGAGTGTAAAAAAGTGATACGTTCAATATCATACTCAGAATCACTTGAGTTAGCAAATAGAGTGTTGCAACTCTGTACAGCAGATGAGATACACTCAACTCTGTATGAAGAGTTGGCAGAGAAGTTTTCTCAGTTAGGAATAGTTACAACTGTCGAAATTTAAAAAAGGTGGGGAACCCTCAATGGTCCGAGTAGGGATTGTGGTATTTCTATTAATGACCTATGCATTTTCATCAACAGACCTTTCTGTTGGTGAAAGTTTTGTTGCGTCTCCAGATTCTACTACACAAAAAATTATTGAATCGGTAACGGCTCATCAAAATAGTTCGGTAAGCTCAGATGAGAAAATTTCTATTATTCAACCGGTTGTAGTTGATACACTTCTTCTTTCGGCTGAGGAGTTTAAAAAAAGATATTGGCATGCTCAGGTTGATACTCAATCACTGAATGATCTTGCTAAAATAGATCCCCTTGCTGAGATGTTTATTACAGGGATGCGCAAGTATAGGATGCAACAGTATCGTGATGCATTGACCCATTTTGAGAGGAGTATTGTCTATAGTGAGGCGTATAGGGAATTAGCGATTCTTTATTTGTATCGGTCATATTTTGCTCTAAGAGAATACCGAATGGCATTTACTGTACTTAAAAACTATTATCATCAATTTTCTACGACAGACTCAAAAGATAATGTGGTTGATGAGCTTTCAAAGACAGCGACCTTTTTAGCGTCAAAAATAAGTAGTGAGCATTTTTGGAGTAATGATACTCTTGCTGAGTACGAAGACTTTCTTATTCAAAAAGATTCTTTGATCTCAATCATACAGGACCTTGACCCTAAACGAAAGTACAATAAATTTCTTCTTCTAAAGGAAGAGGCGCATATCGCTTTTGCACAAGGGTTTGTGGCTACTGGAGATTCACTTTGTTATGCTATTCTCAAGGCGACGAAAAATAAGTCACTGCTTAAGTGGGCGTATACTGCAATGACTGGCGCGTTTAAAAAGAGGGCCGATGATTTTTATTTGCAAAGTACCTTAGCTGAAACTGAATTTAAACTTAAGAACTATTCTGTAGCGATCTCCCATCTACAAACCTTGCTAAAACGTCAGCCCAAATGGGCAACAAAGGTTTCGTTTAATAGAAAACTTGCCTTTAGCTACAGAAAAACATCTCAATATACTAAAGCAATAGTACTTTATAAATGGCTTGTAAAAAAAGCAGCAAAGCAGGCGACGGCAAATGATTACCTCAATTTAGCACGCTCATATAGATCTCTTAAACAAACAAGAAGCGCTAATTATTGGTATACTCAGTTTTCTAAACGCTTTCCCAAACATACAAAAGCATTGGAGATTAAGTGGACCAAGGGGTTTGAGCTTGAACAAGATAATAAGCTTGCTCAAGCTATTAAGGCTTACGATCAATTTCCCCCTTCAAAATATGATACTAAAAGAGGAAAATGGATTGGATTTCGGAAAGGGTATGTGGAGTTTAAGCGTAATCGATTACAGTCTGCAATTAAGAGATTCAAAAGGGTAATTAAAAAACCCGACCTGTTGTGGCCTGCCTCGGCATCTCGTTTTTATTTGGGGAGATCATATTTAAAGCTCAAAAACAGACGTGAGGCTAAAAATTGGTTTTTAAAAACGATTAAAGATTATCCTGTTGGATATTATGCTCATAGAGCACGGCATTATCTTATTCAAGATTCACTCATGGTTGAAGATTCTATTCCTTCAATAACTCTTTTGGAATATACGGAAGAAGAAACGGTTGCCTGGTTACAAAATCAGCAAAATAAAAAGACAGTCCTCGATCCTTCCCAGCTTCTGCAGGTAGAGACATTACTTGCTCTAGGCTGTTGGAATGAGGCAGAGCTTCGCTATAAGCGGCTCTATAAATCTAAAGTGGGACGTCTCGACTTTATGTATCAATTCTCTAAGCTCTTTCTTCGGTATGGTCATATTGCGCAATCTTATAGAATATCAAGGCAGATGGCATGGCGTTTAGATCGTCGAGAACTTATGAGTCCACCACGACCACTTATGGAATTGCTTTACCTGAGACCTTATTTCCAGAAGGTGACCTATCATGCACAAAGGATGGATGTAGAACCATACTTTATATTAGCATTGATGCGGCAAGAGTCAATCTTTGATAGTGATATTGAGTCATTTGCAGGGGCTCATGGACTTATGCAGATAATGCCTGCAACAGGTAAAGAGCTGGCGCGTCGAGAAAATATTGCAGATTTTGATCCTGAACGTTTATTTAATCCCTATCTCGCGATCAGATTAGGTGTTCGTTATATCGGGGACCTCATGAAAAAGTGGGATAATGAATATCTTGTTCTCTCTAATTATAATGCAGGACCGCGCCCGACAAAGAGATGGAAAGAAAATAATGGACACCTGGACACGGAGATGTTCGTAGAAGAAATATCCTATTGGGAAACTCGTGACTATCTTAAGAAGGTGATGGGGAATTACTGGACCTATCAGATGATCTGGGGCAATCGATAATGGCCTTTGTGGTCGCACTTGGTGCGGTACTTCTTCTTGGTTTTGGAAATATCTTACAAAAGAAAGGGCATCAGGTAAGGCAAGAGCCTCAAAGTGCTTCTTTGCATCCAGTATTAGCTCTTCTCAAAAGTCCCTTTTGGCTATTGGGAGTGTCTTGTGGTGCTGCTGGTACCATGCTCTATAACTATGCACTGGTTAATCCTCATTGGGGGATAACTTTAGTACAGCCGGTGATGTCATTAAACCCGATAGTGACAGGTTTTTTGGCCTTTCTCCTCTTAAAAGAGCGCCTCGATCGCTCTGCCCTCGAGGCAACAATATTGGTGATAGCAGGAGTATTGATTCTTGGAATCGTTTCTGATTCTTCGATAGCTTCATTTGATGAAGGCGCGACAAATATCCTTATTGCAACATTGGTTGTCGCAATGGGAGTGCTATTCTCCCTCAAAAATAAGGAGCTTCGTTATGCCCTTGTATCGGGCTTTGCATTTGGACTTGCAGCAATTACTTTGAAGGCCTCGTCCTATGCTGTTCCTGTATCTGATTTTGATGCTATGACTATCGATTCCCTAGATTCTATAATATCTTATTTAGTAACATTGATCTCGCAATATTATTTGTGGCTTCATGGCCTCTTTTTTGTGACGGCATTCATTTTGTTTCAGTTTGGTTTTGCCCATGGGCGTGCAACGATTCTTGTTGCTTATTCTGCGGCACTTGGAATGGTACTTCCAGTAATAGCTGGATTTACTGCATTTGGTGAACCGGTCGGTATTCTAAAAATAGGTAGTATTGTAGTTATCTTATATGGGATAATTCGACCTGTTTTAAAAAGGGGGGGCAAATGATCTCTATACAACTAAAATTGAGATTGCTACATTGTGCCTCATATAGAGGATGGGTACAATAGTGCAAGAAGCAAAACCATTTATACTTGATGAATTGGCAATATTGCTCGGTTCAAATGTCAGAGGACTTCTTGGCAGGCTCTATAGCTATTTTTCATTTATTAAAAATCTGTTAATGAATGTACATATGGTGATATTTAACTTTCACCTTACGGTTGAGCAGATGTATGCTATTGGTATCACTTCCATCCCACTGGTCCTGACCACTTCAGTATTTACAGGAGCGGTAACTGCATGGCAGATGGCTTATCAATTTGCAGATATGATCCCTTTGACGTATGTTGGAATGGCAGTAGGGAAATCAGTCATGCTTGAATTAGGGCCCATGCTCACCGGTATGGTGCTTGCTGGTCGTATCGGAGCAGCTATGTGTGCCGAGATTGGCACAATGGCAGTGACTGAACAGCTGGATGCAATGCACTGTCTCGCCCTCAATCCACATCGTTTTCTTCTTGCACCTCGATTAGTAGCAACTCTCATTATGCTCCCAGTATTAACGGTCCTCTCTTCATTTGTTGCAATTTTAGGTGGATACGCTGTTTCTCATTTCAAAGGAATCAGCTTTGACCTCTTCTTTTATGGGGTACGCCTTTTTTATACTAATGGTGACCTTGCAGTTGGCCTCAGTAAAAGTCTAATATTTGGTTTTTTTATTGCAAGTTTTGGATGCTATTTTGGATATACTGCTACCAATGGAGCAGTTGGAGTGGGCAAAGCAACAAAAGCAGCAGTAGTTGCATCAATGATAGCTATACTCATTTCAGGCTTTACGACCTCAAAGGTACTCCTCTAATCTATGGGCTCTAAACCTACAAGTATTGCAAAGGGTACCGCAATCATTACGCTCTCAATTTTATTGAGTAGAGTACTGGGTCTCGTACGTAATTGGCTATTGGCTTATGTGGGTGGCGCTTCAGCTGAGGTAGATGCATACAATTTTGCTTTTCTTCTTCCTGATTTATTAAACCATTTTTTGGCGAGTGGATATTTATCTATCACACTGGTACCACTTATTCTACCTCTATTTAAAGAGGGTAAACAAAAAGAAGCTTCTCAAACATTTTCAAATATTTTCTTTATAATTAGTGGGGTTATGGTAGTCTTTTCAACGCTTTGTTGGATCTATGCTGACCAATTACTCCCCTATTTGAGTGATAAGCCAATACCTTCGGAAACACTTGCTCTTGCTGTTACTTACACGAGAATTATTATATTTGGCCAACTGTTCTTTGTTGCTGGAGGGCTTTTTATAGGTGTTCAACACGCACAGTATTCTTATGCCCTTCCCGCTCTTGCACCACTTATTTACAATAGTTCGATAATTATTGGAGGGCTTTTTAGTCTGGGTGGAAATGGTCTTGAAGGGTTTTGCTGGGGGGTATTGGTTGGGGCAGCACTTGGTAGTGGCTTATTGCAGTTCTTTGGTGCACGAAAAACCGGTATTGTGATAACGCTACGCATATCATTGCGGGATCCTATAGTAAAACAATACATTCTCCTATCTCTTCCATTTATAGTCGCTGCCGGAATGACTTTTTCCAATGAGTTTGTCTATCGGTATTTTGGTATGGATAACTCTAATAGTGTGGCTATATTGGGTTATGCACTCCGCATAGCAATGGTAATCGTTGGAGTATTTGGCATGGCAATAAGTGTTGCATCGTATCCTCATATGGCACGGCTCTGTAGTGAATCAAAATATCAGGAAGTGAATCAACTCGCTGCACGCACTCTTGATAAAGTATTTGCCCTACTTATTCCTTCGGTTGTTATCCTCTACCTCTTTGCAGAGCCGGTAATAGAGCTGGTCTACCACTATGGCCGGTTTAATGAAGTAGAAGAAACCGCAAAGGCACTGCGTTTTTATCTCATTGCAGCGGTACCTATGTCGGCTCAATTATTGGTAGTACGGCCTTTTTATGCAGATAAACGAACATGGCTCCCTTCATTTATTACCTTAGGGCTCTTTTTTGCCTCACTTCCGCTTTATTCTATAGTTCCTGATTCCATCGGAATTATAAAAATCCCCCTTATATCAGCGTTGCTTTCGGTAGCTCAATTTATGGTTCTTATTGTGACATGGCTCATTATCTACCCGGATAGGGTCTATTGGTCTTCAGCTGTAACTCTCCTTAAAGTAGTGATACCTGCAATAGGTCTCTATATGCTCGGTTCGCTCTATTTTGATCTCGCATTTTCTAGTCAATCAGGAAAATTATTACTTGCTGTAAAAACTATCGGTGGCGGTGTTGGTCTCCTCATACTTTTTATGGGGGCACTGTTTGCATTGAGAGTAGAAGCTGTTGAAGGGCTTCAGAAGAGTCTGTGGTCAAAGATAAGGCAGTAGCAGTATCGTAAAGAATTGGCCTATTGTCTAACAAGATTAGGCCGGAAATTACAAATTTTTCATATTTAGGTATATTTATTCGAGGTGTTGATAAATCGCCTATTGCCCTTATATTGCACACTAAGCAGGATTTTAGATGAAACAATTACTTCTTATAATGTTATGTATTACCCTATCAACTACGTTTGCCAAAAATGAGCAACGTTTAATTGAGGGAAAACAACAAATACAGCTTGGTGCTTTTAAAGAGGCTATCACACCATTAAAACGTGTATTGCAAAACAGTTGGGACACAAAAGAGGGAGAAGAAGCATTGGTACTTCTTTCTGAGGTCTATGTAAGAATTGATAGTATCTCATTGGCAAAAGAGGCTATTGACAACTTTATTACTTATTACCCTGATAGTCGATATATTCATCGAATGAGTTTGTTGCAAGGGAAAATTGATATCCAAGAGGGTCTCTTTTATCAAGGAGCTTCAAAGGCGATGCGAGTTTTGTTTCTTGAAGTGGGGAACTATCTGTATAATGAAGCTCGAACCCTCATGAATCAGCTATTAAAAGCACAAGTCTTGCATGAAGAGGAACTTCTTAAATTAGTTAACAGTAATCCTGTTGATAATGAAGTTGTGGGCACCATGGTTTTTCAACTTGCGCAAATTTATGAGAGTAAAAAGAAGTATACTTTAGCGCGTAATTACCTACAACGCATTATGCAACAGTTCCCAGGGCATAGTCTCACAGCTAAGGCTGAAGAGAAACGCAACAGCCTTCTATCTAAGGGTCCAGGAATTGAATCTATTATTATTGTTACTCCGTTGAGTGGTGACTATGCTGCATTGGGGCAGTTTGTGGTTCAAGGTGCGATTCTAGCAATAGAAAAGCACAATGATCGCTATCCTGATGCGCAAGTATCATATCGAGTATTAGACACTAAAGCCCACCCTGCAGAGGCTATTGAAAAGGTGTCTCAAGTAATGCTCGAGGATAACATCGCAGGGGTGATTGGGCCTGTGATGAGCCCTACAGCAGCAGCATTGGGGGCGTGGCTGAGTCAGAAATACCCTCATGTTCCTTTGATTACTCCTACTGCTACTGATGCTGGTATTGCAGGACTGGGGAAAAATATATTTCAAATAAACACTTCTCCAAGTTATCTCGCGCAATCTATTGCTCGATTTAGTGTTAACTGTCAAAAACATAAAGAGTATGCAGTGCTTGTGCCTGACAGCGATTACGGATCTATAATGGCTGAGAACTTTAAAGAGGTTGTAGAGAAATTTGGTGGAACAGTACTCTTTGAAGAGTATTACGAAGAAGGTCTTGCAGACTACCGAGCTAATTATGATGTACTGCGTCTTAAAAAGTTTAATCTTGATAGAAAGAGAGATTTTATTTCTGGTGTGCGCGATACCAGTGAATTTGATGAAGATGAAAATCAGAAGTGGTTACTTGATTCTACCATATCATTTGATGCACTTTTTATAGCCGCAAGTGATCCTGAGGATGCTTCTGTACTTGCGAGCCAAGCCTATTTTAATAAAGTAGACGCCGATCTATTGGGATCTTCTGGATGGTATAGTAAAACGATTCTCAAGAAGGGTAAACAATACGTTGAGAATACACACTTTTCTACTTCGCTTGTTGATCACGATAAAAATAGAGAATGGGAAAAATTCAAAGGATTGTATTTGAAGAGATGGGGTGTCAATCCAGACAAGGATAGAGTTTCTGGCCTTACCTATAATGCAACTCGGTTTATACTGTGGGGTATTCAAAAAGGTGGTGGAAATGTGGTTAATAAGTTACGGAGTGCAAAGACCGTTAAAGGGGTCTATGGTAATATGAAGTTTAACTCCGAAAAAGGATATAACGATGGAAGAACTATCTTAAAAATTAAAGGTGGTAAATTCTATCAAGCACGAAAATGCACGAACTTCTAATACTCTTCAGGTGGTGTATGAATTATTTAGTGAGATTCGGAAGTGATTCAATTTCCCTGAGATATTGAATCTCACTGGTAAACAACAAGCCACTCATCCCAACAGCTTCGGCCCCTACTATATTCTCTGGTTTATCATCAATCATAATGCACTCCTCAGGGGGGAGGCCTAGCCGTTCTGCAATTAAAGAGTAGATAGCGCCTTGAGGTTTTATAATCCCCTCTACACATGAAAATACTCGAGCATCAAAAAAATCATAATTGAGTGAGAGATGTAATTCCATAGCGGGCACTTCAGTATTGCTGAGAAAGCCTATTTTGTACCCGAAAGATTGCAATACTTTGGCAGAATTAATCACTTCTTGCTGTGGGGTGTAAAAACTTTCAAAAACCGGCCTCCACAGAGGTTTAGACCAATCATAGTTGCTGATATTGAGTTCAGAACAGATGATTTCCCAGAGAGCACTTTCCGTGATTTCTCCTTTTTGAAATGGATCAATATATCGTGTAAGAAGTGGCTGCAAGTGTTCTTGCTCTACGCCAAGTGCAGCACTGCATGCCGTGAGAAATTCAGGTGCAGGATTGACGCAAATGACGCCGCCCCAGTCATAAATAACAGCTTTGATCATGCAGCTTCCCACTGATCTATTTTACTTAGATCGACTTCCACAAGGCCATTTGGGGTACTTGATATCATGTCTGTGAAATTACTATTCCACATTAACTCATACCATTTATATGATGATCTCTTATAAACTGTTTGCGAAAAAGTTTCATCAAATGCATTGAGGGTAATAAGAAATTCAACATCAGCAGCTTCGAGTTGCTCTTTACTTTTGCCTGTGAGTGGACTCTCTTGAGTGACAGGGTGTATTATGGTCCAAACGGCTGGCATAAAGGCTACTTGATTTCGAACTAATTTTAAGGTTTTAAATCTCCGAGTGGTCTGTTCTCCTGCATTTTCGAGCCATGTCATAACTACTTTGATTCGGACATTGAGGAGTTCGCTCTCAGCTCGTCCATTTGCCAAACGGAAAATAAATGCATTTTGATCTTTATAGGGTGACATCAGAGCATGAGTGCTGAATTGGACCATGGTAACAGGGCGGGAAAATCGGGCAAAGAATATTCCTGTTGCAAGGGCGAAACTGAGTAAACCAACCAGAGAAGAGAGGGTCGCAAGCATGTTGGCACTGAGGGATTCGGGGAAGAGTTGTCCATAGCCTACCGTGGTAAAGCTTTGAACACTAAAAAAGAAACAGTCTCGAAGTCCGGTAAACGACCCTGAATAGTCGATTCCATGGATAGCCTGGTATCCACACATAAAGAAGAGAATAGCAAAAATAAAGTTAATAGCTACAAACACAGAGAAAATTGTGATGTAGAATTTAGTCCAGCTCATCATAAGAAGCGAATGATAGAGGTGAAGGGTTTGAAGAAAGGAGCGGCCCTTCTTTAAAACATTAAAACTTCCATCTTTATTGAGAAACCGTCTTGGACGTTCTTGATAAAAAGTTTCGTCATATCCCAAGTCAGACCAGTCTGGAGCGCTTTCATGGACTAAGTCTGGTGGTGATTTATGTTTGGGTTTAAAAAATGCTCGTTTGAACAACATGAATTGGTAAGCCTTCACTGAGCGTATTGAGCAAAAGATACTATTATCTCTGGATAGTGGGGGCTGAATTATAAATGAGTATCCCACAATAAGTCATTTAAGGTGGTCATTAATCTACTCTTAAATCGACATTTATTTGTATTTTTGTCTCAGGAACCAAATGTTTTCAAAAGATACTCTCATATATGTAAGCGATGCTTTGTGCAGCGAGCCGGCGAATAGTCGGTGGTTAAAACATATTTATCGAGCTAAAGAGAAGGCGGGGTACTCATTTTTAAGTCATTATCGATCTGTTGTTTCAGCAGTACATGGGTGTGAATATCTCATTTGTGAAATTATTACCCCGTATAATGAGTTTTTGGATGAGTATCATATAGAAGGCCATCTGAAAAGTAATTTTCCTGAAAAGACATTTGATCTTTTTAGAACCTATTATGTATCAACACACGATTCTAATGCTGGAACCCATCATCGAATATTAGTGGTCCATGCAAGTGAGCACAAAGGCGCCCCTCTTGCCTTTCAAGATGTCAGTTTACCCATAGAGCTCTTTAGTGTGGGTATTGGTGAAAAATTTATGGCTGATGGTGAAAGTGACTGCATTGTGGCTATTGCTTTTGATAATGCACTTCTTGTAGCTGTTTTTACTGGGGGTGCTCTTTCCTATTTTATCAAAGAACCCTATGTTTCTGATGATCATGTCTCTCAGAGGCTTGACCGCTTAGTCCAGTTTTTAAAACAAGATGCATTTCATAAAAGTCATGGCCCTTGGAAATGTTACATATTTCAGGATATGCTCCCAGGAGTTTCACTGAGTGAAGTTGAAATACGACGTCCTGCGCCTAAAGCTGTAGAAGCCTTGGTGACTGATGGTTTGGCTCAAATGGCACAGTCGGACTTTGCAAGTCAATTGAATATTCAAACTGACTCTGAGAAAAGGGCGGCGATCAATTCTCGTAATAGTATAACCCTTATATCTGCTATTCAAGTCATTGTACTTATTGTAGGCATTCTGTGTGGTTCACTTATAATTGTACAGAATAACTTGGATGGTGAAAAAGCAGTTCTATTACAACAGTCTGAGGTCTATACAGCGCAAGTCTCTCGATTAGATTCGTCTCAAACAAGAGTAAATGAGCTTCTGGGAAAAATTAATGATCGGAAAAAAAGAGTACAACAACCGATTGCATGGAGTGGATATTTAAATTCGCTGTCACACATGATACCGAAGCGAGGAAAAATTCGTTCTATAAAAATAATGACTCGGGGTGATGCGCGCGAAATTAAATTTCAACTGTTTGTTTCTTCATGGGATGCGTTAACAAGTTTTGAAGAGAAAATTTCTGCAAGTGAAATCTTTATTTTAAGTGCAATAGGAAGTAAAAAGAAGACCTCTAAAGGGCCTGTTTCGGCTCAAGTTATTTTGGAGGTCAAGTAATGGGTGATTTTAAAACATTCTGGGCCGAAGAGCAGTGGTTTCTCGCAAAAATAGTTTTTCCCCTGGCGTTGCTCCTTCTATCATATCAATTTATTCTCTATCCGATGTTACAAGAGGTTGAACAAACGAGAAAAGAAATAGCCACTCTTTCAGCCCAAACATTTTCGGATGAGTGGTTTACGAATGAGATAAATGTACTGGATAGCCAGATTGTAATATTAGATGAGGCCTATTCATTGTTAGATGGCCGGGTTGTCGGTGATGGTATTCAAGGGTATTCTGAAACGGGATTTCGGAAATTGGCAGAAAAAATAGGGCTCACCGTTCAAAAAGTTAAAGAAGAAAGTAAACCCGTAGAAGGGAGTAATCACCATGTGGTTTCTCTTTCATTAACGGGTTCTTATCGATATTTTATACGGTATCTCTATTCGATAGAAACTAAACGACCGCTTTCGGTTGTTACTCGGTTTTCAATAAAAAAGCAGAAAGGGAAGTATGCCATCTCTGGAATGCACATTGAGTATTTAAAGAAGTAGTTATGAATAGGAAGTTGAGTTATCTGATAATTGTGGTCTGTCTTGTCCTAGCTATTAAAAAGCTTAGTTTTCCTGATTTACATGCGCTAACGGGTAAAACATCTGCACCGGTTTACAAAAAGGTTGATATCAACACTTGGGCAAATTATGTGGCATCACTTAAAAATCAAAATACAAAAGCAGTAGCAAAATATCGCAACCCATTTACCGGAACAGGAGCAACTAAGGGGCGTAAGAAAGGACGGGCTAAAAAAGTTGCGTCAACTGTAAAACCTTCAGCCCTCAGAGAATACACTATCACAGGTATGGTTGCAAAGAGAGCTGTTACAGTAACTGATCGAGATGGTCGTGTTTCGGTTTTAAAGATAGGTGACTCTCTAGAAGGTGCAATGTTAGAGAGTATCGCAGGGACCACAGCATCCTTTAAAGGGCCCACTGGTACCTTTAGCCTTTCATTGAAGTAACTATGCACCTGATACAGCGTTGTCAGAGTCTATCGATAGAGCACCAGCGTGGAAACGCGATACCTGCAGTACTTCTTATAATATCAATCATAACTATTTTAGCGGTCTCCCTTTTAAAAAGCTCTCTTATGGCGAGCCCATGGCATGCAAAGTATCGTAAGTATAAAGCCCTTATGATTGCAGAGAACGCAATTGTACTACAAAAATATGACGACTTCGAGGCAAAGCCCTTTGTGGATACACTTGATGGTGACAGTATTGTTGTAGGCTCGGAAGGGTATGCACCTGATACTTCTCTTGCAAATATTAGCACTGATATGCATCATATTTTAGTGAGTAGTAAAGAAGTATTGCCTGAAGTAGTATCGGATACAGTAGGTATGTGGTTACGATATAGCACCACTGCTACATTTGAAGGATTGTCGGTATCTCTTACAATTCACTATGGAAATGAGTTGAGCTCATATTTTGATCATGCCCTGATACTTACCGGCGACACAGCACTACAGGATTATTCAGAGTCATCTGTCGAAGGTGCTTATGCAAGCTTGGGAAAGAATGTCGATGAGGAGCATAAAGCAAATCCGACAAAAGTTGGTCGTATTCTCTCGGGTGTGAAGGGATATGCAGGTTCAAAGCTTATGTATTATAAAAGGGCGTTTAATGAGGCATTGAGAGATAATGAAGATATTTTTGGTTCACCTTCGAACTATTCAAATTTAGAAGATTTTGAAGAATTAGAAAAAATCATTATTCCTGAAGGTGACCTCACCATTGATGTTGGTGAGACTGGAGTTGTAGCCCCCAAAACGGTTACTCATATCTTTGTAGAGGGAAGTGCAACAATAGAAGGCATGATTGACCTTTCAAATATAACACTGATTGCATCAGGGCCAATTATAGTTTCGGAGGGGGTTCGTGGCTCTAATGTTACTCTCTACTCTAAAGAACGTATTGAGCTGAATGATTCAACACATTTACAGGGCCTTGTAATGGCTGAGGGTGACATTGTACTGAATGATAGTGCTGCGGTAGTGAATAACTCTGTACTTATTACAGCGGGTACTGTTGTTGATGCGGGTCAGGGTATGGGGTCTCTTTATATTACCGAAGGCGCAACCGTACATGGCATGCTTATTAGCACTGCCAATGCGCGGACCCTTTCTGAGCCTGCAGGTGATGTTTTTCTTAGTCAAGGCGCACAAGTCACTGGAGTCGTTTTTGCCAAAGGGGTTGTTGAAAATGGAACAGATGTAATTGGTTCTGTTGTTGCAAAGAGTATGGCCTGTGATGGTCAACCACATTGTTTTGGAAATGGAACAATAAATCGACTTACTCTTGGGGCCTTTTATCAACCCATAGATATGAAATTTCAGGGTGACAAGAGTGCATTTGTAATGGCACAGTGGATGAAAGATACCGATGTGAATATTGAGAGTATCAGAGATGCAGACTCCGATGATGAAGAGGACTATGATGAATAAAGGGTTTACACTCATCGAAGTACTTGTAGCTATTGCCCTTCTCAGTATTGGTATTGCTGGGGTGAATGTGATTTTTGTTAATAGCGCTGTGATGGAGAGCCGTTCATACAGACAGTTAGCTGCCTTTTCTCATTTACATAATAGAGTAGAGTATATTTTGGCAAATCCACAGCTTCCTCTTGTAGATTCATTATGGATTGCAGATACAACGCACAAGCTTGTTCTGTGGCAACGAGTTATTGATACGGTTGCATTAGATAGTATGGCAGACCTATATATATGGGAAACAGATGATGTAGAGCGACTCTATAAGCGGCCCAAAGAGATACGGTATGGCATCTATCGATATGAGCCAGAAGAGAATGACTTTGAAGAGGCATTTGAAGATGTTGATCCAGAGTATATCGAAGAAGGTGATTTACGCCTTCTCATGAATATAGAAGTGGTGAGGGATAACTAGTGTATACAACTTGTTCACTCCAAAGAGGTGTCACTATAATTGAACTTATAGTGACTATGGTTGTAGCCTCTATTGTTTTGACTCTTGCGTATAGTTTATATACAAATTCATATGGGGTTTCGAGAGGTAAAAGAGAGACACGGCAGCATCATTTGGCTATAGAAAGTCGATGGGGTAGTGTCGAACAAACCATTGCCTATGGGGATGGTTTAATTGCAGTGTATGAAACGGGTATCTATTATCAAGATAAAATGGGGCTTCAACGGAAGCTTTCATGGAATGATACTATGATATTTTCCGATAATAGAGCATTGTTTCCCCATGCACTTTCAGAGGTGTCGTGTGGTGTAGAGGGTAAACAGCTTGACGAAGAACAGGACGGGGAAGAACTCTTTGCGTTAGATTCTGACGGGGATGGTTTAATAACCCAAGATGAGTTGGATCAAGATATGTCTGGTCTTCTTGAAGGGAGTGAACTCAATAAGGTGCGTACAATGTTTGTACGTTTTGTGTATGGTCCTCGAAGTAGGAAGTATGAATCCCGTTTCTTTATACGTAACCGAATTCAAGAGCGCATAGATATTGAAGCTCTGGATTTGGATATCGAGTAATTAATTTGTATTTTGGAATGTATGAGTGAAGAGAAAAAAAGTATCGTAGCCTCACTGGGGTTAAAGTTTTGTAGAGAGCATAAATGTTATCCTCTTAAGTTTGAAGATTCATATATCGACCTTGCGGTTATAAATGAGTTTGATGAGCTTCTTTTTTCTGCAGTTTATTTTAAAACAGGTCATATAGTACGTCCTAAACTTACGGAAGAGAGTGCTATTGATGAACTCCTCTCTGATTCAAAGTCAAAGAGTACCTCAAATGATTCTCTTCTTCAGAACCTTGATGAGGCAGAGATCAATTTCGATGATGAGAGTAGTGATATTGATGAAATTAAAAAGCATAGTCAATCACAGCCAGTAATTAATCTTGCTAATAACCTTATAAATCAAGGGATTGAGCAGGGTGCAACTGACATTCATATTGAATCACTTGAAAATGAAGTGGTCGTTCGATTTAGAAAAGATGGTATGCTCCGAAAAAGTCTGGAGCTTCCTAGCTGGGTGAGAGCAGCCCTGGTATCACGCTTAAAGATTTTGGCAGAACTTGATATTTCGGAAAAACGTCTTCCTCAAGATGGGCGTATCAAATGGAACTATCATGGGGAAGAAATTGATATGCGGGTGAGTTCTCTTCCTACCAAATTTGGTGAGAAGATAGTACTCAGGATTCTCAAGTATATGGATACTCTCAAACAGCTCGAAAATTTGGGAATGTCTGATTATGTTCTTAAACGGTTACAGTTCTATTTTACACGCCCTCAGGGAATGATATTTGTGACGGGACCAACTGGTTCTGGTAAATCATCAACTCTTTTTGCTGGCCTGCAACATGTGATCAATAAAGAGATAAATATTACGACTATTGAAGACCCGATAGAGTATCACCTTAAAGGTGCAAATCAGGTGCAGGTGAATGAAAAGGCGGGACTCACTTTTTCTTCAGTGCTTAGATCGCTCCTTCGTCAAGATCCTGACGTGATTCTTTTGGGTGAAATTCGTGACACCGAAACAGCACAGATAGCAGTACAAGCAGCTCAAACAGGTCACTTAGTGCTCTCGACACTGCATACTAATGATGCAATGTCGGCAATAACCCGTTTAGTTGATCTTAATATCCCTTCGTTTTTAATTGGAAGTTCAGTGCTTTGTGTCCTTGCTCAACGATTGGTGCGTAAACTGTGTCCCCATTGTTATTCCATGATTGAGAGCTCTGATTATATTAAGTCGGTCGTTCCTAATGTCCCTCTTGAGGTGCCTCAGGCTGTAGGATGTGAGCGGTGTGATCATACGGGATATAATGGTCGATTAGCTGTCTTTGAGCTCCTTGAAATCAATCAAGAGATTAAGGAAATTATTTCAGAAACGGCTAGTGAGGTCGAAATTAGAAAACGTGCTTCCTTTGACTCGATGATAGAAGATGGACTCAGTAAACTAAAACAAAACCTTACCTCTATTTCAGAAATAGAACGAGTCCTTCTCCGTTAAGGGGGGCTCTTGTATATTTGCTGTAAAATCATCGCCATAACCTCTTGAAAATCAACCATTTACGTGTTATTTGATGGTATTTTTGGTACATTTTCACTGAAAATACATCTCTCTACTAATGAGTATTACATGGTAAATTTTAAGGTTGTTGTAATCTGCTTGGCTCTCGCTTGTTCTTTGGCTGTTTCTCAGGGCGTCCGTGAACTTTTCACTGAAGAGGAGCTGAAAACTCTTTCACCACAAGAGGTTCAAAAGCTCTATCGTCAGCGCTTACAAGCTAAGCGCAGCCAGAAGGGGGTGGCGATAACACCAGCACGACCATCTTCTTCGGTTCGCCCATCATCATACCCAAGTACATCAGCGCACAAAAAAGGGGCTATTCCACAGAATAGTGTTCGCGTTAATAAATCGATTTCGAGAGGGCTTACAAAAACTGATCCAACAACGTTGTTAAAAAAAGGACCAGCACAGGAAGACGTTGATGTCATGACAATTGATTTTGTTGACACTGATATTCGTGAAGTTGCACGAACTATTTCTATTGCTTATGGATATAGTATAATAATCGATAACGATGTTTCGGTGCAAGTTTCTATTCATTTGGAAGATGTAGGAGTTGTAGAGGGGCTTTCGGCAATTTGCCGGGCAAATAATTTGGAGTTGATTCGTGAAGGGTCAATCTATCGCATTTCAAATGCGACAGAAGAGACTATTGAGCTTTTAAAGATGAAGCGCAAAAAAATGGATCTTGATGTGCAAAATCAGGATATTAAAAAATTCATTAAAACTTTTACTAAGAAGACTGGACTCAATATTCTAGCAGGTAAAAATTTAGAGGGGAAAATTACAGGGAGCTGGAAAAACCAACTTCCCCTTGAAGGGTTTAAGGCACTAATGGCTGCCCATAACTATAAAGTACGTAAGAGGAATGGTTTTTATATTGTTAGTGGCGGTACGGAAGAGACAACGAGAGGTCGTAACTCAAATGGGGGCCTTCCGAGCCCAGGAGGGAGTCGCCTCGAGATTGATGTTGTTGGTGACAGTGTTTCAGTGAGCCTAGAAAACGCAGATCTTGCAGATGTCCTAAAAACGATAGCCGCCGAATCAGACATTAATATTGTCTTTTTTGGAAATATTAGAGAGTCGATTAATGCCAGCCTCAAAAGGCTTCCACTGGCTGAAGCAATCTCAATGCTTCTAAAGGGATCAAAATATACTTATTTAATAACTGAGTACGGCACCCTACTTGTTGGTTCTAAAGACCCGAAAACACCAGCAGGAAAGATTCTTACTTCTTATGAAATGTATCCTCTGAAACATTTGAAATCTGAAAATGTGACGAAGATACTTCCTAAATCTATCTCTAAAACCAACATTACTATCATTAAAGAACACAATGCTATACTTATAATGGGCACAACGAGTGAGATTGAGAGTGTAAAAAAATATCTTGATATTGTTGATGTTCCTATTCCTCAAGTACTGCTTGAGTGTGTGATTGTTGAATATAAACGAGGTAATGGAGAGGAGTTTGGTCTCAAACCATCCCGTGCAGGAGCATCTGATAGTATTCCAGGACTCTATGGTATGCTTGACTTTGCAAAAGATGACAATCCAATTAATCAAAATAAAGTATCACTTAAGGATCTTGGAGATGCAAGTTTGGGAATCGGCTTCTTAAATTCAAAGTTTTATTATGAGCTCATGGCTAAAGAGAATGATCAAAAAGCTAAGGTACTCGCTATGCCCAAAATTACCACATTGAATGGTAATAAAGCGTCAATCAAAGTAACCAATACTACCTTTCGCGAAGTATCTTCGACGAACGCACAGTCTGGTGTTGTAAATAATGACTATAAAGCATTTAATGATGGTATCACTCTCTCTATAACTCCTTTTGTTACTAATGGGGGCCAAATAACCCTTGATATTAGTCCACAGATTAAAACATCAACAGGTGGGTCAGGGAGCGGGACTCCAGATATCAGTACGAGAAGCCTTGAGACAACCGTCACCCTTCTTAACAAGCAGACTATTATGCTCGGTGGATTGATTCAGTCTAAGAAGACAATTTCAAATGACTACCTTCCTTTTCTTGGCTCAATTCCTGTACTTGGTTCACTTTTCTCACATAAAATAGAGGCGGAAGAGACAACTGAGTTAGTTATCTATATTACTCCATATATTCAGAATCCTGAAGACTTTGGCGTTGACCTTAAGAAAGATTTACATAATCTTGAAAAGCGGGATGGTAAAGTTAATTTTGAAAAGAATATTGACCTTTATAGATATGGAGGGCAAGATACCTTGGAACTTGATACACTTCAGTTAAAAGCTATTCAGGACTCCCTGAAGGCAGTAGAAATACTAGAACAACAGGTGCAAGGGCCGGTTAGTGATAGTGCCGTAATTCATGTTGATGTGCCACAAACGGATTCAGTAACTATACCCTAGTAGGCATTACTATTTATATTGTTGAGTGCTGTGACGAATGTCATGGCATTTTTTTTTACTAAAATCGAAACCCAAAACTCAAATCAGGATAGAGCCATTCAAGGCCGTAGCCCTGAGTTGCTCCTTGCTGTCTGTTTTCGAGACTATTAGTGATATGAACAGGAAAGGGGTTAAAAGTGACACCAAAATTAATGATGAAGAAGTCAGCAAGTACCGCTCGATATCCTGGGCCAATAAATAAGCACGCACGTAATTTTTGGGGAGTAAATTCGCGAGACTCTAGAAATACATTTGATATTCCTACTCCCGATTTTACCCAGAAGTTTTTTACAATAGCCGTATTGCTAAAAGGGTAGATATATAACCCTGTTTGAAGAACGGTAACGCCAAATTTATCGATAAGTCTATTCTCTAATGGGTCAGTATAGGCAATCTCTCCTACCATAGAATACCATTCAAAATAGAGGTGAATGGGGGGAGTGATTTTACGGCTATATTGAAAATTAAAGAAAGAGATACTTTTATCATTGGTCTGATTAGCAAGAGTAAGAAAACTTAAAAACCCAATGGTAATATCATTGGATCGATTATAAGGTATAGCTGTAGAGTCTTTTAACGGCATTGCAGAAAGTGAAACTGTAATAACCAAACAGAGCATAATAATTTGTTTACTTCTGAACAAATCCCGACCAAAAATTTTATGTGTTTGGCTCAATTATATCAAATTTTTGGCACTTTGTGAATAAGTGATCGTGATTATCTGGCCCATTTGATACACAAGGGGAAAGAGTGGGTACGATTGCTAGAAAATAGGGTGATTCATTGTTTCATGAAGTGATATTAGGTACAATCATTGGGAAAAAGGACAATGTTACCAAGTGTTACAATAATTGTATTGCTTACTGGCGACTTCTTGTCTAAATTATGACCTAGTAGTCAAGATTAAGAATGAGAGTATAGTATTGGAAACGCGTAAAGAGAAAAATAGAAGAAGAAATGTAGAAGATATATTAAATGCAACAGCCCACCTTATAGCAGAGAAGGGTATTACCAATATATCAGTTGATGATATTGCTAAAAAAGCTGACTTTGGAAAGGGGACACTTTACAACTATTTCAAAAATAAAGAGGATATTATTTGGTCTCTTGTAGAGAAAGTGTTTAGTGAGTTTTTGAGTGAGATATCTCAGACAGTTAAGGTAGATGGACACATTGTTGAAAAAATGACCCAGGTACTTACAATCTCTCATGACTATTTCCTTAAGCAAGTTGCATTGAACGAGATACTTGCCTTTTTAGAATACTCTTCTTGGCAGGTGCAGAACAGTGAAGTATTTAATAAGTCGTGTCAATTTTTTGACACTTTCCATGCACCATTTGTAGAAATGTTTGAACAGGCAATGGAACGAGGAGAGATACAAAAGACTGATGCGCGCTTTTTGAGTATTTCATTTTTTACCAATTTATCCGCTATTAAAAAATGCATGATTCGAGGAATGCTTTCTGATGATGATACTGTAGTTAGTGAATTACTTATGAATTCATTTTTTAAAGAACTTTAAGGAGTGCTCTCTTATGAATAAATGGGTTATATGTGTGATACTATTATCGAGTGCGCTCTATGCAGAGCTCTACACCTTAGAGAAGGCTGTGGAGATTGCGGTAGCACATAATCAATCAATAAAGGAATCACATGAAACGCTTAAGAATTCGCGTTCACAGGTGCGTGCTGCTTATAGTGCGGTTTTTCCTAAAATCGATTTTGATGCAAAGTGGGAATGGGCTGTAGAACAATATAATCCTTTGGAAGGAGATAATAGTAATCCGTACCCTTCGGCAACTCCATTTATCACTCCAGGTGACTCAGCGACCTTTAGTCAACCAACTGCGGCCCTTGCATATGATATTGGTTCAATGATGCAGGGTCTTGGCGAAAGTATGACGAATGATCATCAAACCACAGCAGGACTTGTACTTACTCAAACAATTTTTAATCAGGCAGCATGGACTGCACCGAAGATTGCGGTAGAATATGAAAAACTGAGTGAGTATCAACATGAAGCACTCATGACTGAAGTAAAGTTTATGGTAACCCAAAGCTTTTATAGGGCGCTTTACTTTGATAAAGCTGTGGACATTATGATGGAGGCGCTTTCAACTGCTCAAAAGCATTTGGCTCAGGTTGAAACAATGCATGCTTCAGGTCTTGTGAGTGAAATTGATTATCTCCGCGCTCAAATTAATGTCAGTAGTCTAGAGGTGGATTCCGATGCGATGCAGCAAGACTTGGTACTAGCAAAAAACGCACTCCTCAATACCATGGGTCTTTCATATAATAAAGATATTGCATTGGAAGGAAAGTTAGAGACACCTGAAATATCTTTTAAAAAAGAGAGCTCATTTGATACCGCGCTTAAACATAGAAGAGAACTTGCCCAGCTACAACAACTACAGAAGCTTCGTGATTATGCTATCACCATTGAACAGTCTGATTATTTCCCTACTCTCTATGTTGGTGGTGCTTATACTTTGTTGAATATTGGCGATAAAGTGATCAATGATACATGGCACACTGATGTACGGGTATTTGCAGGGATCAAGCTCAATCTGTTTAATGGACTTTCTACAAAGGAACGGGTGGTACAAGCGAGAACAGAGCTTGAAAAGGTTAAAATTAATACAGATAAGGCGCGTAAAGGTATAAAGCTTCAGTTAGAATCAGAATGGGAAAAAATAGCAGAAGCCGAGAGGCAAATTATAATACGTAAAAAACTCATTGAGTTAACGCAAAAGACAGAAGGTATGGTGAGTGCATCCTATGAAATAGGCGAAGCATCACAGCTTGAAGTACTTGATGCAGAGCTTGAGGTGAGAAAGGCAAAATTACAATATCAAGAAGCGTTGTTGGCCTATACGTTAGCATCAATTGGTCTAAAACAGGCAATGGGAATTTTTTAGGAAGGTATGAACATGAAAGTAATAAGAGAAATAGTGTCGATAATAAGTCTCGTACTTATTGTCGGGGGATGCGAAAAAGCACCTATTGATGATAAGCCTAACATGACGGAACTCCAAGTGCAAAAAGGGGTGCCGGTAACAGTCGATATTGTTGCATCGGGAAAAATATCGAAAATAAGTAAGTACTCTGGTGATGTTGAAGGGGCGCGTCAGAAAAATATTTATGCAGTACTCCCAGAATATATTCAAAAGATATCGGTTGCAATTGGAGACTATGTTAAAAAAGACCAAGTACTTGCTATCCTTGATGATCAAGGCGTTACACCAAAGTATCGTCAAGCACAGGTTCAATTTAATATAGCAGTAAAGTCATATAACCGGTTAAAGCGAGTATATGAAAAGGGCGGTGTCTCTAAACAAAAGCTCGATGAAGTTGAAGCAAATTACTTGGCTGCAAAGGCAAATTTTGACTCCATGCGTAAGGCGAGAAATGTTCTTGCGCCATTTAATGGAGTTATAACTGATATCTTTTTCAAAGAGGGGACTGTTGCTATTACGGGGAAGGATGAATACCCTATGATGAAGATTGCGCAGATAAACACTATGCTTCTAAAGGTAAATGTGAGTTCACAAGAGATTCATAAGTTTAAAAAAGGTTTAAATGCCTTTATCGAAATGGGTGATAAAAAGATATGGGGGCATGTTGAAAAGGTGCCTCTTGCGGCAAATCCTATGACCCGATTCTTTAATGTAGAAATTCGATTTAATAATAAAGAGAAGACGTTAAAGCCAGGGATGTATGTTAAAGTAAATGTAATTACCAATGAGCAAGAGGGTAAATATATCCCTGTCACAGCCTTGAGATACGATAAAGAACAACCGTATGTGTATGTGGTGAATGATGGAGTAGCCAAAAAGCAGTTGGTTAACGTACTCCTTGAGAATGATGATTATGCCTCTATAAAAAAGGGTGTACAAGAAGGTGATTTTGTTGTGACTACTGGTGCAACGAGATTGAGTGATGGGGTGAAAGTACTGATGACTAATCAGATTACTGGCGCTCAATAGGTGAGATGAGGAGAATATAATGCGTTCACTAATACGATTAAGTATCAATAAACCAATTACCATGCTCATGATAATTACTGCGCTCGTAGTCTTTGGCGTCTATACTTTCAGGATGATGTCTATGGAGATCATGCCTAAGGTAGATATACCGGTAGTAACCATTACAACAATCTACCCTGGGGCAGGGCCTGAAGAAATTGAAACTTCGGTAACCGAAAAACTCGAAGACGCCTTTTCTCTTCTGGATGGAGTTGATCTCATTTACTCATACCAAATGGAAGGGGTGAGTATTATAACCATTCAATTTAATATGGGTCTCAATGTCGACTTTGCCTCTATTGATGTAAAAGATAAAATAAATGAGATTCGAAGAGAGCTTCCCGATGCAATTGAAGACCCTGTTGTTACCAAATTTGATATTGGTGATAAGCCTGTATTGTCTCTTGCGTTGACGGGTGATGAATCACTTGTTGCTGTAAAAAAGAGAGCAGAGGATATTCAAGAACGGCTCGCGAAAGTATCGGGTGTAGCGGCGGTTAATATTGAAGGAGGCGTTGAGCGTGAGATATTAGTTGAATTGAGTAAAACAGAGATGGAGGCTCGAGGGCTTTCCTATGAATCGGTATTTGGCATTATACGAGCGAGTAACCTTAATTTTCCTCTTGGAAATATTGAGAATCAAACGCAAGACATCAATGTACGGATAAACTCTAAATTTGTCTCACTTGATCAACTGAATGAACTTGAAATCCCCACTAAAATGGGTGTGGTTCAATTGAAACATATTGCCCGTGTAACTGATACGTACAAAGAACAAGTACAAGATGCACGGTATAATGAAGTCACCTCTGTGGGACTGAGTATAAAGAAGCGGGCAGATGCAAATATTATCAATGTTGCTGACAAGATTAAAAAGAAGTTAAAAGTAATCACTGCAGGACTTCCAGAAGGGTACACTCTGAGTGTTGCAAAGGATAACTCTATTTTTGTAAATAACTCAGTCAATGATGTGTATGTAAATATCATTTTTGGGATTATACTTACTGCTATTGTACTCCTTGTATTTTTGAGAAAAATGTCAATCACCATTATTGCGGCAACAACAATGCCGATCTCTATTATTGGGACGGTAACGTTTATGTACGGTTCCGGTTTTACGTTTAATATGATGAGTTTAATGGCTATTGGTATTGCGGTAGGTATTTTAGTAACAAATTCTATTGTAGTACTCGAAAATATTATCAAGCATATGGGTAGAGGTGATGACCCAAAAAAATCAGCAGAAGAAGGGACGATAGAAATTGCAACAGCAGTGATTGCATCGACTCTCACTAATGTTGCGGTGTTTGTACCGATTGCTTTTATGCAAAGTATAGTAGGAGCCTTTTTTGTAGAATTTGGGATGACTATGGTCTATGTTACGGGAGTATCTCTCTTCGTCTCTTTTACTCTTACGCCAATGATGGCTTCACGTATGTTGCACAATCGTAATCAGAAAGAGATTGATGAGTTTGCAGATACCGACCGGAAAGGGTTGATGCATTGGATTGAGCAAAAGTATGAATATGGGCTCGAACTTGTACTAACCCGACTCGGAACTATCGTGACGTCAATTGTTGTGTTGTTGCTATTTGCAAGCATAGGAATTGTGGTTACTCAACTTGGTGGAGAGTTTGTTCCGAAATCAGATGAAGGGACTTTTGAAGTAAAAGTAGAGCTTCCTTCGGGGACAAACCTTGAGACGTCAAATAGGGCAGTGGCAAAAGTTGAAGAAGTATTGAGAGATGTACCAGAGTTAGTCTCTCAGTATGCAACAATAGGGACTATTGAAGGGTTAGCGCAGGGGGGACATCTTTCTTTTGTGGTCGTGCAACTCAAAGACAAATCTGAACGTGACCGTTCTACTGAAGAGATTGTTGCTGATTTGAGAACGCAAATGGTTCATATCCCTGATGCTTCGATAATTATTAAGTCTATCAAGTCAACCGGTGGTGACCCGAATGCCAGTGACCTAGATGTAGAGATCGTTGGTACGAATATGGATAATATCCTAGAGGCTGTTGATTCGGTGAGTAGCTTTATTGCTGCGGTACCTGGTGTTGCAGATATGGAGACCAATTGGAAAAGTGGTAAACCAGAGTTGGTGCTTCGCCCTCGAAGAAATGCTGTGGCAGATTATGGGGTAACTGTTGGGCAGATTGCTCAAACTATTCGCATGTATGTTGTGGGTGATGCAGCAACACAATATCGAGAAGGAGTGGATGAATATGATGTCACTGTCAAATTTGCAGAGAGTGACCGAAAAAAGCGATCAGATATTCTTTCACTTCCTATACTCAGTCCCCGAGGTGTAATACCTCTTGCATCATTTGTTGAAGAGAGTGCATCTGAAGGGCCGACAACGATCTCGAGAAAAAATAAAGAGCGTATGGTGAAAATCTCGACAAACCTTGTACCAGGTATGACGCCAGGAGATGTACAAAAGCAGCTAGATCCATATATTGAAAGTCTCAATCTTAAGGGGGATACTCGTATTACTTTTGGCGGTAATGCAGAAATGATGGCAGATGCTGCAGCGGATTTTTTAATTGCAATTGTTATGGCTATTATTTTAACCTATGTTCTTCTTACGGCATTGCTCGAAAGTTTTTTACAGCCCATAATTATTATGTCTACAATACCCCTTGGGCTTATAGGAGTGATCTGGTCATTGTTTCTTTCGGGATCAGCAATCTCTATAATTTCCCTGATGGCTATTGTAATGCTTATTGGTATCGTGGTAAATAATGGTATATTGATTTTGGACTATGCTAATCATCTTATGCGCAATGAAGGCCTGACTCTTCGAGAGGCTGCAATTAAAGGTGCTGCAAGTAAATTTCGTGCTATTGTAATGACAAATATTGCGACGATAATGGCAATGATGCCTCTTGCTTTAGGTCTGGGGGCTGGAGCTGAGATGCGACAACCAATGGCTATAGCATCAATTGGTGGTTTGATTGTTTCAACAACCTTAACACTCTTTTTTGTACCAATGCTCTATTGGGTATTTGCTCGGTTTGGAATGAAAGAAAGCTAAAAGCGGTAGAGGAGAATTTTTTCGTAGAACTCCCAAAACGCATCACATGATTTATCGAGATCATAATAGTGTGATCGCTTAACAGCGGCGTGTTGCATCTCTTCAAGGCGCTCAGGCATTGTTTGACGAATATCGTGACATTCTTCAAGGACATCAATCCAGCAGGTGTGATCTTTAAAAGGGATTACTCTACCATACTCACCTGATTCAATAATATCTTTAGGGCCACCGCTATCAGATACGATGGCAGGTGTGGCGCTGGCGAGCGCCTCAACAACTACATTTCCAAAGGTGTCTGTTCCACTAGGGAAGAGGAAAAAGTCAGCATGAGCATAGGCGAGGGCAAGCTCTTTTCCGAGAAGTTTTCCACTAAAAAATACTTCGGGGAAAAATTCTGCATGCTTTTTCATTTCACTCAGGTAGGGGCCGTCACCAACAATGAGGAGTTCGCAGTTAGTATGGGTTACTCTAAACTCTTTCCATACCTCTTCTAAAAAATCGAGTTCTTTTTCTTTCGAAACACGGCCAACATAAACGAATCGAGTTGCGGCATTGTTCTCAGACCATCGGTTCCAAAATGGTTCATACCTAAATTCAGGAGAAAAGTCGATAATGTTTACGCCACGGCGAATTTTAACAATATCCTGCTCTGGTATCCCAAACTCTTTTCGAACCTTAATGCGGAAATCTTCTGAAGGGACTACAATCGGACGAGTGATTTTACAGAGTAACTTAATCCATAGTTTTGTAAAAATGCGTTCTGCTAGCCCTACATTGAGCTTTTTCATATAGGCGATCATGTCAGTGCGGTAGTGTTGTATGACAGGTATTCCTACGATTTTAGCAGCAAAGGTGATAAGTGAACCACCAGTAGCAGGGGTTTCGATCTCAATTAAGTCGGGAGGAAGGTGCCTGAATACTTTAATAAGGTCACCTAAGGATGGAATTGCCATCTCTGAGTCTTTATATCCAAATTGTTCTAGGGAGAAAAGTTGTGGTGCAAGAATAGTGCCATTTTGTTCAACACGGCCTCGTGTATTGGTATGATAAGCTGAGCCAATGAGGTAGGCATCTCTTCCCATTTCTTTAAGCCGAGACACGACAATACGAGAATTTACTGAGATACCATTGGTTTCATCGAGGTTGTCAGAATAGAGAAATATACGTGGTGAGGTGCGCTTTGGACGTCTTTTATATGAAAACCTAAATTGAATTAATGAGGGAAGGTTTGCTAAAAGAATACAGTGAAATCGAATGACAAGATTGATAGTGCCAAAAAGATTTGGTTTTAAATGTAGGACTTTACGTTCTTTTCCAAAAGTGCGTTTTGGGGCTCTATTCACAGGTGTCTCAATACAAAAGAGTGACGTGGCCAAAATATAGCTTTTATACAGGGAGCTGTCCCTAAATTATGGGGTAGGGGTGGTCACTCAGTTTTTGAGTTAAACAAAAGACATTCCGCGTATGTAATACCTGAACCACCAAAAATATCTAATGCGCTTCCAATAGTTAAATCTATTTTACCTTGAGATAACTCATTTACTAATTGAAGGTCGGCTATTGTACGGGCCCCCCCTGCATAGGTTACTGGTATTGTTGTATATTCAGCGAGAAAGGATACCAGCCGAGAATCGATACCGCCCTGGAGTCCTTCAACGTCGGCTGCATGTACAAGAAATTCTGTACAATATTCTTCGAGTTCAATAAGAGTTTCAGCAGTAATTTCGGTGTCTGTTAGGGTTTGCCAACGATCTGTTGCGACAAACCAACTCTCACCTTTAGCTCTGCAGCTTAAATCTAATATTAATCGTTCTTTACCAACTACAGCAACAAGCTTCCTTAGTTTGTCATAGTCAAGCGTTTTATTAGTAAAGAGATATGAGGTCACAATAACATGTGATGCCCCGGCTTCTAAATACGAAAGTGCATTATCTGGAGTGATGCCTCCACCGATTTGCAAGCCCCCAGGATACGCTTTAAGTGCTTCAAGAGCGGCAGTTTCATTACCAGGTCCAAGCTTGATAACGTGGCCGCCTGTAAGGCTATCAGAGCGGTACTGCTCTGCAAACCACTTAGCTGAATGATTTGATACAAAATTAGTTATGGGAGTGGTGGTGTCGTTGAGAGTGCCGCCAACAATCTGTTTTACGGCTCCATTGTGAAGGTCGATACACGGTCTAAATTTGGTCATTAGTCATCCAGTTGATAGAAATTATAATCAATGGGGAGGTTGTTGAGGAGGCCGACGCCTCTATTGAAAATAGCTTCTCCCCCCATTGCCATTTTGGCAGCTTTTTTAGCAAACCATCCATCAATAGTGAGAAGTACTGAGTAGCGTTGTTGGCGAGTAAAGGTACTCCCGATAAACGGTCTTTCACGGTCCCAAAAGGTGAAAATTGGGTCGCTTATTGCGCTACTTTTGTACGAAATAGTCGCGCCCTTGGATGTGACAATCTTTGGGAAAATGAGTGTGGTATCTTGACGATTAATTGCATAGCCAAAAATATTTGAGTTAAGAGATTTTGAACCGACAATAATGTTTCCCATGAGAGGGCTTTTGTCTCCATACATTTGAAATGCATGAGAAGAAGTTTCAGTTGAAAGGTGAGACTGCCATATTTGTTCCATGTACATGGTTCCCGTTACGTGTTCTTTTATATTGCCTACATGAACAGTTCCTTTAATTTCTGCAGAAGGAAGGTGAATAAAGAGCCCTGTTTTTTTTCCTCTAATGTCAAAAATACCGTCACCCTTTACGAGCCCTGGATAGCTTTTAGTAACTAAGAGCTCAATATTAAACCCTTCGTTTTTTGATGTGAGAAATTTAATAGTGTGGCCTGGCCCTGGCTTGCCTTTCATATAGAAGACGTTATCTTTACCCGTTGCATTTTTAATACTCAATAATTGTTGAGATTTATCTTGTTTGAATCGTGCGGCGGGGTATTGACGGCCAACTTGATAGTTCTTTCCGTGAAAATTAAAGAGTGATATATTAGTACCGCATTGGGTCCCTTTCATAGGAACTTTCATAGAGGTGTAATTGAGAAAAATTTTAGTGCCATTAGTGAGGGTTATGTTATAACGCCATGTCTCGTTAAAATCGTCTCCAACCTTTGGATGTTTATAGAAGTCATCTATGGTTGTTTTTCTTACATCACCTTTGGGAGCATAGGGAGGAGATGCATTTATGATTGAAGCTGCTATAATGAAGAAAACTAATAAGGCTTTATTTCGAAAATTCATTACACTGAGACCATAGTTAAAGATTGTGATATAAAATACAAATTTTTAGTTATTCAGGGATTACAACTCTTCAATCGCATCTATTCGTTCCAGTGTTGTGGGATGAGAATAATAAAAGCCGCTGTATAAGGGGTGGGGCGTCAGATTACTCAGGTTCTTTTTGCTGAGGTTGATGAGTGCTTGTTGCATTGGTTCTTTGGTATGAGTAATTGCCACGGCATATGCATCCGCTTCATATTCATATTTACGAGAGAAGAGGTTCGTTAATGGGGTTATGAAAAACAGGAGTGGAGAGAGTATAGTCATAAATAAGAAGAGCCCCATGTGATGACTTGGGGTTACATTAAAACTAGTGTATAGTGGTTCCCAGCTGATAACATGTGAGAGGATATAGAGGCCAAAACCCATAAAAAGTAATGCTCGGGTTAACATTTTATAGATGTGATTCTTTTTGTAGTGGCCGATCTCGTGTGCAAGGACTGAAACAAGTTCATCTGTTGTGAGTTGCTCAATTAAGGTGTCATAGAGGACGACTCTTCTAAATGAGCCGAACCCTGTAAAATAAGCATTAGAGTGACCTGACCGCTTTGAGCCATCCATGACAAAAATGCCTTGGGTGGTGAATGAGGCTTTTTGCGCGAGGTCGTTGAGTCTGTCTTTGAGTTCTCCTTCGTCAAGAGGGGTGAACGAATTAAACAGTGGGGCAATCCATATGGGGTAAACTACCATCATTATGATTTGAAAGAGGGCGATAAAGCTAAAGAGCCAAAGCCACCAGAGTGGTCCAGTAGCCTCAAAAAACCAGAAAACAGCAAAGAGAAAGGGAACTCCAATAATCAGAGAGAGAAGGAGTGCTTTGGCTTCATCTATGACAAACTCTTTGATGGTTTGTTTGTTAAAGCCATATTTGGCTTCGAGTTTGAATGTGCTATAGAGTTTAAAGGGTATGTGAGGAATACTGGCAATAAATGAAAGGAAGAGAAGTACGAGCACTGAGTGGCTGAGTGGATTCGATTGGACTGAAAATATTTTAAGTACTGTTTGATCTATCCAGGGAAGGAGTCCAGAAAAAAGGATTATGAGGGTTATAATTGCAGAATAAAGTGAAGAAACAATGGAGAATTGAGATTTGTTTTTTGTATACTTCTGACTTTTTAAATATTCGTTCTCAGTAATTGATGTGGAAAATTGGCCGGGCGCTAAAGGGAATTTTTTTAAATTATTGGTATTGATCTTTTCCAGAAATAAGGTGATAAATGTGTTGAGTGCGAAAAGAGAAATAAAGATAATGAGTAGAGTCTGTGATGTCATGGAGCCAGCTTTTTATAGAACAATATAGAAAAATTGCCTAAAATTAATGAATTTGGCCTATATCCAAATGAAAATATGGTAAATGATAAAAAGGCCTAAAGGTTTTTGATATCCTGCCGATATTAATACTAGGGGAGAGAGTCCCGAGACAGAATAATGAGATGCATGTTGGAGAGCATGTATCTCATTGATATAACGTCTCGACCCTTTCAAAAAGAGTGAGCATGGAAACGCTCATGATGAACTATTCGTTCTATGGAGGGAATGAAAATGGATCCAATACAATCAAATACCCCAGGAGGGGGAGTGCATCCACAAACAAGTGGGGCTACTTCGTATAAAAAAGATTCAGAATCTACACTGTTAAATGAGAATGAAGTAAAAGAGCTTTATTCTCAAGAGGCGGCTATAAATGATATTAGTAGCGTGGCTACCCAAATTGCAGAGCAAAACCAAAGAGCGATGCAATCAGCAAATCATCTGACGGGTCTCGATATGCTCGGAAGTGGTATGAATGTTGCTGCACAGGGAACTATGATATCTGATACTCTTGATTCAATTTAGATAGAAAATGGTATTTCACTCGGCTAGAGTGCCGAATGAAATACTTCTTTAATTTTTAGCAAGGGCAATTAAGTTATTTGCCCTTTTCCTATTGTTATCAAAAGTATCTTGAATAAATTGTAGAGAAGGTTCATCGGGTGAGTGAATGTCGGTGTAGTCATCGAAAACCTTAACCCCACGATCAAAGTCTTTTTGAATTGATTCTCTTATAGCGTCTGTCCATGCTCTTTCGACTTTGCGATAGCGCTTGAGGAGTTGGATGGTAGAGGCTGGAAAAGTGACAATGCGTGCAATGTCTCTCATGATGTCGTTATTGAATAGTTTTTTTACCGTTGGTTTTTCTGAAGCGAGTAGCTCTTCTTTAGTTTCAAGTTTAGAAATGATTCGTCGAAGGGCGTACATCTCGAGGTAATCTGCATAGGCGATAAGCGCTTGTTGCCTTTTAGATTCAGTGAGGTAATTTTTTCCGAGTCCTTCAATATTTTCTTCGGTGTAGTACTCTTTGACTTGTACGATGGTGTTAAGACGATGCCATGCCGCAAGAACCATTTGTGCAGTTTCTTTAGTAATGTAGGTGTAGGGCGCTTTATTTCGACGACTTTTATCTCGTTTAGAAAATTTCATTTCATTTCGTGCTAAGGCAAATGCATTGTATCTAAAAACCCATCCGGGCTGGAGTTCGTTGAGATGGAGGAGGTGTTGTGGTGTGCTTCCTTGGCTTTCGGTAATGAGGGAAAAGGGGAATTTAAGGCGTTGAGGGAGTGTGGTGACTCCCGTTGCTATGAGCGACCATGGTGATTTAGAGTAGTTTGCCGGGAATTTAATACTAGTGCTCAGGCCAAAAAACATTCCTTGACCTGGGTAGATTTCTTGATCGGGAAGACGCCCTGTATGGTTGCTCCCTACATTAGCTCCATAGCCTACATTGCCACAACCATCTGGCCACAGCGCTGCAATAAGTAGTGATTGATGGTGCATGCCGACAAAAGGTCCAATGAGAGATGAGGTGATTTCTCCAGATTCTGGGTGTGTATTTGATCCAATAACTGAGTGGGTTATTTTAACTTGCTTAGAGGCTGATGATTCTTCAAGAAGTATTGAGTGATCAACAAGGGCCAATGAACACACTTCACAACCCCATTGTAGTGTTGCATTTTCAATGATTGCTCCATCATAGACTGCACTGGGCTGTTCCATTGAACTGAGTATCACAGAGTTTTTAATGCGAATAGCTCCATCAATGCGGGCATTTCGTCCAATCCAAGCATTTCGGATATTGGTGGTGTTCGAAATAATTACTTCTTGATCAATAAAGGTAAAGGGTGATAGAGAATTTTCTCGATATTCTTCAATGAGTTCAGTATACTCGTTTTGAAAGTCAATATCCTCCTTGTTCATCACAACAGCTGTTGCGATAGAAAGATCAATTTCAGGGAACGCTAATAGTGTTCTGTTGCCGGTTTCATCACCAATATTTAGTTTGCGGCCCACTCCAAAATGAGTTTTACCAGAGCCTATAACAGAGCCTACATTGCGCAGGAGGGCGCTGTGTGAAACGATAGTATTTGAAAGTGTTGAAACATTAAAGAGGTGGCAATTTTCAATAATACTGTTATTGATAGACGAATTAAATATGCCTGCAGGTACTGAGACTCCACCAGGTGCCATCAGATTACCAAAGAATTTTGGGAGATAGACCTTTCCGCAAAAGGTAGTGTTGCGAATTTGAGTAGTTGTGAATTGTAGGTCAGCCTGAATTCGAGTCCAATCATCGCACGTATTGCCATTCTGAATAAGTTCGGCAATCTCAGTGTCAGTAAGAGGGCGATATTTATATGAGGGGATCTTGTTTTGGGCAATGCGTTGAGAAACCGCTAATATTTCAGAGTTTTTAATCCGTTTTTTTACTTGAGCAAGCACCGCAAATCCTGTGGTTTGTTATTACACAGCAATATAGCAATTTGATTCTGCTCCCAAGTCCGAACTCTTAACTCTGGAGAGAATTTTTAAAATAGTAGAGTATTTATGGTAAAGGGCTTGCCTTCATCCTTGAAGCATGCATCCATCCGTGGAACCCTTTATACAATGATAGCGTCTCCATTAGCAAAGCAAATGGTGCCTATATCTTCAATATCGGATGTTAAAAAAGGGGACTTAACGAAAAAATTAACATTTGAGAAACTAGGGTTTTAGTTCTTAGTTTCTATGGTTGAATGACTTATGCGAAAAATTCTTCGAGTTTAGGAAGTGTTTTATTTGCACATACGAGTAAAACAGTATCACCATATTTAAGCTCGGTGTTGCCATCAGGGATAAAAGCTCGTTTTGTAATAATGCCGTCGTCAACGTTATTCTCATTCTCAGTGTTCTCTTTTCTAATAAGACCCACAATAATAGCATTAGATGGGAACTCGTTTTTAAATATAGAAGAACTGAGTTTTTCATTGGTGACAAGAGTCTGTTCAGTAACATTGAATTGTAGTGCTTGGACTTTGTCTTCGATGAGTTCTTCCACTGCTTTAATGGCGCCACGACGAACGAATTGCATAATTTTATTAATGGTGATAAGGCGTTGCGAGATCACTGAATCGACATTCAGGTTCGAGATCAGCGGTACAAAATCTGGCTTTGCAACAAGACTAATGGTCTTTTTGGCCCCGAGCCGTTTGGCTAATAGGCAGGAGAGTAAATTGGCATTTTCATCTTGAGTTGCAGCAATAAATGCTTCTGCTTCAGAAACCCCTTCACCTTCTAATAGGTTTGAATCCGTTCCTTCACCGTGGAGAACAAGTGCTTTATTGAGGAGAAAAGCCATTTCTTTGGTGCGTTGTCTTGATGATTCGATGATATTCACTTGAATGTCAGTTGTTTCTAATTCACGTGCTACTTGCATGCCAACATTATCACCACCATAGATAAAAATCTTTTTGATTGGTTTCACTGGGAACCCAAGATCTTGAACAACAGAGGTGAGATGTTGATTTTCGGCTGCAATATAGATTTTATCAGCGGGGAGGAATGACCCGTGCCAGTTAACTGGAATAATGGGGGTTTCGTCTCGGACAATACAGACGATTTTAAATGGATGCTTACAAAGGTTAGGAAGGAGATCGGGGGTGACATTAACCAATTTGTGATTGTCTTGTATAGTAAGACTCGCTATTTCAACTCTATTATCGAGGAATTGAAAACATTGATCGGCAAAAGGACGTAAAATGAGATTGTGAATTTCACGAGCGGCTTCATCTTCGGGGAAAATAACAAGGTTTATCCCCATATCATTGGGGGTCAATATTGTAGGGTCAAGAAAACATTGAGATGAGCGTATTCGAGCTACACGGTTTTTTGTTTTTGGTTGCATTTGGGAGGCGAGTTTCCCAATAAGTACATTTGAGGCATCTGAGTTGGTTACACTGATTACGAGATCAGATTTTGCTATGTTGGCTGTTTCGAGTACGTCAACACTCGTTCCATTACCGGTAATTGTCTGAAGATCGTAGTACTCTTCGAGGAGGCGGAGTTTGTTGTGGTTGTGATCAATAACAATGATATCATGACCCTCTTCACAGAGCCTTCCTGCGAGTTGTTTCCCTACAGTACCTGCGCCAACTATTATAATTCTCATTGCAATTCCTCGAGCTATTCTGGGCTTAAATGTACCTAATAACCTCAAATTTGTACAATAATTAGGGACCCATAAGGATGTAGATGTGTCAAAATGGGATGTGTGAAGAAGAATTACTCTTTTTCTAAATCTATTATGAGGTCTCTGAGGCGTGCAGCTTCTTCAAAATCGAGGTTTGCGGCTGCTTCGTGCATACGTGCTTCGATCTCTTCTGGAGTTAAGTCAGCATCACGGTCTTCTTGTGCTGTAGTCGCAATGTCTTTTGTAGCATCCTCAAGGGGGTCGACTATTTTAATGGTGCTAGCAATTTTTTTCTTAACCGTTACCGGAGTGATCCCATGCTTGAAGTTGTGTTTTTCTTGAAGTGTGCGTCGTCTCCGGGTCTCATTGATAGCAACTTTCATACTATCAGTATTTTTGTCGGCAAATAGGATTACGCGTCCATTTACATTTCGAGCAGCTCGACCCATTGTTTGAATGAGAGAGCGGTAACTGCGTAGAAACCCTTCTTTGTCAGCGTCAAGTATTGCGACAAGTGAAACTTCGGGGATATCAAGGCCTTCTCTTAATAGGTTGATTCCTACGAGCACATCATTTGTTCCATTGCGCAAACCAGCGATAATCTCAGTGCGCTCAAGGGTCTTGATGTCAGAGTGCATATAGGTCACTTTTATTTTGGCCTCTTTCAAAAAGTCAGTGAGGTCTTCCGCCATCTTTTTGGTGAGGGTTGTTACTAATACCCGTTCACCTTTCTCGACTACTTGTTGAATATTTTCAATAAGGTAATCGATTTGATTTTCAGATGGATGTAGCTCTATTGTAGGGTCAAGAAGTCCTGTAGGTCGGATTACCTGTTCTACAACAGCCCCTCCAGTTTGTTCCATTTCGTATTTACCAGGAGTAGCAGATACATAAAGTATGGTTGAAGGATTACTCTCTTCAAACTCACCAAAATTCATTGGTCGGTTATCAAGGGCGCTGGGTAGACGAAAGCCGTAATCGACAAGGTTATTTTTCCGAGAACGGTCTCCACCATACATGCCGCCTATTTGAGGGATACTTACATGGGATTCATCAAGGATCAGTAAAAAATCATCGCCAAAAAAATCAATCAGTGTTGAAGGGCGGGTTCCTTCCGCTCGGTTTTCTATTAAACGTGAGTAGTTTTCAATTCCAGAAAATGATCCCGTCTCTTCGAGCATCTCCATATCGTAGTTAACGCGGGACTCAAGCCTCTGTGCTTCAATAAGTTTATCAGCTTTACGGAGTTCAGAAACACGAGCCTTCATTTCTGCTTTTGCGTCTCGCATAATACGCTCAATATCTCCTTCACCAGTTACATAGTGCTTTGCGGGGGCAACTAATACTTTAGCAAGGGTATCTTGCTTTTTACCGGTTAAAATATCAATAGCATGAATTGCTTCAATCTCATCACCGAACATTTCGATACGGTAGGCAAAATCTTCGTAGGAAGGGTGAATCTCCACCACGTCACCACGTACTCTAAATGTTCCGCGTTTGAGTTCGATATCATCGCGACTATATTGAATTTCTACCAGATGCCGGAGTAGGTCATCGCGATCAACCTCCATACCCACATTCAGACTGAGCATCATTTTCTCCCACTCTTTTGGTGAGCCGAGACCATAAATACATGATACAGATGCAATAACGATTACATCGTCACGGGTAAGAAGGCTTGTAGTTGTACGCATACGGAGTTTGTCAATCTCATCATTGATACTCGCATCTTTTTCAATAAAAGTATCACTGCGTACGACATAGGCTTCTGGTTGATAGTAGTCATAATAGCTGACGAAATATTCTACAGCATTGTGGGGGAAAAATTCTTTAAATTCTTGATAGAGCTGTGCTGCGAGTGTTTTATTGTGAGTCATGATCAAGGTTTTTTTCTTGAGTTGTTGAATCACATTGGCCATGGTATAGGTTTTACCTGACCCAGTAACCCCCATTAACATCTGGTGAGTATCACCAGAATTGAAATTGGTCACTAAATCTTTAATTGCCTTGGGTTGGTCACCCGCAGGGCTATATTCTGATTCTAATTGGAACTCGCGCATAGTTCAAAGGTAGTATTTTGTGATGGGACTATAGTGAACAAATAAGCACTACTTATAATTTTACATATCTGGATTGTGGACGAAAATAAAAAAGGCTCCTCAATTGAGGAGCCTTACAAATATACGAACAGAGGTAAATTACAGTGAAGCTATGAGTGCTTGCGCTTTTGAGCTAAACTGTCTATTTGTATTGTATAAGTCGATGATCTTTTGACATGCTGCTTTTGCAGCTGCCGTGTCTTTAAGCTCTTTTTGACACAGTGCAATTTTCCAGAGTACATCGGGAATATCAACAACAAGATCTGTTGGAGATTCAATTCCAGGAAGTGCAGATGTCTTGCGTGCATAATTTTTCATGTAGGCGTTGAGTGCTGCAATAGCTTTTGCATACTCTTTTTGTTGGATGTAGCTTGTTGCAACACCGTGCTCTGCAGCTGATTTAATCATAAGCTGTGTGCCAGCCTTTGCAATTGCGAGAACAAATTTTTCTTGCGCTCCAGTAATGTCACCTTTTTCTAATAATAGGTTTCCATAGAGGAGTGCACCCTTTGCTGCGATGGTAGGTGCAATTTCAGCTTTGGTAAAGATATTCTGGAGTGCAGCTTCTGCCGAATCATTTTCATTAGCGTTTATGAAGTAGATTGCTTTACCAAGAGTCTCACGGTCAGCTTTAATTTTTTGTGCATCTCCACTTTTCATTGAAATGAAGCCGATAATTAATCCAGTCATAATAATTAGGGCAATAACAATTTTTGATCCATAATCGGGAACCAATTTAGTTCTTACGTGCTCAACACTTTTGTGTACTGAAGACTGGAGCTTATCGTGATTTTGGGTTTCTTCTGTCATGGTATCTCTTTATATACAGTGAAAATCGGGATCTAAAGTTAGATTTTAGTGCTTTTCTTGCAACCCTATTTAACTCAATTAGTTGCAATTGTTAAGGGGATACAATAAAGGGTAGCTCAAAAAGTAAAAAAATGAGATTATTATAGAGTAATAGTAACATTTGAGCAGTGAGCTACGTAACGGTGACATGATCCGGAGATGGTGAGTGAATTTAGAAGAGTTTGAGGAACGATTAAAGCAGCAACAGAGTGCTTTTGCGGTAACCCATGATATTGGGCGGGCTATTTCGTCGTCTCGAGACTTAAAATCACTCTATACTTCACTCTCTTTGGGCCTCAAAGAGATGCTTCATTTTGAACAGCAGATATTTTTTGAAATTAGTGCTGAGACTTTCACTCTGGTACCTGTGCGTAGTTTAGGCTGTGATGAGTCAAAACTATTTGAATTGCAGTTTGGCCTTGACTTCTTCTCGGGGGCCTATACTGATGCGCTTTTTTGTAATCAGCACATTATAGTAGATGAAACAGGTGAAGATGATGTTGTGCATGAATTAGGGGTTACTCGGTATGCAGCATTTCCCCTGGTGTCGAGGACTTTTGATGAACGGGGTGATATTATCACCTGTGGAAACCCAGAATGTCCATGTGCTCAGGCAACAACACCTTATTGGTGGAGTGATTTTAGCAATTATGCTAAAGATAAAGAGTTGTCGGAGGATGAGTATCGTAAGGCATGTTGTAGTTGTCCAGAGTTTAAATGCCTCGGGGTGATGATTCTGGGGCTCGACTCTCGTGAGATGATTACCAGTGAAGAGGTTTCGGTGATTACAGGCCTTATGTACCAGACGGCCATGATATTGGAGGCTTTTAACAGTCAGCTAAAGCTCAGGGAGACTAATGAAAAGCTTCGGTTGACGAATGTAGCTCTTAAAGAGGCAAATAAAGTAATCCAGAAAGAGCTAACCAGTGCACATACTATTCAAAAAAAGCTTCTCCCTAAGGAATTTCCTATGGATTTGGTACTGGACGTCTCCTCTCACTATGAGTCAACTAATCGAGTTGGCGGCGATTATTACGATTGCTTTGAGCTTGCTCCGGGTAAATTGGCAATTGTTATTGCTGATGTTTCGGGCCATGGAGTTTCAGCTGCACTTATAATGTCGATGTTTAAGGTTCTCCTAAAGACTAAATCTCGAACATTTTCAAAGCCGGCTGAAACCATTGAAGCAATCAATCGAGCATTTGTCGAGGAGGTACAGTCAGATCATTTTGTGACACTTTTCTACGGAATATTCGATCAGTCATCACGAGTGCTTACTTATACAAGTTCTGGTCATGATCCGGTGATCTTGTTGGACAAAAATAAAGCAATTAGAAAGCTGACTTCTACGCAGGCGATTATTGGAGCTTTTGGAGACTTGAATTGTGTTGATAACCAGATTGAGCTCGATGAAGAGAGTCGACTGGTGCTGTTTACTGATGGAATTGTTGAGGCGAAAAACAGTGCTGGGGCTATGTATACCTTGGAACGGCTCATGGAGATGACCTACCTGTACGCCCATAAAAACTGTAGTGACTTTCTTGAACTATTGCTCAAGGACCATTTTGAGTTTACCAGTGGCCTTTCTCTTAAAGATGATATAACCTTGCTTATCCTCGATTTATAGTCAATTCAAAAAATATCATTTAAATTTCAGCCAAAATGTTTGAATAGAAATTCTCTTGTCCAAACTAGGGCGTCCCTCTCCTGACCCTTGTTTTTATTACTACATTTACCGCGTTCAAAAATTGTCGAGGTTCTTTTGGTTGTAAATGGTCCCCTAATTGTTCAGAGTGATTTAGAGATATTAGTTGAAGTAGATAATGAGCATTATATTGCGGCGCGAGATTCAATTGCGCCCTTTACAGAGCTGGTAAAAAGCCCTGAGCATATGCATACGTATCGTATTTCGCATTTGTCACTTTGGAACGCGGCTTCTGCGGGGTTAACGCCTGATGATGTTGTCACACGTCTCGAAGAGTATGCAAAATTCCCAGTACCTGCCCCTGTTATTACTGAAGTGGGCGAATATATGGGTCGCTATGGGAAACTTATTTTAGCAAAAGATGGTGACCGTCTTATGCTTGAGAGTGATGATGATCGTCTTATTTTTGAGGTTGGGCTGAATAAATCAGTACAGCCATTTTTACTTGATAAAATTGATGAAAATCGTTTTAGTGTCCGTCCTGAAACTCGTGGACGCCTTAAAATGGTGTTGACCAATTTAGGGTTTCCTGTGCGCGACCTTGCAGGGTATGTATTGGGAGACCCCCTTAATATCAACCTTCGTGAGCGTATTTTACAAAATGGCGAGCCCTTAGTTATTCGTGATTATCAAAAAGCGAGTGCTGATGTGTTTTATGCTTCAGGTAATGATAAGGGTGGATCAGGTGTTATCGTCCTTCCTTGTGGCGCGGGTAAAACAATCGTTGGAATTGCAGCGATGGCGTTGATTAAAAGTAAGACTTTGATTCTTTCACCGAATGTAACATCTGCTCGTCAATGGATACGTGAGATTGTTGACAAGACTGATATGGATGAGTCGGATATTAAAGAGTACTCTGGAGATGTAAAAGAGATTGGTGATGTTACCATTGCAACGTATCAAATTCTGACTCAGCGTAAAAGAAAGACTAAAAAAGAGAAAGAGGACGAGAAGGAATATAAAAAGAAAATTGCAGGCCTCTCTGAAAGTGAAGTGGTCAAAATTGAATATCCTCACTTTAATCTTTTTGAAAAAAATAATTGGGGCCTCATTATTTATGATGAAGTACACTTACTTCCCGCTCCAGTATTTCGAGTTTCCGCGGAAATGCAAGCAACTCGTCGTTTGGGGCTTACTGCAACTCTTATTCGTGAAGATGGCAAAGAGACCGAAGTATTCTCTCTCATTGGTCCAAAGAAATATGATGTTCCGTGGAAAAACCTTGAGGCACAGGGATGGATCGCAAAAGCAAACTGTGAAGAGATTCGCATTAAGCTTGATCCAAGCCAACGTATGGAATATGCTGTTGCAGAGATGAAAGATAAGATTAAAATTGCCTCGTGTAACAAACGAAAAAACGAAGTAATAAATAGTATTATGGAAACATTCTCTGGTGAGGAGGATCGAGTACTTATTATTGGACAATATTTGGAACAGCTCCATGACCTTGCTGAGGTCTTGGGTATACCGGTTATTACTGGTAAGATGAAAAATACTGACCGCGATGTTCTGTATAAAAAGTTTAGAACGGGTGAAGAGAAAAAATTGATTGTCTCAAAAGTTGGGAACTTTGCTATTGACCTTCCCGATGCAAATGTACTGATTCAGATTTCCGGTACCTTTGGGTCCCGTCAAGAAGAAGCACAGCGTCTTGGACGAGTACTACGTCCTAAGGCAAACGGTGGCCAAGCACACTTTTTTAGTGTGGTAACAAAAGAGTCACGAGAGCAGGAGTTTGCTATGAAACGTCAGCTCTTCCTCGCTGAGCAGGGGTATGAGTATAAAATTACCTCTTGGGATGAAGAGTAGTTTTGAGCATTGCAACACGATTTAAAAGCCCCTCTGATGAGGGGCTTTTTTGTTTTTTGTAGAATAATAGTTTCAGGTCGATACTTCTCTTTTTAACTCTACATTGATACGGCTCAAACTGCACCTGCTTGATTGTAATTTGCTATATTAAACGGTGAACTCTATAGAAAGGTTGTTATGAAGACTTTTGTTCTCCTCCTCAGTTTCGCCACATTGGCATTTTCAAATGTTAACCTCACCGTAAAAAAAGAGGTACTTGATAACGGTTTGACCATTCTACTGTATGAGAATAGTCAGGCGCCAATTATCGCCTGTCGACTCTTCTATACCACTGGCTCAGTTCATGAAAAACCTGGTAAAACTGGTATTGCTCATATGCTCGAGCATATGCTCTTTAAGGGAACTAAAAAAGTTGGTATCACTGATAGTATTCAAGATGCGCTTTACATTGAGAAAATAGATTCAGTGAGAATATTGATGCATAACGCTAAACGCGCTAAAGATAGTGTTGTGTACACGCAAGAAGAAAAGGCATACACTGATCTTCTCGATGCACATAGGAAACTGTTTATCAAAGATGAACTCTGGGAGACCTATCTTAAAAATGGTGGTACTGGACTCAATGCTTTCACGAGTGATCTTATGACAGCTTACTTTGTAACACTCCCTCAAAATAAGCTGGAGCTCTATTTGTGGCTTGAAGCTGATCGGATGTATAATGCCGTATTGCGAGAATTTTATCCTGAACGCGATGTTGTTCGTGAAGAACGCCGTATGCGGTATGATGACTCGCCAACTGGTCGCTATTTTGAAAGTTTGACAGCGCTTTTTTATGAAGAACATCCCTACCGCAATCCTACGATTGGATGGGCTAGTGATATCGAACATTATACGAGAGAGATGGCACAGGCACACTACGAACAATATTATAAACCCAATAATGCCATTCTTGTACTTGCGGGAGATTTTTCGTCCGAGAAGGTACTCCCCCTTATAAAAAAATATTTTGATGGACTGCCTCGTGGCAAAGAGCATGAGGAAATTACGATCCGTGAGCCAGAGCAGGTAGGAGAGAAACGTCTCACTCAAATTAAAGATGATGCACAGCCGCGGTATGATCTGCTCTTTCATACTCCTGAAGTGGGCCATGAAGATATTTATGCATTGGATATTATAGAAGGGGTTCTTTCGGGTAAATCAGGTAGGCTCTACAAAGAGTTGGTACTCACGCAAGGGGTTGCGACGTCAGTGAAAGCGGGGAATGCTGTTAAGAAATTTACCAGCTCATTTGAGGTTGAGGTGGGCCTTAAGACGGGAATTGATCATACCCAAGTCGAAAAGCTTGTATGGAAAGAACTCAAACGACTTCAGGACGAACCCATTAGCGAATATGAGTTACAAAAGGTAAAAAATCAGGTCTATGCGCGTTCAGCACGTTCTCTTAAGAATGTAGAGCATGTGGCGACTCAATTGGCCTTTCTCGAAATGTATGGAGGATGGGAGCTTATTAACTCTTTTCCCGAATCAGTAAGTAAAGTAACGGCTCAACAGGTTCAAGAGGCGGCAAAACGATATTTTATTAAGGCACAGTCTACTGTTGGTGTGTTGCTTAATAAGTCAAAGGAGGATATGGAGTGAAGAAGCTTCTATTAGGATCAATATTTATAATAATGGGCTGTGCATCTCATAAAACAGATCAATCCGATATTGTGTCGCATTATTCTGAGCTAACGTATCCAAGTATGGAATATAGCGCTCCTAACCCTATGGAGTACCGTCATGTACTTTCAAATGGTATCCCTGTATATTTGTATCCCCAAAAGGGACTTCCTCTTGTGTCGGTTAATTTTACTTTCAAAGAGAATAACTACTCAGATTCACTTTCCCATGTCGCTACTCGTATGCTCCTCTCATCAATGTATCGCAGAGGTGGGACGGCCTCGATATCTGCAGATAGTGTCGATGCGGTTCTTGATTTTGTCTCCGCCCAAGTTTCAGGTGGTCTTTCAGATTATGAGTCGTCAATTCAACTTGATGTTGTTTCGAAAGACCTTTATTCAGTTCTTGACTTAACGCGTGATATGTTTTTGAGTCCTGGGATAGATGCAAAGCGTTTAAGTCAGACCAAAGAGCAGTATATTCAAAATATACAGCATCAATATGACCACCCTGCCTCGGTTTCTCGAGCTCTCTATAGTCATGTACTTTATGGTGAGCATCCTCTTAATTGGGATGTGACTGAAGCTGCTGTAGCTGAAGTTACCCGAAATGCAATATTGGCAAATGTATCGGGCCGTTTTAACCCTCAGCATCTTATTATGGGAATTGCTGGAGACTTCGAAACTAAAGAAGTATTGGCATATTTAGAGGGTTATTTTTCAAAATGGGTGGTGAATTCACGAAAATTGCCAAAAATTGCCGAACCCCAGGTTGTCGCTGAACCGGGCGTTTATATTGTTGATAAAAAGGTCTCCCAGACTCATATTCGCATAGGGCAACCGTTTATAAAGCGCCCTCACCCTGATTATTATGCCGCTACAGTGGCTTCTTATATATTGGGAAGTGGTGGGTTCACTTCACGGCTTGTGTCAAAGATTCGAACTGATGAGGGGCTTGCTTATACCGTTCGTTCGTTTACTGGAAGCAGTTATAATTTTCAAAAAACAAGTGGAGTTGCGCTTCAAACAAAAAATGCAACGGCGGCATATGCGCTTAAATTATGTTTTCAGGAGTTACATAAATTTATTGATGAGGGGATGAGCGACGCTGAGCTTCAAAGAGCAAAGGATTACTTTGTACAAAGCATTCCGAGCATATTTGATACTCCAGAGAATAGTGTGGATTTCTTTGTAATGTCTGAGAAGTATGGTCGAGATTCTACTCATATGGAGCAGTATGTTTCTAAAATTCAGTCGCTCACTAAAAAAGAAGTTCAGGATGCTGCGAAAAGGTATTTTAATCCTGAAAAAATGATAATCACTCTAGTAGGACCTAAAGATGAAATCACTCTTCGTGACGAGGAGCATGCCGTGTCGCTTGACGATTTTGGACCGATTTCACTTATTCTTGAGGATGAGCTTCTAGTGCAATAAATGTTAATAGAATGTTGGTTGTAGTGGGCCAATAGGAAAATTAATGTTGATAAAATGATGATAGGTGTTCATTTTGTGAAAATATCATTGGAAAGAGAGATAATTTAAAGGAATCGAATATACTATTTAACTATATTCCAAATCTGATAATTTAATACCTGCCAGGGTTTCATAACTATGCTCGGTGAACTTGAGATAAAAGTCTATCGCCCAAGAAAGATGCTCTTTTTTTTGCGTCTTTTTTATCCGATGGTACTTCTTTCGGGGTTAACGGGATATATCTTTGTGAAAGGTGGGGTTACAGACTCACTTATGCCATTTTATTGGAGTGTATTGAGTCTGTACAGTCTCTACATTCTAGTTTTTATTCCCTACTATTTTTTAACACGTATCTGTTACCTGACTATGAGTGAGAAACACCTTTTCATTAAGCGTGGTTTTAAGCTTCTTACAGATGGTTGGGATAAATATTTGTTAACCGAGGTATCGAGCTATCAATTTATTTTGAAAGCTTTCAATAAAGTATTAGTGTTAGAGAACGGCCAGTCTAAGCAGAAGATCTATCTTAACTGGCTTAATGACCCCAAAAATATTGTGAGCCTTCTTTATTACAACTACGCACCTATCATCAAAAACTCACGTCCTGAAATTAAAGAGTTTATGGATTCTCTTTAGAGTTACTCTAAATTGTTTCTTGGGTTAAATGTTTTGAGGTGTTCAGGTGATGCTACAAAGTATATGAGAATAACATAAAAGCGCCCCGTTGAGGGGCGCTTTTATGTTATTTGAATTATTGTATTGGGAGTGGTTACTCTTCCATGGCTGGAGTGAGAGTATTCTTCCATTCAGAAAGCTGAGTATTTTGAAGGCTTGTAAGGTATTCCCCAGTGTTGATGCTGTCGAGTGCGATGGTAAAAGTGGCAGTATCTTTTGATGTCCACTGTGATGCTCCTGCACTCCAGAGAGAGTCCGATAGAGTATATAGAGAATGTTGATTCAGGCGTTTTTGTTGCGCCGCTTCCCACTGTTTTATTGTAATAAATTGGTCATGCCTAAGGAATGATATGTTTTCGGGGCGCTTAAAATTGATAATAAAAGTAGTAGTATCTTTGATGTACTGGGCACTCAGAGTTTCAAATACTTGCCATTGTTTTTCAATCGAGTCTTTTGGTGAAACATTTTCTGGTGGGTAGGCTATTAGATCGAGGATTTGTCCATTGCGATATATGACGTTATCCAGTGAGTCGGTACTCCATGAGGCATCCATAAGGGAGCTGTACGCATCAAATGCTTCAGGGTATTTTTTTTCTACGAAGAGCTTCTCTGCAGCTGCATAGTCTACAAGAGTTTCCTCTTCGGCATGGCTAAAATAGAAGTATCCGCCTACACCAAGAGCGATAATTACGAGAAAAAGAATGAGGTCAGAGAGTCCTGTTTTTTCCTCTTTTTCATTTTCATCTTTTAAGAAACTGATCACAATTCCACCTGTTCTATGTTTGTAGGTCAAAAGTAGTAAATTGTTTTCTGATCAGTCCGCTATTATCTACTGAATAGAGAGCTATAGTTGCTAAAGCCACACTTTTTGCCCACTGATTTTAGTAGAGATCGAACTGAGTTCAACTTCCAATCTGTTTCAATGTCTTGAGGGTGGAGGGCGATTCTTAATGGGCGATGAGTAGGTAGTAGCAACCGAAGGTGAATATAGAGTACACCAAGAAAAAAGAGAATGGGATGTTTAAACCAACTTATTGGTGATGTTTTTATGGTGGCCCCTTCAAGGCTGTGCAGTGCGAATCGGGATTCATAGATAGGAAGGCTGGAGTTAAAGCACTCCTGTTTGAGAGTTGTTGAGTCAAACCATGTTGGTGGAACAAAGCCTGAGACTGGGCCCCTGTGCAGTTTAGTGTAGGCGGCAAGTGATCGCATCAACACTCTGGTGGTGTCGTCAGAATCGAGACCTGCAAATTCAGCTTCGTGATTATTGATTTTGTTTTTAAGTCGTCCCCAGAGGGTTCTTTTTAAATGAGGATCTGCAGTATGGGTGTAACCATGAATAAAAATTTCATGACCGATGGAGTGTCGATGCCCAATCCATCGAGCAAAGTGGGTTGTGGTGTCGGGGTCAGCGTTCTCATCTACGAATGGTGTAATAAGAAGTGCACAAGGGTACTCGCCTTCTTGCCCAATAGAATTAAGGAATGTGTCAACGGTGTTAAAGTTGTTAATAGTAATATCGTGAAATGATAACAGGGCGGTTTCACTCATTTTTTTTTACCTTTTGAATTGGTCTAAGAATCATGCTGCAGCGGGTACACTCTGTACTGTGGATTAAAAAGTAATAATTTGTATGAAAAAAAATATCGCTCTCTTTGTATTTGATCTTGATGGAACATTGATAGATAGCCTTGGTGATTTGGAATTAGCATTAAATCACACCTTAAAAACTCTCAATATGCCTCAAAAGACAATGGATGAAGTTCGTTATGCTGTTGGCGATGGAGTGAAAATGTTGCTGACTCGCTGCATGCCAAGTGATGCGAGTGACCGAGTCGATGAGGCTTATGCTATATTTCATGAGTTTTATGTCAATCATTGTTGTGATACGACATATGCATATGATGGCGTTCGTGAGCTGTTAGAAGAGTATAAGCATATTCCTAAAGCAGTTCTCACTAATAAAACTTATGAGCCGAGCCTTGATATTTTAAAACATCTTGGGCTCATGGATTATTTTAAAATAGTTGTTGGTGGTGACACGTTTGCTACTCGAAAGCCAGATCCGGAAGGGTTACTCCATATCATGCAAGAACTTGGGGTGACGGCGGATCAGACTGTCATGATAGGTGATGGAATACCGGATGTAGCAGTTACTCAGGATATAGGGGTGACATCGATTGCCATTCTAGATGGAATAACAGCAAAAGATCGCCTTTTAGCTTTAAATCCTGACTACACTGTTGATTCATTTGCGCAGCTTTCTGACCTGATCCCTACAATTAAACTTGCATAGATTTGTCTGTAATTGAGGTTGTTTTAGTATAATTCCCCCCAATTTGGTATTGAAATGATGTAAAAGAGGTTTTTTGGGCGCTGGTCACACCTTTGTAAATTCTTAATTACCTGTGTCGATCAAAGAACGAATTTTCTACCTTTGACCTCACCTCTCAAATCAGGTTACCATGTCTGCTAAATACCATATAGCCACCTATGGCTGTCAAATGAATGTATATGATTCCAGTGTTATTGCAGGAATGCTTGAGAAACGTGGATTTTCGGAAGCTCAAGAGGTAGATCAAGCAGATTATATTGTTGTTAATACCTGTTCAATTAGAGAAAAAGCTGAGGATACGGCTTATGCGCGTATAATGCAGCTTAAGCCACTCAAGCAAAGCAACAAAAAACTTAAAATTGCTGTTGTGGGCTGTATGGCTAAAAATCGAGAAGAGGATATTCCCACTTCTCTTGGGCATGTGGATTACATTCTCGGCCCTGATAACTATAAAGAGCTTGAAACCATTATTGCAAAAGACTCAGAAACTATTGTTGCAGAGCCGATCGAAAAGCCGAAAAAATCGAAAAGACCGAAGAAGAGCGCCCCTGTGGTGAGTACTGATTTTGATGAAGGTGAGAACTACGAAGGGCTGCATGCTCGTTTGGAGTCTCCTGTTTCATCTTTCGTAGCTATTCAGCGAGGGTGTAATAAACACTGTTCATATTGTATCGTCCCCTATGTGCGCGGGCACGAAAAAAACCGGTCAGCAGGTGATATTCTTGATGAAGTAACCATGGCTGTTGATAGTGGCATTAAAGAGGTTTCACTTCTCGGTCAGACGGTAAACTCATACAAATATGAGGGGACAAACTTTGCAAATTTACTGTACAAGGTGAGTCAGGTAGAGGGGATTGAGCGCGTACGTTTTACATCACCTCATCCGAAGCATTTTACCGATGAACTAATCTGGCTAATGGGCAATGTTCCACAAATAAGTAATCATGTTCATCTTCCTCTTCAGTCGGGTTCTTCCACCCTTTTAAAAAAGATGAAGCGTCAGTATACTCGTGAAGATTTTCTCCTTATTACAGAAAAATTAAGAAAAATTGACCCTCTCTTTGCCATAACAACAGACATTATTGTTGGATTTGTCGAAGAAACTGAGGTAGATTATCAAGAAACCCTCTCCCTTGTTCGAGAGATTGAATTTGATAGTGCGTTTATGTTTGCTTACTCTCCACGGAAGGGGACCAAGGCTTATACTATGGAGGATACGGTATCCGAAGCATTAAAACAAGAACGATTGCAGCGATTGATTGAACTTCAAAACAGCATTACAATGGAGCGTACAAAATTACTTCTGGGTGAAAAAAAGAAGATCCTCATTGAAGGTGCTTCTCATAAAAACCCTAATGAAATGATCGGGAAGACTGAGTGCTTTAAAAAAGTGATTCTCTCAGAAGAATCAAGTATTGGTGTTGAGCCGGGTCAAATCATATCTGCTCAAATAAATGATATCAATGGTTGGACTTTACGCGGTGAAGCATTGTCAACTCAGCCTGAGATTGTTATAGTATAGCTCATATGGTGCCTTTTCCGGTACCTCTATCAGGAGTTTCTCAATGCGTAAAGAACGAAGAAAAGTTAATATTTTTTCAATTAATGTCCGTTCGGTTGTAACCGTCGTACTTATTGCTTTTATTGTTGTATTTCTTTTTTCAAATTCAGATAGATTATCCCGTCCATTGTTGATTGAGCTCCTCGGTACGGAGTTCTCTTTTGCTGTTGGTGTCTGGCTGTTTATCTGTTACCTTCTTGGTATTTTTAGTTGGATGCTTATTGCGTTTAAGGCTCTCTTGAATCGTCGTAAAATTATCAAGACTAAAGATAAAGAGATAAAAGAGCTTATGGATGAACTGGCTCAGTATCGTAACCAAGTCTTGGAAGACGAAGAGGATGGTGATCCTATCTTAACTGAAGAGGGGTAAATTGTGAAAAACTTTACTGAAATCCTTTATAATAGTAAAGCACCTAAGACAGCGAATGAGTTTTATGTCACTGGCCTCAATCAAATTATTGAGGGCAATGAACAACAGGCAATCGATTCGTTTATTCAGTGTGTTAAAATTGATACTAATATTATTGATGCGTATTATCGGTTGGCAATGCTCTATGTGTCTACCAATGAATATAAAAAAGCGATACGTATTCTTAATGATCTTTTATTGCGCCCCTCCATACCTAAAGAGTTATCTAAGAAGGTAGAGGATACTTTGATTGAAGCTCTGGGAGATGCTGGTGAGCTTCATGAGGCGATACAGCTGATACAGAAAAAAGCGAAAGAATGCCCAAAAGACCCCCGGTATAAAATACTGCTCTCAGGGATTTATGAAGATCAAGGGAACTGGGATGAAGCATTGGTTGCTTATAAAGCTTATGCTAAGCTTGCAAAAGTATCGGACTCATTCCGAGATGCTCGTATTAAAATTGGACTCTGTAGAGATAATTACATTACTCATCCGCCATCGATCATAAAGCAAGTGCGTTCTATATTAAAAAGTGAACCGCATTGTCCGTCAGGATATAAACTTTTACTGGAAATTTATAATAGAGAAGGTAATAAGCGTGGTGTAATTGATTCATGGAAACAATACCTTTGGCATTGCCCTGTTGAGGCGTCAAAAGAATTTAAGGAGCTCGAAAGTCAACTCTTTTCTATGGACTCATATGATGCGGTTGAAAGTATACTACAGCATGCGGCAGAGAACAGAGGGACACATTCTTATGCCGTTATTCTTCTCCTTATAAATTTTTATACTAAAAAAGGTGAAACTGAGCTGGTTGAGCCGCTCTTTAATCAGCTTCTTGAGGTGTCAGAGGTTGATTTTGTCCATCTTAAAACAATTATTGGTATATTGGATGATCATGGGCTTGCAGAGAAATGTATCTCCGCTGTTCGAGAAAGATTTCGGGAGTAAGGTGATGGCAAAAGCGTTAATAGTACTACTGATAAGTGTGTGTGCACTTTTCGCGGGTCACTTCAGAGATGGTGAACGAGAGTATGCGCGTGCTCAGTACAGTAAAGCGGCTCTAAGTTTTGAGCGTTTTTATTTGAAGCACCCATCTTCTGACTCTTCAATGAGTGCTCTCTATAAAAGTGCTCAGTCTTATTTCTTTTCAAGAAAGTCAAATAAGGGCGCAGTAGATAAAGCATCGAGTCAAATAGATAAAATTATCATTCTTCAGGAGCCAGAAGATCCATACTACTACAGAGCGGTTCTCTTTAAGACCTACATGTTGAAGGAGCTTGGGAAGTTTCCTGAAGCGGTTGCACTGTATGCCTCTTCGGCGATCTATGCAACTCTCGAGACCAAATCATTGAGTAATGTTGTCTGTTATGAGCTTTACAAATCGGTGGGTGATGTAAAAAAGCGTGATTTTTGTTTGAAGAAAATTGAAAAGGCTAATGGCATGAGCGCACTGTATTCTGGAATACAAAAAAAGAAAACAGTGAGAGTGGCACGACCTCAGGTTATTCAGGAAAAACAGGGAGTAATTCAGAGTGATATTGGAGATTATTCGATTCAAGTAGGGGCTTTTTCCTCTAAACAGAATGCCGAGAGTCTTAAGAATGCATATGCTGATCTTGGTCGATCTGTGTTAGTTCAGGAGTCGAAACGAGAATCTGGGATACTTTATCTCGTTTGGGTTGGTAAATTTCAATCCAAAGAGAGTGCCCAAATCTATGCGCAATCACATATAGCCGAAAAAGAGCCCAAATTTAGAGTTATTACTACAAATTAACTCTCCTGATGTACTCCTCGATTAAACATCTGTTTAAAACTCATTATATTTTCTTATATTTGACCCTACGCTTTATAAGCGTAGGCAATTATTCCTGTTATGGAATAAATTTAGCCGAGGTGGCGGAATTGGTAGACGCAGCGGACTCAAAATCCGCCGGAGGCAACTTCGTGGGGGTTCAAGTCCCCCCCTCGGTATCTCTTACCCTCAAAATAGTCTAATTCATGGGGGAGAGGGATACGTAAAGCGGTAAAAATATATATTACCACGGATATGTAATAACAGGTGCTCATGCAACTTACTTTTTTAAAATCAAAAATTCACCGTGCAACGGTCACTGATGCCAACCTCAATTACGTGGGTAGTGTTACTATTGATAAAGATCTGTTAGAAGCGGCAAATATGCACGAGCATGAGCAGGTCCATATTGTAAATATCAATAATGGTGAGCGCTTTGTAACCTATACAATTGAAGGTGAAAGAGGATCAGGAGTTATCTGTCTCAATGGAGCGGCTGCTCGGCTTGCCCAGCCTGATGATTTAGTAATTATTATTGCGTACTGTTCAATTGATGCGTCTGAAGCGGTGACTCATGTTCCGACGGTAGTTCAGGTTGATGAGAAGAATCAAATAATTGAGCTATAAGGTGAATTAAGGGACATATTCTCCCACCTACTAAAGTGAGTTCATTTTACCCCATATTTAACTATATTTGCCCCAGTGTGTTACGGAAACAGGCAATGATAAGAGTACTCACCATCGTATCTATTTTTATGCTTTTCGCATGTAAAGAGAAGCCCAAAAAGGTGATTGTACCAGTGCCTGGTGAAATTCAAGTACTGAATGCGTGTGGGATGGCTGGTGCTGCAGATAAAATGCGTGCCTATCTCATGGAAAATGGCTATGATGTTGTGGAAACAGGTAACGCCAGTTATTGGAATTACAAAGAAACCATAATTGCCATTCGTAATAAGTATTGGGTTGGTAAAGAGGCGATTGGTATCGCTCTTAAAACCGAGAATATTGTATTAATGGAAAACAGTGCCAAGTTAATTGATGCAACTGTTTTTGTAGGAAAAGATTTTGAAGAACTGATCAAAGATGAAGAGTAGATCAGTAAAGGAAACCAATGACAGATAAAAAAGAACTAACCGGAAGAGAACTTGTTGATTTTGTTGCAGGACAATTGTACAGCAAAAAGGCGGACGCACTTACCCTTATGGATATGAAAGGCCTCAGTGATGTTGCTGATTATTATCTTGTTGCGACCTGTACGAGTGAAGCACAGATGCGTGCAATCATTACGAGCATGCAGCGTAGTCTAAAAAAAGTTGGTGTTAAGCCACTGGGCGTTGAGTATAAATCAGGTAACCGCTGGGCTGTTATTGATGTAGCAGAACTTATTATTCATCTTTTCGAAGAAGAACATCGCACAACTGTGGATATTGAAAAGCTATGGGGAGATGCGAAACAAGAAGAGCTTAAACCAGAGAACTATACCTTTGATGATGAAGAAGAGATTGAAGAGGAAGATGATACCTATGGATATGTTTAAGCAGGAACTGATTGATGCACTCAATACAGTAACACCACTTGATGTAATTGAGCTCGAAAAGCTCATAACAATTCCAACAGAAAAAGGGAAGGGTAATTATACTCTTCCTTGTTTTGTTTTAGCGAAAAGTTTAAAAAAGGCTCCAAAAGTTATTGCAGAAGAAATTGCAGATCTGTTGGAGTTGAGTAGTGCATTTGAAAAAGTTGAACCAATAAATGGTTTTCTCAATTTTTATCTCGATCAGGCTGGATATATTGGGTCTGTATTAAAGGCAATTGATGCGGCAGGTTCTGAATATGGAAGTGTAGATGAAAAAGATGAAACTGTCTGTATTGACTTCTCATCACCCAATATGGGGAAAGAGCTTGCCTTTCACCATCTAAGATCAACAATGATCGGTAATAGTTTGTCGAGAATTTATAAGGCATCAGGCTATACGGTAGAACGAATTAATCACTTGGGTGATTGGGGTACCTCATTTGGTAAACTTATCGTTATGTATCTCAAGGAAGGATTAAGTACCGAGCAAAATGTACTTGATACCCTCGATATTGTTGATCTTAACAAACTCTATGTTTCTTTCTCAAAAGCTGCATTAGAAGAACCAGAACTTGAAGATGAAGCACGTGCTGCATTTACAAAACTTGAACAAGGTGACGAACTCTATGGTCGCCTATGGGCTGGCTTTAAAGAGGCGACACTTAAAGAGCTTAAAAAGCTCTATATCCTTATGGATGTAGAGTTTGACTCATATATTGGTGAGGCCTTTTTTAATACCCATCTTGAGCATGTTCTTGAAGTCCTCAATGAAAAAGATATTTTAGCAGATTCACAAGAGCGTAAAGTGGTACTTCTCGATGAAGAAGAGATGCCGCCGTGCCTTATTCAAAAGAGTGATGGTTCGACACTATATGCTACACGTGATATCGCTGCATCACTGTATCGCAAAAAAGAGTATGACTTTAAAAAGTGTCTCTATGTTGTAGACAATGGCCAGGCGTTACATTTCCGTCAGGTGTTTACTGTTCTTAATAAACTTGGACATGAATGGCACAAAGATATGATACATGTTCCTTTTGGACTTATTCTTCAGCTTAATGAAGAGAGTGGGAAATGGGAGAAAGGTAAGACGCGTACAGGGCAGTCTAATCTTTTAAAAGATGTTTTTAGTGCCGCACAGCAGAAGATATTAGCGGTTATTGAAGAAAAAAATAATGCTCTCGAAGATAAAGAGAACGTAGCGATGCAGATTGGCATTTCTGCTTTGGTATTTGATACACTCAAAAACCGCCGTCTCAATGATGTAAAATTTGATTGGGATAAGGCATTGAGTTTTGAGGGAGATACGGGGCCTTATGTGCAAAACGCTCATGTACGTCTCTGTTCTATTATGAGAAAAGCCGCTAAAATAGTGGCTATTGAAGATGTTGATTTTAAGAAGATATCTGATGGGTATAGTGCAGAACTGGTGAATGAACTTTCACTCCTTGGTGCAAAGATATCCCAGGCTTGTAGTGTCGATGAGCCCTATGTGCTTTCTCAATATGCCCTTTCTCTCGCCGAAAAATCACATCGATTTATACATCATAACAAAGTCATAGGGACACCTGAAGAGAGTGAACGACTGTTTGTAGTACAAAGTGTTCAAACAGTTTTGGAAAAAGTTCTCTTTTTGATTGGCGTTAATCCTATTCGTCATATGTAGAACTATATTTTATAGTATATATCTTTAAAATATAGGTGAAGTTGGTGAAATAATCACCCGCTTCACTGCCACCTAATGAGTCAACAGTCCGAAACTAATACCATTATAGCCCCACTTCTTGATGGTGCTATGCTCACAAAAGAAGATGCACTATGGCTTTTAAACCATGGTGATGACACGCTTATTAGAAATGCCGCTCATACAATGCGCCTCCATAAAAACGATTCTAAAGAGGTTTCATACACGGGCTTTCGAGTTATTAATTACACGAATATCTGTAAAATAGGTTGTTCGTATTGCTCCTTCATTCAAAGTAAAGGGTATACTCTCACTCTTGATGAGATTCGCGAAAAAGTACTCGAGACAAAAGCTTTGGGTATGGATCAAATATTTTTTCAAGGCGGAGTTAATAGTGGTATTCCACTCACGTATTACCTTGAAGCGCTCTCAATGATGACTGAAGAGTTGGGCATGCGAGTGCGCGGTTTATCGGCTGTTGAAATTTTTCATCTTTCAAAGAAAAATAATATTCCTATACCCAGCCTCCTCGATGAATTACTTGCTGCGGGCCTTACATCGGTACCTGGTGCAGGGGCTGAGATTTTAACGCCACATATGCGAGAGGTACTCTCTCCTAGAAAACTCTCAGCAGAGCAGTGGTGTGATGTTATGGGAATGTGCCATGAAAAAGGACTCTATGGTTCGGCAAATATTGTATTTGGATCTGTTGAAGAGCCTCAAGAATTAATTGAGCATTTTGATGTTATCAGAAACCAACAGGATAAAACAGGAGGCTTTTTGGCCTTTACGAGTTGGACATTTCAACAGCAGACTAAAGATTTCATTGTAAAAAATGTTGATAATGAACGGTATTTGAAAATTGTTGCCTTATCAAGGCTCTTTTTTGATAATATTAATAATATAGAAGTGAGCCTCATGGTTCGCGGTACAGAGGTAGGCAAAGACGCACTCCATTCAGGCGCTAATGATATTAGTAGCTATGTTGTTGAGGAGAATGTTTTAGAGTCATATGCTCCCCGTTCCGCCGCTGAATCAGAAAAAGTAATTTGCGAAGCTGGATACACTCCAGTATACAGAAATTTTGATTATGAACGTTGAATATCTCTTACTGATATTGGGCGAAATAAAAATAAGGTAATAACAAAAGATGGAAACTATGGCGACATATATTTGGGATAGCAGTTTGAGTGTAGGCAATAATTCAATGGATGACCAACACAAAGAACTCTTTAGAATTCTCAACTCACTTGATGGGGCGATTGGACATACAGAAGTTGAATTAAGTATTGATGCGGTGATAAAAGATTTAGAAAAATATGTATTGGTTCACTTTAAATCTGAAGAAGCACTTATGTCTAAAGCGCATTATTCGCGTATTGAAGTACATGTGCAAAAACATGAATATTTTATTGAAAAAATTGCTATGCTCAAACGTGATATTGAACATGGTCGTCCTGTTTCAGCTCTTGATCTTCTCTGCTTTTTGGCTAAATGGCTTCGTGATCATATCATGAGTGAAGACAAGCAATACGAAGATGCTGTAAAAGGTCTCTAAGGTGAATGTTGCTATTCTTGGGGCCTCAGTTAAAGCCGATAGGTATAGTTATAAGGCCCTGAAAATGCTTCAAGAGCATGGTCATGCTGTATTTCCTGTAAATCCAGCTCAGGCAGAGATTGATGGAATACAGTGCTACCCCGACCTCACCTCTATTCCCAAAACGATACACGCGATCACAATGTACGTAAGCCCCCGTCACAGTGGTGGATATGCACAACAGATTATTGAGCGAAACCCCGATCGTGTTATTTTTAATCCCGGTAGTGAAAATTATGATTTGATTGAGGAACTCACACGTGAGAAAATCGAGTGCATCAAGGCGTGCACGCTGGTTATGCTCTCAACCGATCAGTTCTAATGGCTGCATTAGCTGATGCACTACAATCATCCACACGGTTTATAACTCGCTTTGCACCGAGCCCTACAGGTTATTTGCATTTGGGGCACTTAGCTCATGCTTTGTATGTATGGGGTGTTTCTAAAGTGTATAATAGTCAGGTAATCTTGCGTATAGAAGATCATGATACCCAGCGTTGCCGTATGGAATATATTGACGCCATATTTGATGACCTTCATTTTTTTGGTCTTGAGTGGGATAATCGTGTGAATGGAGAACTCTTTGACCCCATCCAAAGCAGTCGCAATGATATCTTCAAAAACTATTTTAGAATACTGTGTCGAGAACAACTCGTTTATGGATGTGAGTGCTCTCGTAAAATGATTGAAGAGCGTTCAGGTCGTGTGAATGGTGAATTATGCTATGATGGGTTCTGTAGAAATGAAACTCTGATAGATCCACCACTCTATCGTGCTGTCATTGAAGAATGTGATGTTGCCTTTAGGGACGTCCTCAAGGGAATTCAGGTTCAAAACCCTAAGCATCAGTGTGGGGATTTTGCAATTTTTGATCGTCACAATCAATGGACTTACAATTTTACTGTGGCCATTGATGATATGATACAGGGTGTCAATCTTATTGTTCGTGGAGAAGATATCCTCCATGCCACTAGTCGTCAGATCCTCCTTGCTAAAGAATTGGGGAGAGAAAATCCTGCCTACTTTATGCATCATCCACTGGTCACTTCACATGATGGACAAAAACTGAGTAAACGTTTTTTGTCCAGATCATTGAAAGAAAGGCGAGAATCGGGCGAGAGTAAAGAGAAGCTTATAGGTGAGGCGGCTGCGGCAATTGGATTATTAGATAAGCCCCAGAATATAAGTCTTGACGCTATTCCTGATCTTGTACGAAGGTATGTAGAACAATCGTAAGAGAAGATAATTACACCTAAACCAATGAGCTGATTTAGGTGTAAGAAAAATTATGCACCGAGTTCTTTTGAGCGTTCGGTAGCTGCTTCAACGGCATTCATAATTGCTGTTCTAAATCCATCCTTTTCTAAAGAGTGTACCCCATAAATGGTGGTTCCTCCAGGAGAAGTGACCAATCCAGTCGCATCGGCGGCAGAAATGTCATTTTGCTTTAAGAATTCAATTGAGCCTTCTAGTGTTGCTATGACGAGCTTTTTTGATGCATCACGAGTTAAGCCGACTTTTACGCCTGCGTTAATGTAAGCATCTATAAACTGAAATACATAAGCAGGTCCTGATCCCGAAAGGCCAGTTACCGCATCAATTTGTGTTTCGGTGACACGAGCAACATCACCAACTGAAGAGAAAAGTTTTTCAACTTTTTTGATGGTCTCTTCAGCTAAGTTATCAGTAGCAAGTGCAATTGCACCTTTACCAACAGTGAGAGGGATATTGGGCATGGTACGCACAAAATCATTGGCAAAGCCAATCTCTTCACTCATTCGTTTGACAGTAACCCCTGCCATGATTGAAATAAAGAGTTTTGAATCCGAAAATTGTTTCAATTCTTTTGATACTGAGCTAAATATTTGAGGTTTAACACCAACAACTATTATAGAGGCCCACTCACCTGCATCAGCAAGCGATGTAAAGCGACGCACGCCGGTTGCAGCTACAAGAGCCTCAGCGGTTGAATCATTAACCTCATAAATGGCGAGAGTCTCTTTGGCTTCAGCGTTCGCTGATACCAGTCCTTTAAGAATGGCGCCACCCATATTGCCGGCGCCGATAAAGAGAATAGTGTCCATAGTTGTACCCTTATTTGTTCATGGAGAGGAGGAACTCTGCATTGGTCTTAGTTTTTTTGATTTTCTCTTTCATGAATTCCATAATCTCTGTAGGACTGAGATCTTGCAGATATTTACGAAGGATCCATACTTTGCGGAGCTCTTCTTCATCCATAAGAAGTTCCTCTTTACGAGTACCTGATTTGAAAATATCAATAGCAGGCCAGATACGTTTTTCAGAAATTCTTCTATCAAGAACAAGTTCCATATTACCAGTACCTTTAAACTCTTCAAAGATAACTTCATCCATTTTTGAGCCCGTTTCAATTAGAGCGGTTCCAAGAATAGTGAGTGACCCACCGTTTTCAATATTACGGGCCGCACCAAAAAATTTCTTTGGTCTTTGTAGAGCCATTGCGTCAACACCACCAGACAGGATTTTACCTGAATGAGGAATCGCCATATTGTTGGCACGTGCAAGACGAGTAATTGAGTCAAGAAGAATTACGACATCGTGACCATGTTCAGTAAGGCGTTTTGCTTTTTCAAGAACCATATCTGCAACAGCAACATGACGCTCTGGTGGCTCATCAAAAGTAGAACTGAGTACTTCGCCATTGACACTACGTTGCATGTCGGTTACTTCTTCTGGACGTTCATCAATAAGGAGGACCAAAAGGCGTACATCAGGATGATTGGCAGAAATGGCATTTGCAATAGATTTGAGAAGTACTGTTTTACCAGTACGTGGCGGTGCAAGAATGACACCACGCTGACCTTTGCCAATAGGGGTAAAAAGGTTCATAATACGAGTACTGATCTCAGATGTATTATGCTCAAGATTGAGGCGTTCTTCTGGATGGAGTGGTGTAAGAGCATGAAATGAGATCTTATTCTTTGCGACTATAGGATCATCACCATTAATAGTGTAAATGCGAATTAGTGCAATGTATTTTTCATTCTCACGAGGAGGGCGTACTTGACCCACTACGGTATCACCAGTTTTGAGGCCATAGCGTTTAATTTGACCGGGAGCAATGTAGATATCGTCGGTTCCTGGGAGGTAACTGTGGTCAGTGTATCTAAGAAATCCGTACCCTTCATTCAGTGATTGTAGCACACCTTCAGCATAAATAGGGAGTGCATCTTCACCTTCACCTGATGTGGCTTCAAGGATTTTATAGATGATTGCCTGTTTACGAAGGTTCTTTGTGTCTGCGATTACTAAAGCACTGGCCATTTCGTGAAGATCTTGAATAGGACGTTTGCGAAGATCATTCCACTTTTTTAGCGCTTCATCAATAATTGCTTGAGGTGGTGGTGGAATATCAGGAAGTTCCTCTTCTTGGTATTGCTTGCGTCCTTTTTTGTTTTTGTTCTTATGGCTGTTCTTTTTATTCTTGTTGTTGTTGTTGTTGTTGTTGTTCTGATTGCGGTTTTTTTGTGGCTTATCATTTTGTGGCTTATCAGATTGTTCATTTTGAGGTTTGTCAGTGGCCTCAGTTTGTTCTGCACTTGAAGATTCTTTTGCTGGTGTGGTAGCTTTTTTCTCTGCTACAGGTTTTGCCGCGGGTGCTTCACTCTGCTCCGGTGCTGGAGTTGATCCTGGTGCTGCTGCAGCCTTTTCTTCTGGAGTTGGCTTTGGTTTTCTGGTACGGCGAGGAGTTGGAGCTTTTACTTCTTCAGCTACAACAGTAGTGTCTTTAACTTCTTCAGACAAATGTGTCTCCTTGTGTCAGTTTGATAATTTTGAATAGTTCAAAATGAATATTACCGTGATTACGGTTTGATTTGATTGATTGAATCGAGCATGAATGTAGCTAGATGATAGTTATTTGTCAGTAATAATGTGTGTTTTTATTGATGAATAATATGAATTGGAGGAGGGGTAAGGGAGCTTCGTAGATTATATAATCATAGTATATAATAAAAATATGCATTGTGCCATAAAGCTTTGTAAAAAATCTTCCGATAGATAGAGAGAAGGTTCGTTCTAGGGCAATAATTACCACTGTTTTACCGCGCTCGGCACATATTTCCTTCAAATATCTCCGTTTTCAACAATAAACACTGTTTTTAATGAATTTGTGATTGGCATGTAAATCGCTTTATATGAATGTAGATAGTTATACAATGAATGTAATATGCTGGCCAAATTGGGAATCTACGATAGAACATCGATCACTGTAGCATCAAAAAGTCTTGATGCGAGTGCTCTTAGATCAAAAGCCCTCGCAAATAACTTAGCTAACGTGAGCACGCCAGGGTATAACCGTATAGAAGTGCGTTTTGAAGAGCAATTACGTGAGGCTCTTAATGAAAAGAATATACAGGGTGATAGAACGAGTAGAAATCACTTTTATTTAGGGCGCCCAGATCTCAATAAAATAAATCCACAGGCCTATCGTGCGGAAGATCCAACGCTTCCTGGGGAAATCAATAATGTTGATGTCGATATTGAAATGTCAAAGCTTGCAGAGAATCAAATTCTGTTTAGTTATGGCGCAAAATTTATTTCTGAGAGAATGGCGGATGTGAATGCTGCTATTAAACTCAGAGGGTAATAGGGAGGTAATGCTATGCCATTAGTAGGAATGTTTACAGGACTCAATATTTCAGCCACAGGGCTGAGAGCACAAAGAGTGCGCCAAAATGTTATTGCATCAAACCTTGCCAATGCAGAGACAACGAGAACTGATGAGGGTGGCCCCTATAAGAAACAAACGGTCATTTTTGAGGCCGATCCAGAAGAATACAATAAAAAGTTTGTATTTGGACCACCAAAATTACAGGGAAAGTTCACCCATCAGAATCATATGGATATCCCTGATTCTGAATTTATAATTGATCGAGAATATATTGGGAGTGGAGTTAAGGTTGCTGAGATTCATCAAGATGATAATGCGCCTCGATTGGTATATGACCCTAAGCACCCTGATGCTAATAAAGAGGGTTATGTAGCAATGCCTAATATAAATGTTGTACAAGAAATGACTGATATGATTTCAGCAACTCGCGCATACGAAGCGAATGTTACCGCATTTAGTTCAACAAAAGCAATGCTCATGGAAGCGTTGAAACTATAAAGATTTGAGGTTTACGGATGAACACAGTCGGATTTAACAATTTTGAAGCGATACGCCAGCAAGCACAGATGCGAAATAATATGGCGCCGCGTGAAACAAATGCACAATCGGGCGGCGATTGGCGGACGATTCTTGAAGCAAAACGAAAAGAGCAAAATCTTGATAAGAAAATGCCTCAAGTTGACCTCGAAACAATCCGAAAAAATAATATCGAGAAGCTGGAAGCTCCCTCGGTAACTACAATGATAAAGTCTGTTGGTGCAATTGCAAATAATTATATTTCTAGCAGTATACAGGCGAATAATGTAGATTTAGACACAGAGCCAAACCGCCCTACGAAAAGGAATTTGGGCAATTACGTTGATATGATGGCGTAGGAGGTTAAGAATGATGGACCCTATGAAAGGGATGGACCCCCTAAAGAAAGCCCAGGAAGGGTTTGAAGTAAAAAGTATCAAGAAGGATGCCAAAGGCACTCCTGGGTTCGATGATATGCTTACCGGCTTCATTAAAGATGTGAACAAAATGCAGCATACAGCTGATGAGTCTATTCAGAAAATGGTGGCAGGTGAAATCAAAGATGTACACCAGGTAATGCTTGCTGTTGGTGAAGCTAAGGTTGCATTTAATATGATGCTCGAGATACGGAACAAAACAATGGAAGCCTATCAAGAATTGATAAAAATGCGTGGCTAATCAATGCATCTCACTTACAATTTTTAAACCGAAAGAGTCTTCTCTTTCGGTTTTTTTATATTTATAGCTCACTTTATTTTTAGAGAGCGTTATGTATTTCAAATATTCCCTATTTCTATGTTTCCTTTTCGTTTGGGGGCTCGCAGGCTGTGTTGCTCCAAAATCGGTGTTACCCGATGAGTATACTGCCAGCCAAATAGATATTCCTGATAAATGGAAAGATGAACCGTATGTGGTACTTTCTGATGAAGAACACTATACCCTCAAGCAGAATGCCGAGTTTAACTCCTTGGAAGTTATTCATACGACTTGGTATTATGTTCAATCAGCAAAAAATGATGAGTTGAAAAGTTTAGTAGCGTATGATTTTGAATCTATTGAGAATCCTGCTCAATTAACAGCTACAGCATTTTTTGCTGATGGGGCTACAAAGAGAAAAAAGGGTATGTATCGTTTTAGGTTGAAAAATGAAGGAATAGATGAGTCGAATGGTTGGGGGACTGCGGTCACATTTTCACGATATACCGATGGAATGATCATAAAAAGAGTGATTAAGCGAAGTATTTTTAAACCAGAACATCGAGCTCGAGTATTCATGAGAAGCATGGTTCCGGTACTTCATAAAAAAGTGGTCCTTGAATATCCTACATCTATGAAGATAAAGTATGGGGTTGAGAATAGTGAGAAGCTTAAAGTGACCTTTACAGAGAAAAAGGCTGGGACAACTCAAAGAGTTACTCTTGAATCTAGGGAATTACATAAAATAGATAGATCTGACTCGTCATACTTAAAGGAACTCTGGTATTGTGCGTTTTATATGTCGTTACCTCCTGTGGGGACACGTTCAATGAGTTGGGCAGAAATTGGGAACTATTATTATAAGCAGATAGAACAAAATCTTACAGGTGATGCAAACATAAGGCACTTCGCAAGTCAAATAAAAGGAAGAAATAAAACTGATAAATTAAAAGAGGGCTTTAATCTGTTGAAGAGGACATTTCGCTATCATGCTGATGAACGTGCCTATCATGCTTATATTCCTCGAGATGTTAAAAAAATTGTTAAAACAGGTCTTGCAGATTGTAAAGAACTCGCTTCGATGTATAAAGCGATACTGAGAGAAGTAGGTGTTGATGTTGAATTGGTACTCGTAAATAATGGAGGATTACAGCAGGTGGATGCCTACCCGGGGCTTGGTTATTTCAATCATATGATAGCGCGAGTTAAGACTGATGATGGATATCTATATATTGACCCTACAATTCAAAAGGCTGAGTGGTCAAATAGTTATTACCCGTTGATTGGTAGAAAAGTGGTCGCTCTCACTACGAGTGGTGCGGTGCCCGACTCTATTGTGGGGAACCCTGATCTTAATGTAGTGGAAACTAAAAATAGTATCTATCAAGATAAAAAAAATAAACGATGGCGTATGAAAGGGACGATAGATCTAGAAGGTACACCGGCTTTTTATTTTTATATGCGCTATAATGCAATTGGTCAGGAGATGGACAATCTTGCGCTTAAAGATTTTTTAGCAGAGGCGTTTAAAATTGTAAGTGATGAGATTATCATTAAAGATTTAACTTCAGACAAAGTGACCTTTGCATATGATGCTGACTTTCATAAAAATTATATAGAGATGGATGCGGGAGGGTTTCAATTAAATACCCCCTATCTTTATAACAAAGAATTTTCTTATACGACTCGCTATTTAGAGGGGCCGCGCATGGTGCATAACCTTATTCAAAAAGATAGCTGGAAACTTCCGCGAGGATATCGTGATCTTGAGGCGGGTAAAGTAACTACAGATTTTTGTAGTGGTAAGTGGCGGCGAAAAAAACGAACAGTCTCTCGAAAATTTGCATTAGAGAAAAGATTATTTTATCCCCATGAGCGTAAAGAGAAAATTCGTTTTTATAAGGATCAACAAAAATTTATTGAAGGAATTATTTGGAAATGAAAAATCTAATACTATTTGGAATATTAGGATTGTTATTGAGCAATTGCACCATGCACTCCCCGCTTAAGTTTCAACCTTCGTCAGGAACCCCCAGCGATCCCACGGAATGGAAAAAGTATGGGGCCTACCTTGAATACGATGAAAAATATGTTGAGTATGGTAAAAAAATACCTCTGTCGGATAGGTACAGCTATCGGTTTGTACACCGTCAGAGGTTGGTCATAACCTCTCAGAAAGGAACTCAATATGGGACCCTATATTTTAATAACAATAAAAAAGGTCTCACTAAATTCAATATTAAAGTGGTGGGTAAAGATAATCAGCTGATACCCCAAGATATTGCAGCACTTAAAAAAAGTTATAAGAGAAAGGGTAAAGTTGTCCTGAAAAATGTGACTCCGGGGGTGATTATTGAGGTATATATTGAACACACACATTCGGTGCAGGTATGGGTTGGTGAACTCCTTATGGCATTTAAGATTCCCGTTAAAGAAGCGTCATTTAATTTTTCACACCACTCATCGAGTAAATTTAAGTTAAAAGGATATGGTAATATTGGTGCTCCAAAAGTGTCGAATTCAGAGGGGTTTACTCATCGGGTGTATCGTAAAAATAATCTTATGCCCATAAGTAATTTGAGCAATACAAAGCCGCTTGATGTCATTGCTCCCCGCATAGTGTTTACGGTGAGTAAAATTAGTGGTTACTATTCTGTTGGACTAGAAAGTTGGGGTGATATAACAAAAGAGTATGAACAATATTTTTATGGACGAACTTATTTTAGCTCCAATAGTAAGATTAGTAGAGTAGTAAAAGACCTTTCAAAGGATAAGTCGAGCGATGAGACAGTCGATGCAATTCTTAATTACGTTCAAAATAATATCACATTGAAATCAATGAATCTAAAGAAAATTGATCCTGATGAGGTGTTAAGGAGTGGTGAAGCTAATGCATGGGGTATCGCTGCTTTTACAGCTGAGATGCTTAAACTTGCTGAAATTGATTATTCAGTGTATCTTACCCGGGCACATAGTGAGCTTGGTTTTGATCCAGGATTTATAAATCCTATGGCTTGTCAGATACCACTTATTGTAGTGCATAGCGAAGAAGATTATCCTATTTGGCCTTACTGGAAAGGGAGTCTAGCGGGGTTTCTTCCGGTAGACTATGATGGACTTTCTGGGGTGGCATTGGTTGATGGGCGTGTAAAAAAACTGCCATTATCAGACTTTAAAGAGAGTAGCATTGCTCATGAAATTGAAGCGCATCCCTATGATGATAAGAGTGATACCATAACTATCACCTGGGATGGTATCACTTCAATGTATTTGCGGTCAAATATTCCGTACCTTGATGAGAAAGATAGAGTGGAATTTGTTCAGGATTATTTAACGACGATGGATAAAGCAAATGCTGTAAGGAAGGTGTTTTTTAATAATAGTGATGTTCGTGAAAGTAAATTTGTAAGTGTCGTTCAGTTCAATAATAAGACTCCCTTGATTAAGAAAAAGAGAAAAGAGATGAAGAATATTGGGGGGTATTTTATGGGCTACTATGAGGGATATGATGCAGAACGTACAATCGACTGGGTAACTACTGTTCGTTCAAAAGTAACAGAAAAGGTATCAATAGTAACAGGTAAGAAAAAAGTTACCTATAAATTTGCCTGTAAAGAAGTTGAGAATGATATGTTTGTGGTGACCTGTACGAAAAAGAAAAAGCGAAAAGAACTCATATTGACTCGTACAGTTGTTGAAAATAAAGGCATATATACTGCTGCATATATGAAGTCAATTGAAAGCGATATAGTGAGTCTTAATCAGATCAAAGAATCTTGGGTTACTCGTCGAAAGTAATCACCTACAAAATGGATTTCTATTAAAAACACTCAAGTATTTTTGAATTCTCCCGATCTATAGTAAGAAGGCTGTAGATCGAGGGGAAAATTCTTCCTTGAATGAGGCAAAAATAGGTGCTCCTGCCTGTTTCTCAACAATTGCTTTAACTTTTACCTTCGAATTTAGCTCAAAATAGCCCTTTTCACTATGTAAACTCAAGTAAAAAACTGGCACGATACTCGCTTTATGTTGTTCTGTACGGAATTGTATGGCCGCAAGGCAGGAGAGTAACATGTCAGATTTTTTTAAACAGATGCTTATACAACTCAGAAATATCTGGGTACGCTTTAATACGCTACAAAAGACAATTTTAGCCTCTGTTTTTCTGATAACTTTTGTTGGATTAGTGTTGGCTATTGCGATCAACTCTATAAATGGTCAAGATGATGGGTACGTAACGCTCTTTGCAAATGTTGATTTACAAGAAGCGGCGGCAATTGTTGATCATCTAAAAGAGAGTGATCACCCATTTAAACTCGAGAATGATGGTAGAACTATTCTTGTGCCTAAAAAAGTGGTACATGATGTACGAATGGAACTAGCCCGAGCCGGACTTCCACAGCAGTCAGGTAAAGGGTATGAAATTTTTGATAAAATGCAGTTAGGTGTGACCGACTTTGTACAAAACCTTAATTATAAACGCGCGGTCGAGGCAGAGTTGACCAGAAGTATTGAAACAATCAAAGCAATTGACCAAGCGCGTGTTCATATTGCAGTCCCAAAGAGAACTATTTTCACGGAAAAAATGGAAGAGGCTGAAGCGTCAGTCATTATTAAAATTCATCCTGGTGAAGAGATTACTAAAAAGCAGGTTCGGGGTATAACTCACTTGGTCTCAAGTGCGATCGACAATTTAAAGGCACGTAAAGTAACGGTTTTAGATCAGCATGGTAATATGCTCACTCGTGGTTTTGCAGATAATGAAATTGCAGAACAGACTGATCATAATATGGAGCTAAAAAAGAGTGTAGAACGCAACCTTGAAACTAAAGTAGTATCGATCCTCGAAGGAGTGCTAGGTAAAAATCGCGCTCGAGTAAAGGTGAGTACTACTCTTGATTTTGATCAGATTAGTAAAAAAGTAGAGTCATTTGATCCTAAGAAAAAAGTGGTTCGTTCAGAACAGCGTGATGATGGGACGCGTCGAAATAGCCCTGCAATAGGTGATGAAGTAAAAGAAGGCGCAATAACAAACTATGAAATTGACCGTACAGTAGCCCATATTGTTAACGCTCCAGGGAGCCGTAAAAGAATTACGGTATCAGTTGCTGTTGATGGGACCTATAGCTATGACGATGGTAAAAGAATATATGTACCACGTAAAGAAGAAGAGATAGATGTGTTGACCCGGTTGGTTAAAAATGCAGTCGGCTTTGATGAGACTGGACACGATGAAATTTTTGTGGCAAATGTTCAATTTGACAATAGTTATCTCGAAAATGAGCTTTCTGCAATGAAAGAAGTTGCCTTGGCTGATAAAATAGAGAAGTGGGGTTTAAGACTCGTGATACTCGCAGTGGTATTAATGGGATTTGTATTCCTGAGAACGGTGATCCGTAATGTTGCAACAGCAATGAATCCACCACTTCCCAAATATGCGGGTATTGATCTTGAAGTTGAAGAAGATGAAGTGCCAGAGGCTGTACGTCGTCAAAATGAAATGCTTGATAGAATGGAAGAGATGACTCAGAATAATCCAAGTAATGTTGCTGAATTGATCCGTACGTGGTTGGAGAGTGGTGAAACTGCCGATAATGAGTAAAATTAGGTTGGGCAATTTTAAATTAGGTTATTTTTTAAAGACAGGCAGAATAGGCAAAGGGTGGGGAAGTAATGGCTAAGGATTTTTATAAAAATGCAGCAGGGAATGAAGGAGGCGGAGCTCCAAAAGAGAAACCAAAATTTGATATTCCTGGACCTAAAAAAGCTGCTATTGTACTTGTCGCACTTGGAGCGGAGACCTCATCTGAAATTTTTAAGCATCTGAATGATCTTGAAGTAGAACAGTTGACTACCCAAATTGCACGACTTGAGGGGGTTACCCCTGAAATGCGTGAGGCGGTCCTTGAGGAATTTCACAATATGGCGATGGCACAGCAATTTATTGCGCAGGGCGGCCTGAGCTATGCTGAAGAGATTTTGGAAGGGGCACTTGGTTCACGTAAGGCAAAAGAGATTCTTGAAAAAGTACACAACTCCATAAGAACAACTGGGTTTAACATGCTTGACAATGTTGACCCTAATCAATTAACAACATTTATTCAAAAAGAGCACCCGCAGACTGTCGCACTCCTCCTTTCTCGTATGAGTGCCGATAAAGCAGCCGGTATTATTAATGTACTTCCTCAAGAGATGCAGGTAGAAGTGGCAACTCGTATTGCGACAATGGAATCTATTTCTCCTGATGTTTTAACTCAGGTAGAACAGGTACTCGCGGTTCAAATGAAATCAATGTTCCGAGGTGAAACTGCAGAGGTTGGTGGTGTTCAATCCGTTGCTGAAATGCTTAATTTGGTTGATCGTGGTGCAGAGAAAAATATTTTGGGCAATCTCGAAAGAGACAACCCGGAGCTCGCTACAGAAATTAAAAACCTCATGTTTGTATTTGAAGATATCACATTGATTGATGATAAAGGCATGCAGCGTACAATGAAAGAGGTTGATACTAAAGAACTATCACTTGCCCTTAAAGGAGCATCTGAACAAGTACAAACGAAGTTTTTTAACAACATGTCGAGTCGGGCTGCAGAAGGTGTTCGTGAAGATATGGAATACATGGGGCCGGTACGGCTTAAGGATGTAGAAGAGGCACAACAAAAAATAGTAGACGTGATTCGTCGCCTCGAAGAAGATGGAGAGATTATCATCAGTGGCCGTGGTGGTGCTGAAGAGATTGTGGTATAAAGGTAGATCATGGATGAGTCAGGAAAAGTTTCGGTTAAGAGTATTCTTAAGGCTGCCCAGGCAAAGGATGCAGGTCATTTTTCTGTTGGAGGAATGAAATATCCTACCATGACAACGGGTAAAGTTGGCAATAAAGTCAAAGAGCCTCCTGCAGAAGTGCGGGAAAGCTCTCCTAAAGAAATTATTGCTCTTATAAAAACTATTGATACTCTAAAAAAAGAAATAGACTCAGTGCGTCAAGAAGGTGAACTAAAGGCAAAACAAGCCCATGAGCGTGGTGTTGCTGAAGGGAAAGCTCTTGGATATGAAGAGGGCAAACGAGAATCTTCGGGAGAGTATCATTCACAACTGAATACTCTCAAAGGTAATCTTGCCAATGTGTTTGCAGTATTATCACAAGAGAAAAACTTCTTCTTTGCGGAGGCAGAGCAGGGGGCAGTAAAAATTGCGAGTGCAATTGCATTAAAATTTGTACAACATCTTTCTCAAACTTCTGTTGATGTCATTACACGCTCTGTGAAAAAAGGGATTCAGGCGCTGGGCAATGAAACAAGCCTTGTGGTAAAGGTTAACCCAGAAGATTTTGATGCTGTTGAAGATGATGTGCAGTTTTGGAAACCGGTCCAAAGTAAACTGAAAGACATTCAGGTTTTTGAAGATGTACGAATTACGCGAGGCGGGTGTCTTCTTGAAACTGAATCTGGAACGGTAGATGTTTCAGTAAATATGGTGATAGAGGGTATTGAGGATACGCTTAACGTATCGTTACAGCATTTTGGCTTAGCGGATACAAAAATGTCTGACGAAGCAAAAGCACTCCATGATAGGAATGTAGAACAGACTTTGGAATCGATAGAGGATGAAACGTCAAAAGAAGAACATGCAGGTAAAGTTGATTCTGCGATGCAGCATGCATATGAACAACTAGAGGTTGATGATGCTTCTGAGTTAGCAGATACCCTATCTGATGAGTCGACTACGCCAGGACATGGGCCTGATGATAGTATGCCCGTTGATGACGAAAATAAACTTGAGAACGAACTCCCTATAGATGAGCCCCCCCTCACTGATACCGAGGGTGAGGTAGAGTAGTATGTGGAGTGATCCCTTTATACATGCAATTCAAAAGGTGCCAGAATATCGGCAGTCGGGAACTATTTCAGAAATTATAGGGCTCGTTATTGAAAGTACGGGCCCATCGGCGGCAATTGGTGAACTCTGTGAAATAATGGATGGTGAACGCGTTGCCTGTCGTGCCGAAGTTGTAGGGTTTAAAGAGAGTCGTACGTTATTGATGCCTCTTGGACAAATGCAAGGCATTCGCCCGGGTATGATTGTACAGACGACGGGTCAGACATTGGCAGTTGATTTAGCGCGCTCAATGTTAGGGCGTATTATTGATGGTCTTGGTAATCCAATGGATGATAAAGGGCCTGTTGAAATTGAAGAACGGAGAAGTATCTATGCAGAGCCTCCAAATGCACTGAAACGCACTCGTATTAAAACGCCAATGCATACAGGTCTTAAAGCAATCGATGGTTTTTTAACTGTTGGGTGTGGGCAACGCATGGGTATCTTTGCTGGTTCAGGAGTTGGTAAAAGTGTTACCATGGGAATGATTGCGCGGAACTGTTTGGCACAAGTTAATGTGATTGCACTTATTGGTGAACGAGGGAGAG
>JAOPTX010000006.1:0-43041 GCA_051532055.1 Fibrobacterales bacterium | reverse complement strand
CCCCTTTCAATGAAATTATTGATCGCACCGGCTATAATGCTTTTAAACTAGAGTTTTGTGACAAGGTATTTGGCACAACAGATGTTATCCCTATGTGGGTCGCCGACATGGATTTTAAAGCGCCGCAACCAGTCCTTGATGCATTTAAAGAACGCATTGATCATGGTATTATTGGATATAACTTTAAGCCAGCCCACTATTATGAATCAATTCAACTGTGGATGAAACAACAGCACGGTTGGGATATTGAGACTGATTGGCTCTCGTTTTCTCCGGGCTCAGTCGCTGCGCTCAACCTTTCGATTCTTGCATTTACTCACCCTGGTGACAACGTATTAATACAAACACCGGTCTATTACCCCTTTTATGATTGTGTGACAGATCACAGCAGAGAACTCTTAACCAACCCTCTTCATCTTCGAGATGGAAAATATGAGATTGATTTTGATCACTTTGAAGAGCAACTCAGAAAAGGGGTTAAGGTTTTTATCCTCTGCAATCCGCACAACCCTGTGAGCAGAGTTTTTACTAAAGAAGAACTGACTCAAATGGCAGACCTCTGCCTTAAATACAACGTTTTAATTTTGAGTGATGAGGTACATGCTGATTTGGTTCATGGTGACCATAGACACATCCCTATCGCCTCACTCTCCGATGATATTTCAAACATCACCCTTACACTTAATTCACACTCCAAGACATTTAACCTCGCTGGCACTGCCACTGCTTATGTCATCAGTGAAAATGAAGAGATCCGGAAAAAATATTTTGATGCCCTTCACGGCATTCACATTCACCTTGGGAATACCTTTGGTGATATCGCCTTAGAGTCAGCCTATACTCACGGTGCCCCATGGCTTGGGGAGCTTCTTAACTATCTCGAAGAAAATATCAACTTCCTTGACTGGTTTTTAAAAGAGCACATTCCACAAATAAAACTTATCAAACCTGAAGCGACTTACCTAATGTGGCTCGACTGCCGTGATCTTTTTATGAGTCAAAAAGAGCTGAATGATTTTTTCATCAAAAATGCGCGAGTCGGACTATCAAATGGGGCACAATTTGGCAAAGAAGGAACTGGATTTATGCGTATGAATATAGCATGTCCACAGTCACTCCTCTCTGAAGCATTGGAACGCATACAATACGCCATAACCGACCTTCCTAAATCATAGATCTAGAATTATAGGTTTAGGAGAGACTAATGGAAATATCAATCACCCCATTGATAGATTGAGTAACACCAGCGTCCTGCATCTCTGATTCTGTATGCTTCGACAGCACGCCAACTGGTATCATACCTGCAGATTGCGCTGAAATGATACCCGGCATACTATCTTCAAATACATAGATGCCTGAGAATTCATCAGGCGCTAAGCCCAGGTGAATTGCCGCCTTTTCGTAAGGCTCTTTATCGGGCTTTGGTTTTGAAAAGTCCTCTAACCCAAAGAGCATAGTTACCGGAAGGTTGTAGTGTTCACATACCATCTGCACATAACTTCTTTTTGCATTACTCACTACGGCAAAAGGAATATGGAGATCATTGATGGTGTCAAATAACGGTTCAACCCCATCAAATAATGGAGGATAGACATCTTCTTCAAGTACCAACCGATACTTCTCTTGTAAGAGCGATTCAGCTTTTTCAGATTGTCTTACTTCATCTGCAAGAAACTGCGCAATTTTTTTAGGCGAGAGGCCAGAGGTAACTTCACGAGGGTAATCAGGCATTTCAATGCCAAGTATGTTTTTGTAGGCTCTATGCCAGGTATCTCGATGTAGAGTATAGCTTTCGACAAGTACCCCGTCAAAGTCAAACAAAAGCGCTGTAGGATTATTGATAATCATTATTTAAAAATCTTTTCAAGATATGGATTTAAAAAAATCCCATCAGGGTCGAGCTCTCTCCTTAAGGCAATAAAGTCATCCCATTTAGGAAAGAGTGGCTTGAGTTCTTGAGTACCCGCTTTAAACCTTTTAGCAAAGTGAGGCCTTCCACCATGGCGAAGAAACACTTCTTCGACTACAGAAAAAGCTTCATACAAATCTGCTGTTGCAGCATTTCTTGTAACACAGCCTATAGTGACCGTATCTTGCGCATAGGCATAACTGAGCCATGTAGTATCGGCTTTTATAAAACGAATATCCATTGGAATATGTGCATACCCTCTATTTTTTGAACTATTCAGTGTTTTTTTAAGATCTTTCATCAGTGCATCAAAACGATCCAATGCTATTGTCCATTCAGCAAGATCTAGAGTTGACCCTCGGGATTTAGTCACCGTCGCTCCATAAAGCGTACCGAAATGCCGTGTGAAAGAAGTAAAAAAGAGTTTCTGTAAAATTTTATTAGCAAGGACAGTCAGTCTCGGCATTGCGGTCGTGTATTTGTAGAGCATCATTGAAGCTGTCCGACGATACTTATGCCACCACGGTGCCTTTTTAAGCTCTATCCCATCGGCATTGTCCCTTCTATCACCTGTTATAAGGTAGCCATGATCAGTATGGGGAATCCACAATATCCGTGTGAATTCATACTCTTGTAATAACTTTTTGTAATTCGGGATCCATTCATTATCATGAACAGGCCGCTCTTCAACGAGAAGCTTATAAAGTGGTACACATTGAAAAGTAACGGTTGAAGTAATACCGAGCATCCCAACTGAGAGCCTAAAAGCATCAAAGCGCTCATCACTTTCATCGAGTTCTAATATTTCACCTGAAGCAAGGATAACTCTCATTTTACATACATATCCAGAGAGAAGACTTCCCTCTCGTCCTGTACCATGAGTACCCGTTGCAAGAGCGCCACCCAGAGTTATCACATCAATATCAGGTAGGCATGGTATTGCCCACCCCCGTTTTTCAATCTCATTGAGCAAAGTTTTTAGTTCTATACCAACCTGAACAGTCAATTGCATTTTTTCACTTTCTTCAGCAACAATGCTTGTGTAATTACACAGTGAAATAAGAGTATCAGTTCCCGCAGCTATATCTGCAGAGGATTTTTTTTCGCCAAAAACACGAATGGTCGTACTATTTGCTTTTACTGCAGATACCAGCTCAGCTTCAGAAGATGGACAAAGTAGTTGTTTAAATGGATGTTGAATATTTTCGTTCCAACTCACCCATGTACCCGGAGATGCCATTAAGATCCTCGTGTCAAAAAAAGTCTGTTTTGTTGGGCACTATAATAAAAAATTCCCTTTGAGATACCCATAGGGTTTATAAAACGTAACAGGAATAACAGTGATATTACCCACTTTATTGTAACGGTAATCAACTTTGTACAAATTTTAAGCTTATTTACCCTACGATAACTGCTATAAATAACACTGGCAAGTATGATAGGTCGATAAAAAAGAAGGTTTTCGCATTTTTCTCAGAAGGATGCACGCTTAAGGCAAGAGCATATACCACAATAAGTAATCCAATAGTGAGGCTTGCAATTAAGTACCCAACCCCTGCGACATCAAAGACAAATGGCATGAGACTCAGAGGGAGCCTCATAACACACCACCATACTAGTTGTTTAAAAGCTACTGTATCACCATGTACGAATGGGAGCTGCTTAAAACCTGCCTGTTTATAGTCGAGCTGATGCCGATAACAGATTACCAAGGTATGGGGGATTTGCCACACAAAGAGCATAACCGCCATCCAAATAACGAGACCTGAAAAGCTATCCTGGATTGAAAACCATCCAATGAGTGGGAGAAACATACCGGGAATCGAGCCAAAAATTGTGCTATGAACCGAGAGGTTTTTAAGAGGTGTATAGAGCCACACATACGTTATACCACAAAGTGCAGTTGCAATAGTAGCCTCTTGAGAGACAAAAAACCATTGGACAGCAAGTGCAAAAACAAATACTCCATACCCTAAGACATGAGCGAGTTGAGGCTTGATCCGCCCTGAAGGGATAGGCCGGTGCTCTGTCCTTTTCATTTGAGCATCAGCTTTGTATTCATAGTATTGATTGAGAGCGAAGGCACCAGAAGCGGCAATTGATGGAGCGAGAACTGCGAGTAGCAGATGGACCCAAGAGAATTCGGCGTAGGGCGGAAGCCCGAGCCAATACCCTAATATAATAACCGTTGAAAGTAGTGAGATGGGCTTCACTCTAAATAGTTCTAGATAGTCTTTTAGAGACATAACTCCCATCCCAGTTACAATCATATTACTTCTGTTTTTTCAAAAATGCTACCACAGCTTTAAGCTCAGCATCACTGATTTGAGTTGGGGGCATCATGCCCCTATACCCTTTTACAATATCTGCATTCGGATTTATAATAGACTTAACCAAATAAGCATCATCAACAGTAATTTCACTCTCAACACCCTCTTTAACGAGAGTGCGTTTGGCACCAAAGATTCCTTTGAGTGAAGGACCAACACCATCAGTTCCATTCAGTGAGTGACATGCAGCACACGACTTCGCACTATAGATCGCTGCACCATCTATTTCAGAAGAACCATTTGATTGAGGCTCCTCTTTCATGGGTTCTTTAGCGGGGACTGGAGTTTTTTCCTCAACTTTTTCTGCCAGAGTACTTTCTTCGCCTTTTATTGAAACACTTGAAAGCCCTTTGATATAATCAGCAATAAGCTTTGCTTCATTTTCATCTTTGATAGTAGGAGGCATTATCGGCTGAAAGCCTTTTACTACATCTGCTCCAGGCTTGAGTATTGCACGTATAAGATACTCTTCATTTGCAGAGACCTCTTTGGCACTACCACCAGCGGTTATCTCACGTGTTTTACCATACAGGCCAAGCATTGTTGGGCCAACTCCTGACGAACCATCTGTACTATGACAGGCAATACATCCTTTTGAGTTATAAAGTGTTTCACCAGGGTTCGCCAGTGCAGCTTCTTCTTTTGCAACTTTAGCCTTGGCATACCATGCCTCAAACTCTTCCTTTGGAAGTACATGAACTTTGGTAATCATCTGAGCGTGATTAATACCACAGTACTCTGCACAATAAAGGTCAAAAGTACCGGTCATTGTTGCCTCGAACCATGTATAGTTTAGGGGTTCACCTACCGCTTTTGGTATCGCATCCATTTTAACTCTAAATTGTGGAATAAAAAATGAGTGATTTACATCAACCGAGTGAAGCGGTGTATAGATTGGAGTATTCACCGGAATAGTCAATCCATCTTTACTCATCTGCTCGAGACCATTAGGGTACGTAAACTTCCACCACCACATTCCCGAATCGACGTCAATTTGCATTGCATCATCGGGAACATCCCTCATTTTTTTGTAATCCACATAACCATACCAGAACATGAGAATAACGAGAAGGGTTGGTATTACTGTCCAGATAATTTCGGCAGGAACACTACCATGACTATTATCTGGATTGGGATTGTTTTTTCTGCTGTATTTGATCACAGCATAAATCATAAATGCAGTTATTGCAATAAGAAAGAAAAGTGATATACCTAAAATAATATTAAAGGTATTATCAATATCTGCTGCAAAACTTGATGCTTGTATATAGTCCATTATAACCTCTATCTATATAAGTAATCGGTGAATAGCAGTACAAAAATCGATATCAGTGTACCTACAGCAATACCAATAAAAATTTTAAACAACTTACCTTCATGGCCGACATGCATAAATTGGTGAACAACAAGAAACGCCTTGATACATGCAACAAAGAGTGCTGCAAAAAGCGAGCCTTTATTTGACTCAATAGCTCCAGAAAGAAGCACCGTAATCAGGGTCAGCCCAAAAAGATTGAAGAAGACCAGTGTGGGAGTTAGGTAACTCTCTTTTTCTACCGAATGTGAATGTTCTGTACTCATTGTAATCTCCTAGGCTATTAAATAGTAGAGTGGGAAAAGGAAAATCCAGATAAGGTCAACTAAGTGCCAATAGAGAGCAACAAATTCAAGCCCTGCTTTATGATCACTCCGTACTTTACCTTTTTTTATCAAACCATATACTACCATCATCCAGATCATACCGATAATCACGTGAATAGCGTGCGCACCAGTCATTACAAAATAGAGACCAAAGAAGACCACCTGACCAAGAGGCAACATTTCTGCACCCGGATTAAGGAGTGGTGACCCATGCCCTGCCTCTACTTCTGTTCTAAACTGTAAGAAGAGTTCATGACCAAATTTCGCGTTCCACTCAAAACCTTTAATGACCAAAAATGCTGCGCCACATGCCCAAGTACCAATAAGTAATCTTTTTGCCAGCTTTTTATCACCATTTTTAAGGGCTGCGAGTGACAATACAATCATGGCAGAACTCGCAAGAAGAATTACCGTATTAAGTGAACCAATTCCGGTATTCAACTGCTCTGCCGCAGTTTTAAAATCCTCTAGATATTTAAAGCGATAGGTTGCATACACAACAAACATACCACCAAAGAGGAAAAGCTCAGTGAAGAGGAAAAGCCAAAAACCAAGGCGTGTCCCTTCTTCATCGTAGTGTTCCATATGATCACTCATCATTTTCTCCTTTTGAAATGCCATCTTTTACTTCTTGGCGGAAGGCATCAAAATCGTAAGGGTGACGGATAGCCGCTGGCTCATGCTCTTCATCCCAGTTAAAAAGAGAAGGAGGAGTTGCTGTTTGCCACTCAAGTGTCGAAGAGTTCCATGGGTTATATTGAGTCATCTTCTTACCCTTAATTACTGTATACAACAGAGTCCCCAAGGTTAAGAAAATACCGAGACCCATTATCCATGAACCGTAGGTTGAGAGTTGTTGTAACAATACATACTCTGGAATATCTGGATACGTATGATATCGACGCGGCATTCCTTTCATACCCAAAATAAACATTGGAATATAGGTTGCATTAAACCCAATGAACAATAGGGCAAATGAGTAGTAGGCCGCCTTGAAGTTATATATTTTGCCAAAGAATTTAGGGAGATAATGAAACACGCCAGCGATAAGACCAAACGCCACCCCACCAAACATTGTGTAGTGAAAGTGGGCAACAATAAATTCTGTATCATGTACATAAATTGAGGTAGATAGTGACCCGAGGAACATTCCGGTGAGTCCACCAATTAAAAAATTAAAGATAAACGCAAGGGCGAAACACATTGCCGGGGTTATGCGAATCGACCCCTTATACATGGTGCCAATCCAATTAAATACCTTTATCGCCGTCGGTATCGCCACCATAAAGGTAAGAAACGAGAATACTCCATTTGCAAAATCACTCATACCTGTCGTAAACATGTGATGAGCCCAAACGAGATACCCAACACCAGCGATAGACATAAGAGCAAAAACCATTGATTTATAACCAAAAAGTGGTTTTTGAGAGTTTGTTGCAACAATCTCAGAAACAATACCCATTACCGGAAGTACCATAATATATACTGCAGGGTGAGAATAAATCCAAAAAAGGTGCTGAAAGAGAACAGGATCCCCACCTTTGGTTGGATCAAAAATCCCAATTGGTAAAATCCGTTCTATTATCAGAAGGAGAAGTGTGATGCCAACAACGGGTGTCGCAAGAACTTGAATCCAACTAGTTGAATAGATAGCCCAACTAAACATAGGCATTTGAAACATTCCCATGCCTTTTGCACGCATACGATGAATAGTGATAATAAAGTTGATGCCCGTGAGGATAGTTCCCCAGCCCAAAACAAATGCAGCAAAAAGTACCAATGATACAGATTCTATTTGAAATCCAAACATTGAGACCGTTTTTGTTGTCACTGAATATGGTGTAGTAAACGTCCACCCAGTATCAGCTCCACCAGCAAGAACTCCAACAATTGCGAGAATTGCACCAGCCCAAAAAATCCAAAGCGAAAGTAGATTGACCCGAGGGAAAGCAACATCTTTCGCTCCAAGCTGCTGTGGCAGTATGAGATTACCTATAACCGCAGGTGCACCTGGTAAAATAAAGAGAAAGATCATGATTACACCATGCAGTGTAAACACCTGGCCATACAGTTCAGGGGGTATTATTTGCCACCCATCTGCAGCCGGATACAGTTTCTGTAGTTTGATGGTCAAACCCAGAAGTGCTGCAAGAAGGAACAGTGAGAAGATACTGAATCCGTAGAGGATACCAATACGCTTATGGTCAGTAGACATAATCCAGCTCATAATTCCGGAATTCCACCGGGAACTGGTATGACTCTCCCAGAAGCTTGGAGTCTTCTTTTGTGTTGAATCACTCATAGTTATGATTTTCCTTTGATGTTTTGTTTTCTTTTAATAATGATTGTAAGGCTGGTGATCGTTATCCCAATAGTAAGGATAATCAATATGCCAAAAACCTTGAGAAAGTCAAAATAGTAGCCTCTCCCTGCTGGGTCTTTTGCATAGCAAAATTTAATAATGCGGTTTATGGTAGGCCCCCACTTATTATTTGAGGCGTCATTAACTGCCATAAGCAGGTCAAGGGGTAAAAAGCGAAGGCCTTTAAGATAGCGAGAGATTGTCCCTTCTGGAGAAATAACTATAAGAGCTGTCGTATGTTGATACTGTCCATCCTCTCCCATGTTATAATAGAACCCAACAGATTCAGTCAGTTTTTTTATACTCTCCGGGCTCCCGGTTAAAAATCTAAAACCTTCATCTGGAATAACCTTCTGTTCACCAAGCATTTTCATGTACGACTCTTTTTTGGCCTTGGCAATTTCCCAGGTATCAAGAGTATCAAAACTTACCGCGACTATTGTATAGTCTTCTCCCGGTTGCAGATGAGCCGGTGAATTGTGAACGACATCAACAATAGCATTTAGAAAAGGACTACAAATAGAACTACAGTTATAAAATACTAGAGCGAGTACGATAGGTTTACCGTGACCCGCCTCTTTAAGGCTGATGGGCTTTCCGGTTTCATCATTTAACTGAATACCGAGATCAATATGTTTTGATAAAAAGGTATCATCGATGCCAATCTTAAGCTTTTCTACAGTGGCATTTTGAGCACCTTCTCCAAATGCTGAAACTACCATTACTGATATAACTACCAAAAACCACACGATTTTAAACAAACTTGATTTTTCCAACATACTACACCGATCTCCTTGCCCCTTAACTTAGCTAGTTTTGAACACTATTGAAAGTTACTGGTTGGGCTTATTTCAACTTTGTTCACTATTTACATCTGCAAAAGGCATTTTTGGCCTATTACATGACTAAATTATACGTTAATTATAAACTAATATGATGATTTTGTGTTAAGCAGATGTCTTTGATATTCCCCATATTCTCAGCATAATGCCCACCTCTCCTTTCTACAAAAAGAGCATGGGTTACAAAGATGGACTCTTTTAGATTAGCTTGAATAATCACGAATACGAAACATAACCGATGAAGATCACTATGGAAAAAGTGAAAACAACCTATTGGGTCACTACTGAGCTACTTAATGCTATGATGCTCATGTCAGTTGTTGGATACCTGACTCAATATGACCATTTTAAAGAAGCTTTCTCATTGATGGGATACCCCACCTACATCATACTCTCTCTTGCAATACTTAAAACATTTGGAATTACTGTGATTCTCATACGAAAAATAGATTTTTTCGCTCATTTGGACTATGCCTGCTTTTTCTGTAACTTCGTACTTGCCTTTTTTGGTCACTCCATGATTGGCGATGGCCAATACTTTGGTGCGGTTACTGCAAAGCGTTAAAAGTTCTTAGACAATTCCCATCTTTTTATAGCCATACCAATTGGGGCGATCACCAAACTCTTTCTTTAGAATCACAATTGAAGAATCTTCTTCACTTTTCCATAACGTTGATTCTGAGTATTCGGGAGGGTCTTCTCCATAGTCTCTTTCTTCGGCACACCCCAGAGTCAGAACGCGATCCTTAGGAATCGGAACCGGATCATGGAACCCACTTGAGCTATTGAAACTCCCTTGCTCCCAGCCACGAGGAGTGAGATGATATTCTTGAAGTTCTTTTTCGTATGACATTGATTGCTCTACCACTCATTGTTTTTCTTAGTATAAGAACTTAATAGAGGCTCGGCATTTTATTTACGCCTATTTCACACACTTGATATAATTAATTTCAGGTCTGTGATACTATTACCCATACAAAACCATCAAGTACTCAACAAGTCGAGTAGCCCCTAACGTATATCGCTTCTAGTCTGTAAGCTGAAATAGCACCGTTTGTGTTATCCACGCTTCAACCCGTCTTCCCTTGGCTGTTAGTGGGGGGAATCGCCATTTTTTTGCTACCTTGATTGTCTCTTTTGCAAAGCTTTTGTGCCCCACAACCTTATCAACCTTCACTTGAGTTACTCGCCCTTTTTTATTTACCAACACTTTGAGTTTTACCCACCCTTCAATTTCTGCATCCCTTGCAAACTGAGGATAATGAGGGCGTTTATTACCAAAGGGTTTCACGCTTTTATTATCAAGGGCCGATTCCGAAACGATCGCAGGCAATTCAGGCACAAGATCTGGCACGGGGTCTATTACAGGGGCTGGTTTTTCAACAGGCTCCTCTACAGGTTTCTCAACTTTTTTTTCTGCAAACTCACTCTTCTTTTTTGGAGTCACCTTCTTTTTAATCACCTTCTTAGGTTTTACTTTTTTTCGCTTCTTAGGGGGCTTTTTTGAAACTGTTGGTTCTTTTGGAGGCTTCAGATTAAGCATTTGAAAATTAACTAACCGAACAGGTCGCTCTGGTTTTTCAGGCACCAAAAGAAACCCACCAAAGAGAAGAAAGTGGAGAATCAATGCACCGATAAACGGGTACCGATAACGCTTTAAATAATCACGAACCATGAATTAGAGCGAACCTATCTCTTCTGAGCTGGTGGATTGGTCCCAATAGCAAAATTGGAAATATTCTTAATGTTCAATTCGTCAATCAGTTGAATAAAGGGGTCCATCTTAACAGACTTATCGGGAATAATAAGAACCATTCCTTCGGGATTTCCCTCAAACCACTCTTGAGTTTGAGAAATAATAGCATCGAGTTTCAAGGATTGCTCAAGTAACCAATACCCACCCATTGAGTCAATAGTGATAGTAAGACGCTCTTTTTGTAGATGGGTTGCCGACTCAGAGTCAGAGCGCTTAACCTCAATACCCGCATTTTTTTCAAAAGTTGTCGTTACCATAAAGAAGAGTAGTAGTAAAAATATCATATCAATCATCGGAGAGAGATTAATACTATCCTCATCACTTTTACTAGCGATTTCGTTAAAAACTTTTTCGAGGGCCATTATTATGATCTCTGATCTAATGCTTTAGCACAAATAGCCTGTATAGCATAGAGTACATTTTTAAAGCGATTTCTCAAAAAGTTATGCCCAATCAATATCGGCACTGCCGCACAGAGCCCTGCTTGTGTCGTAATCATCGCCTCTGATATCCCATCAGCAAGAGCTTTAGGGTCTCCAGTCCCTTGAGTAGATATTACTGCAAATACTGCTATCATACCAGTAATAGTCCCGAGAAGCCCAAGGAGTGGCTGCACTCCTGCCAGCATACTGATTGTGCTAATATGCTTGTCAAACTCTGGCATATGGGAATGGATCACCTCTTCAACCCGTCGCTCAACCTTGGGCATATCGATATGTTGATCTTTCCATGCTGCTTTTAGTAAGGTCGCTACAAATCCTTTTTTTGATTCCAACTGAGTCAGTACAGAATCTACGCCACTAGACTGCAACGTCGAAAGATACCCATCAAACTCTTTTTCATACTTTGATACCTTCTTTTTAAAAAAGTAGAGCCTCTCAAATATGAGGGTAAAGGCCCAAATTGACCCGATAATTATTGGGTAGATGAATACTCCACCCTGATCTAAATAATCTAACATAGTAATCCTTCGCTAATATGCGTTACCACCTCAATTGCCAGCCAAAAAAGATAGTTGGAAATGGCAGGTTTGGCTCTATAGAAACCAATTTATTTGTTTCTGAATCTCTCAAGAAAAAATTTGGAACATTAAAGGCGTTCCACACTTCAAAATACGTCCGACTCGGAAGACCGAAAAAAGTTGAGTTTTGAGCAAGAGATATATCAAGTCGCTCATAGACATTATACCAGCGCGAATTTTTCTTACCAATCACCAGTACGGTGTCTGAGCGATTCATAAAATCATTGGAGAATGGCTCATCATAGGGCGTATAAGCCTTACCCCCTGCATAGGTATATCGAAATGCAATTTCCCAATCATTACTCATATTAAAGTAATTGTGCCATTTAATTTGATATGGCCTATAATCACTAAAGTTATACCACATTCCATCAGTATCATCCTTTCTCTTGGAAGTACTTAATTCAGCAGAAATCCACCCACGCCATACTTTTGTTGGATCATATCGGAAGATAAGCTCTGATCCTACAGCATACCCCACACCACTATTTTCGTAAGAGATATCAGTATACTGCAATACGGATCTTAAATCATAAGGTACAAATGCTGAGTCGGTAAAGAACTGTTCAATTGCCTCATCACTCATATCAAATTGTTGTAAAAAATCGGCAACAACAATATCCTCATCCTCAACAATATCTCCCATTTCTAACGTTTTATAGAGATGCCGAATGGTCTCAATCAATTCATTCTTTGTTTTGGGCAAAGGATGTTTAGTTGATTGTGATGCAACGAGATCGAAATAATATTTTCCATATGTACGCCATTCAAAACGATACCGAGTATTAAAATCATGACTCCACTCAAATTCGCCCATTATATTTTTTTCAGACTGCAAATGCGGGTTTTGATCGAGCATAAAATAGGGTATATCGTTTTGTGAATAGAGACCTGCTGAGATAGTAAGCTCATTACTCTCATCTAGTCTTTTAAACACAGCGGCACGAGGTGACGGAAACAGATCACTCGTGCCATTTCCATATTCAAGACGAAGACCAAATTCAAGACGCAAATCATCATTTACATTCCATTTATCCCCCCCATAGAGTGCGTAAAATTGTTGAGAACGGCTCCCAACATGATCAAACCTAATACGCCCCAAAACATCAGAGACGCCGCCAATGCCATCCTCCTCTGTTATAACGATACCCTCAGGTTCATCCATCCCAAGCATCTTGACTACGTCATAACTACCATTTACAAACAATTCATACATTGGCCGTATTATATAAGCATTATACTCTTGCATCCAGAGATCAAAAGACGCGCCAAAATTAACGACATGATTTTCATTAGGGCTATAGACATTGTCAAATTTTAGATGAAATGTTGATCGTTCTAAATCAAATTTGGGATCGGTAAAAATATTGTCAGCATCAGTATCACCAAACTGTATATTCCACTTTTGAGATTGATAAGCAACACTTCCCCTCATTTTCCAATTTTCACTCATCAGGTAATTGGCATTCACAGTATGAACCCAATTGTCTACCCCTACATAAGCAAGGGTATCAATTGAATCCAAATGCATAGTATCTCCATTTGTCTGTTCTATCATATCGATAGGATCGAGGACATAAAACCAGTCCGATGCATAGAGCCCTCGATAACTTATTGAAAGTTTTTCATTTACCTCAAACTCAATCCCTGCTTGTATATCTAAAAATGTTGGGATTGCAAAAAACTTTTTCGCTTTCTCCCAATCTTCTTCAGTGTCTTCATCTCCCGCCATGAGCATAGCAAAATCTCCGGTTCGCTTAAAGAACCAATCCCAATGAAAATATTGAAACGAGATGTCTGCAGAAATCCTCTTTGTTATAGGTGACCCAACATAAATATTGTTTCTCATTGTTGAAAGCTCATTATAGCCTTCCAATGAGTCTTTAGGGGGCGTCCGGTTTTCAGTTACCAGTGCAGCAGATAGAGCGTTATTCATTCCTATGGGTAAATTACCGGTAAACAATTCAGCGTTATCAATATGCTCCATATTAAAAATTGAGAAGATTGTCCCCATATGGTAGGGTTGCAATAGAGGTACATCGTTCCAGAAAACCCGCATCTCCTCTGCCTTACCGCCTCGCACAAAACTTCGTACACTTAAATCACTCTGTGAAGTAACCCCAGGCATTGAAGATATTACCCGCATCGGGTCTCCCATACTTGCAGCCATCTCTTGCATTTCGCTCCGAGTAACCTTAAAGCTTGATACTTTTTTCCGATCATGAATTGCCCCTCTCTCTGCAACCACTACCATATCAACAGAATCTGGTTTTTCTAAGTCCCTACTTCCTATGCCAACTTTTAATAGAACATTCAAAAAAACGATACTATCTTCCACAGCAAACGTACTCTGTTCAACATATAGGGTATCGGTCATCAAATAAAAGGTTAATGAGTCTTCACGAGGAGCAGACAATTCAAAAAATCCATCTTCATCAGTGGTCACCTTAATGCCGCTTTCACCAACTACAATACTTTGTCCTACATACCCTTCACCTGTTGTACTATTGAGTAAGGTACCTGTTACCATTATTCTATTTTTACCACTTTCTACAGAATCAGCCTTAATAGAGGGTGTATCGTTTAACGTTTTAAAATCAACAGTTGAAATTTCATTCACATTCGTTTTTTGAGCAATAGTGTCATTTACAAATGACTCCTGACTAAATCCCGAAACAACCGCCCCACAGAGTATCAATACTTTTAGTAAGTCCATCCGACCCCCACACTTGGTGAAAACTGATACATTGGTCTCATATCTCCCTCTATTCTATCGACAAAACTAAATGCTGGTGCTGTAATTGTTCCATGGGCATAAAAGACATTGGGAAAAAAGAACTGTCGTTTCCCTTCATGCCGCATTCCAAAACCGAGCTGCGTTGCCCAATTCCTATTATGTTTAAACATCTCCTCACTGTCTTCATCAAATTCAAGATCATATGCTTGAGTCGCAATATAAGATTCTCTCAGATTAACATAAAAACTATTCTTGCCCACCTCTTTGGAAAAGGCATACTCTAGAAACACTGTATTATCTGCCCACAACCCAATAATCCACCCAACTGAAAGTGAATGATATAAACTTTCGGACAATCCAGGCAGCGCAAGACGGCCATCAAATTCAACGCCACCTGGAGCCTCGAGGGAATACCCAATATCTACACCAGGGAAAGGCCCCCAGTCATCTCGAACTCCAAGGCGAAATTTACGACTTATCTGAGGCGCTAATTCATCATCTATTATTTCATTTTCATTTGATTGACACGTTTTAGTGTAAACAGTACTGTCATTATTTGAGTATTCCCAATTATCATAATCTCTACTACAATTAAATATTGTATTCGATCCTACTCCCCATACTACTACTGAATTACCCGTTTTTAAGGTTTTACCAGTATTGAAATGTTGTGTTGTAAGGCAGGAGCTCAACATACAAATACCAATCAAGACAAGTCCTCGCATAATTTTCGATACATTTTTCTGTTTCATATCACCTTTGATACCACTATAGTGTAATAAGCTATGCATCTTAAACGAATTACACGGCAAAAATGTTACCGAATATTCTAAAAAGATTAAGTGGAGACAAGATAATAAAAAACGGCTATTGGAATTACCCAATAGCCGTTAAAAAAAAGTTACACTAGGATTGTGTGATAAGCATCACGCTTCTTCGGTTTCTCGTGCGAGTTTTCTCTTTTCAAATACTTTATCGCATGCAGCATTGAATCGTTTCCAGATATTGTCTGAATCTTTCCGGGGAACCGCACCAATCTCTTTCCAGCGATCACGAAGAAGTTTTGCTTCGCGAACAATTTCTTCATCATATTCACGCTCTGCAAGGCGTTCAGCCTGCTCACAAAGAGTTAACTTACCTTCTAAATTATTGATTCTATTCTGTTGAAGAATTTCATACGTATCACGTTTGCGGGTAAAGAACTCGTCGCAGTGTACTCGAAACTCTTTCCAAAGCTCTGGATCTTCAGTGCCAACACGGCCAATTTTGCGCCACTCAGTCTGAAGCTCTTTCAACTGTTCAGAAGTCTCTTTCCAATCAGAAGATTCAGATAACTCTTGTGCTTTATTAATAAGGGCACGTTTTCGTACTTTTTTGGTCTCTACATCAGCTTTCACCTCTGGATCAACTTCCATCTGACGTTCAAGGTATTCATCACAGTTTTTAATAAATCGTTCAAATACTGCATCTGAATCATCTTTAGGTACATGACCTACCGTTTCCCACTCTTTGCGAATTGCCTCAAAAGACTCTCTATCCTGCTCACTTGAAGGATCTAAATTCTCATTTTCAAGACGCTCACAGAGTGCTACTTTCTTTTGAAGATTCTCTACACGACCCTCTTCAATTTTCTCATAGTGAGTGCGTTTATTCTCGAAAAAGCCATCACACGCTTTTCTAAAGCGAGCCCAGATTGGATCAGAGTGCTCTTTAGGAACAGGGCCGATATTTTTCCAATCAGTTTGAAGAGACTTAAGTTTTTCTGTGGTCTCTTTCCATTGGTCAGAGTCTTTAATTGCCTCAGCTTCTTCACAAAGTACAGTCTTTTGTTCAAGATTGAGCAATCTTCTATCATCTTCAGACTTTAAAAACTCACGTTTTTTCTCGTAAAAAGTATCACATGATTTCCGATACAGCTCTTGGAGCTCTTTAACTTTATCTTTTGCAACAAAACCAGTATTCTTCCACTCTTCTTGTAATTTTTTAACCACATCAGACTGTTCTTTCCAGTTTTCAACGGTCGCAACAGCACTTTTTATAGACTCAACAATACGCTGCTTAATTTTATAGTTCTCTTCGAACTCAGCTTCTTGTTGTTTTAAATACTCAGTACACCGTTCCATATGCGGCTCAAGAGCCCCATTAAAACGCTGCCAGATCTCTTCAACAAGTGCCGCAGGTACATGACCTATGCCTCGCCATTTTTGTTTCAGACTATTTATTGTTTTAAAGAGTTCTTTATCATCTTCTATAGTGCCTAATGTTTGGGCTTCTTCGATGAGTTTATTTTTCTCTTTTTCATTATGCCATAGTTCCCACTCACGCATCTCATTAAAACGAGCGAGGGCTTGTTGAAATCGAGTATATATTTTTTGAAATTGCGATTTATCATCACCTACAATCTCTTTCCAAGCATTTTGTTTTTCACGGAGAGTCTGTATGATTTTAGTAAAATCACCATCTTCATCAAGTGCTTCAACATCAACACAGATAGTTTCAAGCTTAGAAAGTCGCTCTTTAACTACTTCGCGATGCGCCTCATAGCTTTTATCAGACTCTGCCTCTAACTCTTTTCTTAGAGCGAAATACTGATTCTCGAGATCTTTCTCAGCTTCAGTTGCTTCACCCAAAGCTTTCCACCTACTATCAATAGATTGAATCTGTTTGTGAAAAGTTTTTGATCCCACCGCTTCTTTTAAGAAACCTAGTTGCGCTATAAGGTCATTACGACGCTCTAATTTTTTCTCAGCACCTAGTTTTTCTTCTTCAACCTCTTGAACCATATTGCTTATACGTTGTAATGTTTTATTAAAACGGTTCGTATATTCAACATAGACTGCAGTGTCACCGTACTTATCGCCCAAAGCACTCCATGCATTTTTTTGAGTATCGAGCTTTTCACTCGCAATTGCATCAGTCCCAAGATTGAGTAATTCTTCGAGTGCTTCACACGCACCCTTACATTCTTCTGCGATTGCAGAATTACGTTGTTGCTCTTCTTGCGTTGCTCTAATTGACGCTTCAGCATCAGAAATTTTTTGTTTAATTTCTGAAACACTCTTTTCCAACTTACTGGTAAACTCTTGAGTTGTTTCAGTTATTAACTTTTTTCCTTCGGCATACATACTCTCTACTTCAGTAATACGCTCGTGGATATTTACTGAACCCGCTATATCAGTCAATGTTTTAAGGAGCACATCACGTTTTCTCGACTCAAACTTATTGTGTGACTCAGCTTTATCATTCGATTCAATTTTCGATATTTTTTTGGAGACGAGACTTCTCACCTTTGAATGACGTGAATATTTTTGAATCTCTTCTAACAAATTAACACGCGCAACTTTCTCGGCAGCAGCAAGAGCAACCGCTTCAACAGTGTCGTCCTTAGCCACTTTCGCAAGCACTGTCTCTTTATCAACTTTAGCGACTGCAGCCAAACGTACTTCATCGCTTGCAGCTGATTGGAGTGCGTCTTCTATATATTTAACGTCTTCAAGCTTGTTGAATAGTTCAAGAGCAGCAACATCTATACTTTCTTTCTTAAGTTCTTTATTTACACTTTCAGAAAATCGTTGTTTCGCAATTTGGCGAAGATCATTCTCAGTATCACATTGGGATATTGCAATAAGCACATCCAAACTATTTACTTTTTTTATTGCAATGCGGCGTACATCTGCATTTTTATCACGTTGCGCAATCGAATCAATAATCGGTTGATTGTTTTCTCCAAGGTTCTTAATCTCTCTAATTCTAACGTTTGGATCGCTGTGCTGCCACTTTGGTTTTACTAAATCAAAAATACCCATAATATATCTCCAGGAAGTTCAGGTTCATCTATTGTGCGCTGTTGATCATAAGAATGTGCATGGGGAATATTCAGAAAAGCAGGTAACTTTCACAAAAAAAGAGGCATTTTATGCTTACATCTTTTTTGTAGTGACGCTCCGGTACCTGAACATTCTCCTGGCAAAAAACTCATATCAAGGGCACCTTTCAAATATCTAAAAAAAATAAATGAAAAGCGGTTATAAATATTATTAATAGAAGGATTTTTCTAACTTTAAGATTCACCATCAAATTTGAGCCCATCGACCCAGTGACGACACCACCCTTTTCACATTTTGCCGAAATTGCCATCCCCGGAGGCTTACCGGAAGCCCTTACCTATGGAATTTCAGGCGAATATCTCTCCGTTCTTTCACAAGGAAGCGTCGTTCAAATTGAGCTTCGCAACAGCACAAAGCTTGGAGCAATCCTTTCAATCCACACTGACACCCCAGATTTTGATGTAAAAGAGTGTACCCCTCACTCGAGTCGGTACATTTTTCCCCAAGAGTATATGGAGCTGTTAGAAAAAACAGCACTCAACAATCTTACTCCAATCAATAAAACACTCCAGGTATTTTGGCCCACAGCACTCGACAAGTACCTCAGTAAAATGAATCAAGCGAGTAACAAAAACACAGCGAGTTCCAGTGAGATACTTGACCTTACAACGGAAAAGCCCTCTCTCCCCTCGCTCACCACTGAACAACAGAGTGTTGTTGAACGCCTTGTCCCTACAGTACAAAAACAGGGATATAGTTGCAACCTTATAAAAGGTGTGACTGGAAGTGGAAAAAGCCGTGTCTATATGGAGATCGCTCAAGAAGTGCTCAATTTAGGTAAAAATGTCCTGATACTGGTTCCAGAAATCTCATTAACCCCTCAAACGTTCAGGGTATTTACTCAGTTTTTCTCCGAGCCCATAGATCTTATCCATTCAAACCTTGGCGACAAACAAAAAAGAGAGAGTTGGCTTAGAATATTGCGCGGCGAGTCGAGAATTGTCATGGGGACTCGCTCAGCAACGCTCACCCCTCTTACCAATATCGGTCTCATTATAATAGATGAAGAACACGATGGATCATTTAAGCAGCAAGATCCTTCACCCCGTTACCATGCTCGAGATATTGCGCTCTACCGAGCCCATAGCGAACAATTTCCCGTTATACTTGGCTCCGCAACCCCTGCACTCGAAAGCTATCACAATGCCAGCAAAGGGCTATACTCCCTTTTTGAGTTAAATCAACGAGTTCACAAACAAGAACTCCCGAAAGTCGCTGTTGTTGACATGAAAAAACAGCGTCACCTCCAAGGAGACAAAGTACTTTCGATACCACTCCGAGAGGCCCTCGTAGAGTCGATTGCCAAAGGTGAACAAGTTATCATTCTTCACAATCGCCGAGGCTACCACACCTCAAGGCTGTGTAGTGAATGCGGTACAACCCATTCTTGCCAAGACTGTGATATCCCCCTCATATATCACAAAAAGACCAACACTATGCTCTGTCATTACTGCAGTCGCTGCTACCCCACAGAATCTCCTTGTGAGTGTGGTAATAGCGAGTTTATCTATGCAGGTTCTGCCATTGAGAAAGCAGAAGAGGAAATTAAAAGCTGGGTTCCCGAAGCAAAAATAGTGCGCATGGATCGTGACACTACGTCACGTAAGGGGGCGAGTGAAAAAATACTGGATAGCTTTCGTGCAGGTGAACATAACATCCTCCTTGGAACACAGATGGTAGCAAAAGGCCATGACTTCCCAAATGTAGAGATGGTCGCAATCCTTTCTGCTGATTCAGGGCTCAACATACCTGACTTTAGAACCAGCGAGCGAATGTTTCAACTCATTACCCAAGTTTCAGGGAGAGCTGGTCGTTCATCCGGTGCTGGACGAGTATTTTTGCAAACGTACAACCCTGATGACCGTGTCATTCAATACGCTATTTCACAAGACTATGCACAATTTGCATCATCAGAACTCAGTGAGCGAGGAGGTCTCAACTACCCGCCCTTTTCAAAAATTGCAGGTATTGAAATCACTGGCAAACAAGCCAAAGAAGTTCGCGAAGCAGCAAATAGGCTGTGCGCACTGTTAAAAAGCGGCGCAGCCCAAATAGAAGCACAAGTACTGGGACCAGTTGAAGCATCAGTCGCAGTAGTAAAACGTCAATATCGTATGAAAATATTAATCAAAGCACCTGCTCTCAATCAGATGCGCTGGCTCATAAACTCAGCGATTTCTCAAAGCACCATAGCCTCTCAAAGAAGCGTTTCTATCAAGGTCGACATCGACCCACAAAATACTCTATAAGACAACGTTTACATTTCTAAAAAACTACCTGAATTCAGGTAGTTTTTGTCCCACCGTTACTTTTAGTAATGAAAATTGTCGGGTTACATTCCACAGTTTATTGAGAATACCCCCCAAGTTACTACCTTTGCCCACGGGGGAGGGCTTGTCATTTATACATCATACATACATAACACTCTTACGCCCCCATTACACTAAAACCACTTTAAGTTAGGTTGTTTAACAGCTAATTAACTTTATTACAAGGAGTACCTATGAGAATTATCTCACTGTTGCTCTTGCTTTTTTGTTTTATTGCCGGTACTCTCTCTTGTACCGACTCTACAATTTCGCAGGAGTTTACTGAATCAAAAACAACGGGTTCGGTGGATCTTACCCTCAAAGATTTCACCACACGCACCAGCATAGACTCAGCCAAAGTCACCTGGGTTGTTGATGATATAACCTACATTGAATGGTCTGATTCACTTGGACACATTACTATTAGCGACCTCCCTCGAGGTATTTATGCAATCAACATCGAGAAAGCTGGCTATGCCGCCATGTACCGCGATGATATCAACCTCACTTCGACTGGCTCAAACAGAATGCCTATTCTCGGAGACTACGACGCAATGATATTGATGCATAAAAATAGTGCAACAATTAGTGGTATTCTCAAGATGGAGGATCACGAAGGAAATAAGACTCCTACACCTGGAATAACAGTCGACTTAGAGCTCACTGGAACCAATGGCATCGTAACCAAGAACTTTGAAACGGTTACCGACTCATTTGGGGTCTATTCCTTTACTGATATTCCTGAAGGAATCGAACGCTACAACCTCACTACTCGTAATTTCGAAAAAGGAGCCATCGAATACGCCTCCCTGGAACTCCCTAGGCAATACAATCTAAAATCTGCCGAATCAGTTTCAATACCACCAGCAGTTTTACCTGTAGCTATCCCTAACGTAACCATTGACATTGCACCCAAAGAGATTTATTCTACAGAGTCTGTAGCAATTGTCTTCTCTCAAGATATCGATACAACTCGCATCAATAGAGGGGATATCACTGTTTCTGGCCAAGGTACAGCTATAGCGATAAACTACCTATTCACGGTAGGAACAAAGCAACTGACTATTACACCAACCCAAGGCACTTGGGGCGAAACAGGAAACTACACTCTTCGTGTTTCACTTGAAAGTATCGATGGTGGCTCAATTAACACATCAGTGCTGTTTACTGTAGCAGATATAGCTCAGCCCGCAACGGTTATTGGCTTTACTCCTGATACATTGATTGATTCTGTAGACTATGACACTCGGTACCTGCAAGCAACTTGGGACCACGTGCCTAATGCAGCGGGTTACGATATTTATGCTAAAACAAGTCACGACAGTCTTTTTAGCAAGGTGAACACAATTTCTGGCGAACTCGACACAATGGCCTCTCTCTCACTCGAGTTGAGCGAAGGTAAGTCAAATCAATTTATGATTGTGAGCTACACATCAAATGGTACATCAACTTTTGAAGAAGCTCCCATTTTTAGTGTAAAAGATGTTATCGCACCTAAAATTGATACCATTCCACTTGTAATCTATACTGACCTCAACAACAGCACTGCAGATACTGCAAAAAATGTTTTGACAGAAAGTATTTACATTTCGGGTGATATTGATACAACAAAGACTCCTAGCCTCAACGTATTGAGAAATGGCGATATCTTTGTTCCTTCTTTCGAATGGTCGAGTAATAAGTACCTTATCGTTTCTCTCGATATTCCCGCTGGAAAAGATGCATCGCTCCTTGCTGAGGACACGCTTACACTCTTTGGCTTGACTGACTTAGCGGGCAACGCACTCCCTGAACTTCAAGTTAAAAAAATTGAGTTTAATGACATTAGTGTTGATACGCTTTATACCTATTCTGGATCGGTTATCGATCACGACCAAACAGTGCGACTCGAGTGGAGTGAAGTACCTGTTGTAGATGCATATCAAATATGGGTTAAAACACCTCTTGATTCAACGTACCAATATCTTACCTCAAGAAGCAGCTATTATGACTCCTACAATTATGATCTTGATTTCCGCAATGGTGGTTCATACTCATTTAAAATATTAAGTGAAATGGATGGTCAACTCTCTGGAATAGACAATACTCCTGAATTGGTTTTGCGAGATACGGTTGCACCTCGAGTAACGTCGAGCAATAGTCCAATACCTGTTATTGGTAGCCTCATTAATGGATCTTCGAATGATACACTCGTTGGCTCAATTCTGTTGTCTGTCTCAAATGATATAGATACAACTACTACTCCAACTGTCGTCGTAACAAATAACCCCGCAATATTAAGCGTCACTACCGAATGGTACAGCGCCTATAGACTTCGCGTATCAGTAAGTATTAAAGCAGGCCAAAATGCATCTGCTATTACTAGTGATGTAGTTTCACTGACGGGACTCACTGATGCTTCAGGCAATAGTTCAATTTTAGCACATTCTATACCGGTGAGTTTTACAGGGCTGGACCTCGATTCTATCTGGACGTCAACAGATATCGCAGCAAATGTACCGGATGTTAGAATTTACGTGAACGAAATCCCATCAGTAACGAGCTACAACTTTTACACAAAAGTAAGTCCCTCTAGTTCATTTGCTCTATGTACAGATATCACAATCGAATCTGGTTATTTTGAAATCGAAAGTTCATGTTATGATTTTACCGATCAGAAAATCACAGAAGTCAAAGTTACGACTACTTATAAAGGAGAAGAGTCTTCTCTTGACAGAGCGCCAACTCTTATTTTAAAAGACACAATCGCTCCAGCAATAAGTACTACTATATCTTCTAGTATATCAGGTGCACGAATTAACAACACAGGAAACCCAGAGGCCATAGCATTTTCACAATACTTAACACACTCAAACGATATGAATAACGCCCTTACAACCGCTTATTTGAAGTCAAACCCTGGTTTACTCTCTGTAAATGTTTCCCCTTATTCGACAAATCGAATACTTTTGGATTATGTCGTTGAAGCAGGAGCTGATGCACATCTTATCACACAAGACACTCTTGTAATTAAGGGCCTCATAGATTTCGCTGGAAATACTTCAGATTCAATTGTCGTGCCACTATCAATAGGCTCGTAAACTAGGAGATTGAAATATGACTTATACAACTAAAAACAAAAATTTAAACAACACTTTTACAGGAGCTCACATGAAACAGCTTTCTTCACTCATGGCACTTATCGTTGCCACTTTCCTCATTCTTGCCTGTGGCGATCAAGTCGCTATGCAAGGATATGAATCATCAAAAACTACCGGTTCTATTGACCTTATCGTCAAAGAGATTGGTACTAACACACCTATTGACTCAGCCAAAGTCTCATGGTATATCGATGGCGTACAAACCTCTGCCTACACCGATTCACTCGGAAGTATGACTATTGCAGACCTTCCTCGTGGCACCTATGCCCTCACTCTTGAGAAAGCGAGTTATGCAGCAATGGAGATCACTATCGATGGACTCAGTTCACTTGGCGATGCAGAAATCCCTGTCCTTCCTGACGTCGATAAGACTTGTTACCTCCATACCCTTACTGCAACTATTTCTGGTGTTGTAAAAATCACAGACATTGACGCGAACAAAGCACTTGCAAACGGTGTTACTGTTGATTTACAACTTCCTGAAAGCAGTGATTTCAGAGAGAAGTATTACTCTACTACAACTGACACAAATGGTATTTATACCTTTACCAACCTTCCAGAGCGCGTAGAGACCTATGAAATATCTACACGTACTCTAGAAATTGGTGAATTCAAATACGCTGCTGCTACCCCTGCACCGCAGAGCAACCTTAAGCCTAACGAATCAGTAAAAGTACTTCCTGTCACACTCTCGATTGAAGCAAATAGCTTGTCTGTCGACAGCTATAACTCAGACATCAAAGCAAACGACACCATCTCAGTAAATTTCTCAGATATTATCGACATCACCAAGATCAAACGTAATCACATTACAGTTTCATCGGGAAGTGCTACTATTGCTGCAGACTACTCATTTTCTGAAGATAACCGTTCGATATATGTGTATGCAATCCAAGGAAACTGGGGCGAAGTAGGAACCTATACTCTCAACCTCAATCTTTCGAGCATCTATGGTCGTTCACTGAGTACATCGCTTAACTTTAAAGTTGAAAACCTCACAACACCAGGAAATGTAACAGGATTAATGGCTTATAATGGCTCTGATACTCTTGTTGACTACTATACTGATGACATTGAACTTACATGGAATAGTATTGCTGGCGTAACAGGATATGACATCTATAAAAAAAGCAGCCTTGAAGACAATTTTACTCTCGTCTCGTATCGTAGCGTTATCAATGATACTGCTGCAACCGTTTCAAATGTAAGCTTTGAAGATGCCACTACAAATGAATTCATGGTTGTTGGATATACTGACACTAAACAATCAGAATTCTCAGAGGCGCAGACTATAACATTAAGTGATGTTGTTGGCCCGACTCTCAGTACGAGCAGTGGCTTCAACCTCTATAACTACAATCTCGACCATAGTGATAGCGTTACTACCGACACACTTCAAACCCGCTCGTATCGATCAACAGCTGACGTTGATACAACGGCCACTATCCTATTGAGCTTAATGAATCACGATGTTTTTGAATTGAGCTATGAATGGATTGGAAGTTATAGTAACGACCTCTATATCACCGTAGCTCTTCCCCCTAATACTGATGCAACTATTCCAGACTCTTTATCATCGATAATCGACACTCTATTGGTTGAAGGGTTGGTTGATATGTCAGGTAATGAAGCTGAAACTCAAAAGATTGTATTCTACATTAACTAGATCTATTTTCAAAAATGATTTAACAAAAACGGGCCACTCATGGAGTGGCCCGTTTTTTTATCCCATTACCTAATCCTGAATACATCTGAGTGGCACTGAATCACCTGAAACATTATAGCCAACAGTAAGAGCATCACTGGTAATTGAGGCAGTCCAATAATTTGGAATTTTAAATATGGCATGCTCCGAATGATAGGTAGAACTCCACCAATAGGCACCCCCTGAACTTGGAGCACCAGTATATTTACCAAACCCACTGGGAAGCGCACTAAAGCCATATCGGTTCCCTGCATAGGGATCTGTCCAGCCCGTCTTAAAGGCTTTAAGAGAATATCCAGCATTATCATTCACCCCGCCATTATCAGCATCAATATACTGTTCGAGGCTTTCCCAGTCTGATTTACTTGGTACAATCCAGCCCGCAGGACACGCAGTAGCCAGGGAATCATAGCGATAATAGCTACCATATTCATCACAACGACTTTCACCCATCCCAGCACAACCGCCTTTTTTTCTATAGTCAAGGTTTTCTGCCATCCATACCACATCGTTAATACGAACAATTTTATATTTCTTTTGGACACCAGAAGTATCGATCCGAGTATCGAGAAGTGAGTCTACTGCGACTGAAATAGACTGAGTTCGATTTCCATCAGCTGTTGTTGCCGTAATATCTACATTCCCTCCTGATACCGCTTCGAGCACCCCATTCGCAACGCGCACAATATCACTATTACTTGAACTCCATAGTACTTGTTTATTAGGGGTACTATTGGGCAATATTGTAACATCAAGGGTTATGTTTGCAGCCCCAAGCACCATTTTCCCAGGCCCATTATTAATACTGATACTATTTGGTGGCAGCCCTATGAAACGAGCTTGAATCACCCCCGTATCGATACAACTAAAACGTACTTCATCACTCCGCTCATCAAAACCATCAGCAATAGTACAATTGAAGACTTCCCAACCATCAAAGACATACCCTAAATCAGCTGAAGCATTGACCGTAACTGTTTCTTCAATATCAATACTCGTAGTAATTGTTGATGGGCTTATTGTACCATGAGCACCCGAGGTAAGTGAAACCTCAAACTCTGTTGTTTTGAAATAAGCATTTACCAAACCATCTGTAGGCCCTTCTTTAAAAATGACCGTATCACCCTTCATTTGAATAGTTGACTCAGCTGTAAATTCAATAAATTGATATCCATTCTGAGAGATCGGCATTAATAACTTCTGAGTATTGTCTTCTGACAAGGTGAACAACGAGGGCTCTACCGAACCAAACACTTCATCACAGCTCGACTGACGTTCTCCATCAAGGTAACACTCCACGGATACACGCACTTGCTCGAGTACTTTTTCGGTAAAAGTAACGGTCACCACAAGTGAATCATTCACAATAGCGAGCCCTTCTGGTGAAATTCCATTTATCGTGCTATCAAGCACATTCAAATGTTCAGAAGAGAAATAAACATTACAATTATTATCCAATGTTGTTCCGATTGTTATATCATCTACATTAATAGCATATTGAAGAGCATCTTCCGTTGTTACGCTCCCACAATCACCCTCAATCTCGAAAATGATGTCATATTTTTTTGAAGTAAATTGAGCCGTGACCATTACATCAGATTTAATTTCAGTCAATAAGTTACCCTCAAGATTCGCCTTCCCTGAATCTAATACAAATGTATCAAATTGATATCCAGGACTTTCAACAAACTTGACCGTAACTTCGCCCCCAGCAATGCTCGTAGCACTTCCACTAACACTCCCACCTTGAGTACTTACATAATCAATGGTATACACATCAGATTCTTTCTCAATCGGTTTAAAGTCTGGATTTCCTGTACGCTCCAACACTATCACCTCTAGAGGCACGACAACAACATTAATACCATCGCCTACTCTAATAACGGCACTATAAGTTCCTTTAGCGCGATAAATATGTCGATTAGCAGTAGTAAAAACACCATCCCCAACGAAATCATACTCATAGGTTAATGAAGGAGAAATGTCATCGACATCAATATCAAACTGAAATGTTTCATCAACGGTTATGCGATACTCAGAAACATTATTTATAACTACCGGGACATAATCCGGCGATGAGGTTATAGTTGTTTCAACAATTGCTTGAATAACTTCATTATTCCCTGCCGCTATATCATCACCAATATAACAATAGTAGGTAATAGTACTTTTCTCACCCCTAGGGATATCAAGGACGACTGTAGTTTGTGCATCATCTGAATCGACCTCAAGAGACCCATCAAAACTATCACTCTCACCTGGAACAACCTCATAACGAATGCTATCAAAGCGATGTTGACCAAGTAAAATATCTAGGTTTACTCTCACGACGCTCGAATCATCACTTTCTGCCATTTCTTGATTAGTATCATTCACCCCTGCATTAAAGCAACCGGTGAGAACAAATAGTAAAACCACTACCCCAGTAATAAGTTTCATAGAACCCTCATATCTTATAATGACTATAAAATAGTATTTATGAGGTACTGGGGCTTTTTGTAAAACAGGATTTACATTGGAGGGATTTTAGTACAAGGTTGTATAGTGCATACACAAGCAGAGCCACTCTTATTACTCTTTTTTATTCCCTAAGAAGTAGGGCGTAATTCTCTTCAACAAAAACAAGTCCAAGAATGTATTTAGACCTGGCAGGGCAAGAATCACTATAGTTGCCAGAGCAATCACTGGCAGTGTACAGATATACCATGGATCGACAAACAGATAGAGATCTACGTATTTTTGAAACACCTTCACAACTATAGCATGCAATACATATACTACAAAAGTTTTAGTACCTAAATTAGTGAATATGTTTTTCCGCTCAGGTATTATAATCAGAAAAGAAATCAAGAGCAGAAGAGATGCTGAATAAGTATATAATCTATACAGCATACCTTCATGCCAGTTTGCACTCATTAATGAATAAGGAACAGACCCATAGAACCAATAATAATTAAAGGTCTTTAGATCCATTTTTAGGAGCACTATAAACGCACCTACTAAAATAATCCCCGCGAGAATTCGAATCCAAACAATTCGTTTCTGACGAATTCTATCGATCACATCCATGTGGCCAAGAATAAAAAAGGGAAAAAATACAAACGTTCGCGAAAAAGAAAGGTTATAACTATAGTCGTTTAAACCTACTAACAATCCACACAATAAAGCCAACAGTAATGGCCACCGAAAAAGCTTAACTACAGGCAATAAAAATGTCCAAAGGATTAAGCTTAAGAGGTACCACAAATGCCAATATGGCTGAAACATCTGTAAATTAAGCAATTCCGAACCTGACATCCAATTATTAAAAACGCTAAACCCTAATTGCAGTAAAAAGTATGGAACAATCAGATAAACTATGACCTTTCGTACACTCTTTGTAGAATAATCAAACTTTGAGAAGCGGCCCGACACATAGGCAAACAGTGGAACGTGGAACAAATATATAAAGGCATACAGTGCAGTCGAATGTGAATATACACCACGGTAGGGTTCTATGAAATGCCCAACTACAACTAAGAGTATTAGAAGGGCTTTTACGTTGTCGTAGTATATTGATCTATAATTCATATTATTTTCAGTAGAATTTGATATATATAGGAACTTGGAATCCATGACCCAACAAACATTTCATTACAACATAATGAGTGAATGGGTTTAGATCTAGAGCAAGCTATATTAAGTCGATACCAGTTATTTATCACCTAGAAACTGTTTCCCATCAACAAATACACTATCATCAGTATCAGTAAACTTCCGGCCTTCAAGAAAGGGGGGAAGCGTATCAAAGGTCGAGTTTTTCACCCATACATGCTTTGGGTTATCTGTAAGAGTAACATTCTCCCATGTAACATTTTTTAGTTTAGCTTCATCAAAAACGACACCCTTGCCCATAGTCACATTTCTAAAAACCACATTTTCAAGTGAACCGCCATATTTCATAACTATTCCATATTTGAGTTCTAAATTCTCGAAAACCACATTTGAAATTGGACTTACCGCTATTTCGAGTGCATCACATTTAATATTTTTAACTGTTGAATTTGATAACGAAGTGAGTACTAAACTATTAGAAGGATCATTATAGTCAGAAATTAACACATCGCTACCACCAGTAAACGAAAAGTTATTCCCCTTTAGCTTAGAAAGGTCAATTGTCGTACCTGACAAACTAAACCCTCCAATACCATAGGTCGGCTGACCCACAATCTCTGTTGGCACTATAGTGAGGGTATCTGTAATTACTACCTGACTAAAGTTAAACTTTTTATAATTGATGTCAACATACGGAATCCCTTCTAAATAGGGGTGATCCATAGTCCCATCAGAGAGATCAAACTCTTCATATTTATTAGACACAAACTGTGGGCGCACCGCATCAAACGTATCAATATAAGCATTTTTAAAGCTATTACCTTTAAAAACACAATCTATAAAAGTCTCATTTTTAAATTCAAAATAACTTATCTCATTATTATTGAACGTTGATCCCTTCCAATTATTCCCTTCGATAGTTATCGTAGGGCTACCCATACCATTTTCGTTATAAAATTTCGAATCGTTAAACTCCACTTTACTAAATTCATTGTCATTTACTTCTGAGCCAATACCAATAACGTGACCTTTAAAAGTACACCCAATAAACGTGTTGTTTTCCCAGGTTGAGCGACTCCAATTGCATTTACTAAAGGTACAGTTTTTAAATACCGAGTGAGTGATACTCATTTTATTATCAAAATCAATCGCTGTAAATGTGGCGCCTTCAAATTTGAGGCCTTCATACTTACCATCGGGCCATTCATACCGCTTAAATATACCAGTAATCATGTTTCCACCAAAGTCAAAACCTTGACCAAACGTACTATTAAATGATTCAATATTCTTGAGTTCTTTACTTAAATCACCATCAAAATTCTTTGCCATACATACTCCATGGAGACACAACCCCATAACTAACAGCTGCAAATTATTCATTTCACACAAACCTTAATTATTTTCTGCTGAGAAGTTCTGTTAATCTCTATATCGATTAATTATCACCTAGAAACTGTTTCCCATCAACAAATACACTATCATCAGTATCAGTAAACTTCCGGCCTTCAAGAAAGGGAGGAAGCGTATCAAAGGTCGAGTTTTTCACCCATATACGTTTTGGATCATTTTTAAAGGTAACATTTTCCCAGGTAACATTTTTTAGTTTTGCTTCATCAAATACAACACCCTTGCCCATAGTCACATTTCTAAAAACTACATTTTCAAGTGAGCCGCCATATTTAATTGCTATTCCATATTCAAGCTCTATATTCTCAAAAACAACATTTGAAATTGGACTTACCGCTATTTCGAGTGCATAACATTTAATATTTTTAACTGTTGAATTTGATAACGAAGTTAAAACTAGTTTTTTGGACGGGTCATTAAAGTCAGCAATTGATACATCCTCTCCACCGGTAAACGAAAAATTATTTCCCTTTAGTTTAGAAAGGTCAATTGTCGCTCCTGACAAACTAAACCCTCCAATACCATAGGTTGGTTGGCCTACAATCTCTGTCGGTACAATAGTCAAAGTATCAGTAATTACGACCTGATTAAAGTTAAACTTTGTATAATTGATATCAACATAAGGAATTCCTTCTAAATAGGGGTGGTCTATAGCCCCATCATACAAATCAAATTTATCATAACTATTCGATTTAAAGTAAGGACGCACTGCATTAAATCCATAAATAGTTGAGTTTTCAAATTTGTTCTCTTTAAAAACACATTCATTAAACTCTGTATCAACAAATTTGAAATAATTGAAATGATTATTTTCAAATGAAGATTTTTTCCATCTATTTTTATTTGCTTTTATCGTTGCCCCCCCCATGCCCACTTCATTATTAAAGTCAGAATTCTTAAAAGAGACTTCGCTAAAATCATTCTCATGAATTTCAGAACCCAAACCAATAGTATGATCTTTGAAAGTACATCCAATAAACGTGTTGTTTTCCCAGGTTGAGCGACTCCAATTGCATTTACTGAAAGTACAGTTTTTAAATACCGAATGAGTGATACTCATCTTATTATCAAAATCAATCGCTGTAAATGTAGCATCCACAAAATTAAGCCCTTCATACTTACCATCAGGCCATTCATACCGCTTAAATATACCCGTAATCATGTTTCCACCAAAATCATAGCCCTGGGCAAACGTGCTATTAAATGAATCAATATTTTTAAGCTCTTTTCCCAAATCGCCATCAAAACTCTTCCCCATAACCACTCCTATACAAAATAGGCATATTAATATGCCTCTAAAAATATTCATACTAGTCTTGCTTTTAATTCTTCATATTTTTCGATATCAGGATACTTAGTCCAACTTCCCTCTTTTTTAATCTCAAGAGTAAAGACATCTTTAAACCACTTCTTATCAAGTTTACTACTTGCAAACATCACTGATGGAAAACTTGTATTATAAATCTGTCCCGCCTTAAAATCATTTTTGCCTATCTTATAACTAGTCGAAAGAAAGGACTCCGATTTCACCTTTTCGCGATTAGTTTCCATAAGCCACCCTAATTTCCCTGCCTCATCTTCTAAAAACCAGTCGTCACCATCCTTAAAAACTTTCAACTGTACTTTCTTCTTTCCTGTCTTGTCATTATAATAGACTACATAACTTATGGAATTAAGTAAAAACCAATTGGGTAAATTATTAACGATATTATTTTCTTTACTAAAAGTAATATCAACTGAGTATTTTTTTGCTTCTGGTGCGATTTCTTCTTCTGTATCCCCGCCCGTAATCTTTAAATTAATCTTATCAACCCAAAAATTCCACCACCAACTTGAATCAAAATCATTCTCTTTCATGAGTTCCATATAATCCATAGAGACACTTAATCGAGGCTTTACTCTTGCGGACACTCTTTCAATAGAAAACTTTCGTCCTTTACCAGAGTCATTAAATGCTAAAAGCAAACCAGCGGGGGAGTTACTTCCCCACCCACCAAATTCCCCTGCATTATTTTCTCTTGGGATGGGCCCTGCGGAATCCGCTACTAAAAACACAGGCTTTTTGAGTGGTTTTTCGGCTAAGGAATCAAACTTATTCTGCTTTTCAACAGGTAAGCCAAGCATACTCACTTCAGAACCTTGGAAATCTTTCAATTTATACACGCCAGCCCTATGGGCATGCCCTGAAAAACAAAAATCTATTTTCTGCTCTTTAAATTTAGTATAAAATGGAATACGATTAATTTTACAGGTACCTATATTAAAATCAGTAGAGTTAACACCATCACCAACTTTAAAGCTTCGTTTTGCACCATCAAGGAGAACATTTGCCCCTGCATCATAACAAACCCAAGTATAATGGGATAATACGACTGAAGTAAGGCTACTATCTTCTATGTAATTGAAAAACGGATTTACAACCTGAGCCATTTCGATTTGGTTGAGGTTTTTTGTAGCAACTGGCAAACATCCAATCACGCTAGAGCCAGAACTAATCATATCCTCTTCTTCCATCCAGTCCAAACTCAATATTTGTAACAATCCTATTTTACTCGTATAGGTTGTAACTGGGCTAAATAGAAATGAGTAAAAATCCATTATTTCAGGAGTAAAATTAAAATTCTTCTCAACCGCTCCATAATTTTCACCATATGCCAGACAAGCTTCCATTATAGAGAGATTAGCATCTGCAGGAATTCCTTCATTTGCAAGTTTCACATCACCAACATAATCTTTTAATCCACGAGGAGAGATACCAAAAGGCTTTTCATATGCATCATGATTCCCTGAAAGTATTAACACCGGCTTTTTATGTTTTTCCATAAATTCTGCAAACATCAAAAACATCATCCCCAGATCTACGCCATGCTGATAATGATCCTTATCATCTGATGTAAAACTCAGTAGTTTTGATACTTCTTTATAGTCAACACCTCCACAATCAGGTATTTTTTTGCCTTTGGACACCTTTGAAAGTGCACTCTCCAGACCAGGATAAGCATCTTGCGCAAAATCTACGAGATCACCTCCCACCACTAAAATATCAGCGGCACTCTTTCCAATTGCATTTAAAATAGTTTGAAGACTTTCACCGTGTGGTTCAATCTGTTTCCCTATAGGAGGACTCACCGAGTCATCAGTGACGCCTGGTATAACTCTCAAGTCCGTATGCTTCATTACTTGTAGCCGAGAAACCACATGAAGGTCACTTACAAAAGCAGTATTTAATTTACGAGCTTTTTCATGGTAATAAAAAACCGGGTGTAATGGCAACAACTCAAGTTTATCTTGAAATTTGAAATCAAAAATATTGTACACACCGAGTGAAGGCTCTGTTGTAAATACTTCTTGATCTTTCCTTAAGTCCTTTTCTTTTTCAATACCCGCATTTAAAACGCCATCTGAATCTTCTACAATTTTCTTCCCGATAAAAAGGTTATCATCACCATCCAATGTACGGTTTCGAAAAATCCAACTCGTATATGCATCTTCTTTACTTCGATCATTCTTTAATGTGTAGCTTTTATCATCAAGCATTTTCCAATAGAAATAAAGTTGTGCGCTAGAGCCCTTAAAAACTTTTTTCGCATCAAGGGTTATTAGATACGGATATGCTAAGGGCTTACTTTGTAGTAGATCGTTTTGTGTTTCCTGCCCCGCAATTTCACCATTCATATAATACTCAATAACGCGAGGATTGAGCATAGCTTCAAAGTTTTTCTCACTATCACTGACAAGGTAATACCCTTCAGATTGCGTGGCAGCAAAAGAATCCTGTAACGACTTAACATCTACCACTGTATCTGATGTAACATGCCCCAGTGTCTTAAAACTTTCATTTACATATATCTTGTGTAATTGTTCTTTTGAAAACAGGCTCAAACATTTACATATACGTTTATGTGTTGTGTCCTTCTCTTCATCTGTTTCATAAGGCAATTCTTTATCAAGAAGCACCACAACAGAAATAGTCTCATCTACAAAAACAATTTCAGGGGAACCAAGTGATGGGTATACAATCACACCGTCAATAGGAGGATTTTTTTCATGCTGTGCATCCGCACCAACCTTTACTCCCTTTTTATTACTCGGCATCTTCTAACCCACTTTCATCAATACTATACAAGCCCGGCTTAGTTTGTTCTACAACAACTTTACCATCAGCTGGAACAGTTAAAGAAACTTCTTCACCATCAGGCGCTATAACCTTAATAGTCTTGCCTTCATATTCACCAGCCTTCCCTTCAGCTTCACGATAATATAACACCATCTCATTTACCAATATAATTTTCTCTGACCTTCCAGTCGTACCATACGACTCTACCGTGAAGTAGTAGCTAGGCTGAAAATAATCTTCAGCATCTTTTGCAAGAGTTTCATGAGTTTTAATCTCATCCATCTCTTTACTTAATTTTTCTTCCCATGGCACTTTAACATGCCCCGCCTCTGTTTTCACTTCTTGAGAAAAGACCAAACGATAATCAGTTTCAGAATACTGTTCATTCAGGGTAACAATACATTTAGTTCCGTCAGGAGGCCCAGTAATTTCTGCATCAAGTATCACAGCTTGTCCATCCTTAACAGACTCTAGCACCGCCTCATCTTCACCATTCAAAAACTGAAGATTCTCTATAGTAACTGTCGGAAAAACCCGCATAATATTACTATCAGCCTCAAGACTATGATCAGCAAGTTCAGCGGTAAATTTTAAACCTTGTGTATCATTAGGCTCGGGAACATAATCCTTTCTAAAAAGGTTATTCCACACTTTGCCTTCAATAACCTCTACCTGACCATCATCACGGTCTTTTATGGTGACTTTGATAGCAGAGCCATTCGCGACCCATTGAGTCATCACTTCAATAGTGATAACACCACCTGCAGAGGTAGCGTTGCCTCTCCATTTTGCATAAATTATGCGTGAGGGAAGGTCGACGGTAATAAGTTCATCTGTTTGGCCCGAAAAAGTAAGATCTGCCATAGTAGTTCCTTTTAGTATCCCAATTAGGCTTAGAAAGAGCTTTTTGGTAAAAAACTATAGTACTAAATATTAAAGCTCTAAAATAAGTGTGAACGAAAATTTACAATCCACAAGGTTATTAAATTAGCAAAAGAAACTACTTAGTTAAGTCCAAGTGATGGTATCTGTGATGGGATACACACTTTATCGAAAAATACTCTATATACACAAAATACTATACCACACATCAGGGCAATCCTTCAGTAACCTTCAACACATAAATGTAGACCTCCCAATCTGGCTATATTTCAATGCCAAAAATAGCAGCCGGGCCCCATTACCTCCTATTACTCACATAAAATAACACAAACAACCATGCAATCAGCCAATACTAAACCCGTGCCGGTATTTACAAATTTGTCGATTAAATTGTTGATTCAACATTTTTGTAATCATCTGTCCTTCATATTTGGTGTATTTAACCCTAAAAGCCATGATTTACTTTTGGCACGGCAATCGCTTAAGTAGGAGTTAAAGTAAAATACAACAAAACACAAATCAATTAGGAGATAGGATGAGTATAATGAAAAAGTCATTGATGGGATTAGCATTAGCAGCAACGACAATGTATGCAGCTGAGGTAGGATTTAGTGGATATATTTTAGGTGGATCTGGCGGTATCGTTAACTCTGAAGACGGGACAATTGATTACTCTGAATATCACGAAATCGACCTCACCACATCTTTAAAATTTAGTGAAAAAGTAAGTGTTGATTTATACACCACCATGAATAACATTGATGCCGACCCAGAGAAACGCTGGGGATCTGTGGATTTTGATGGTGTTACATTAAACTACGGTACAGACTTCGGTACTGTAATGGTCGGTGACCTCATTTATAATAGTGAAAAAATGAGTTACTACATATTAAAAAGAAAGTCTACAGTACTACAAGAATTTGCTACTCGTGGTGTTGGCCTCAGTACCGAAGCATTAACAGCATATCTTGGCGGAGTGGGCGGCACTGACGCAGCACTCTATGCATCATACGCAATCAAAACCGGCGACCTCTCAGCAACCCCTTACATACAGGCAGTACTGGGTGATGAAACACCAATAACTGCTGGCGCTGACCTTGCTTTTACTTCAGGAGCATTTGGACTCAAATCTTCAATCGGTGTTCACACTGCAAAAGATATGGATGCAACAACAGCTTTTACCATTGACCCATCAATAGACCTCGGAAACTTTAATATTGTAGCATCTTTCTATATGGCCATCACTGGAGACAACCCAGCCGCTGTTGACGCCCTACCAACATACTACACTGAAACGTTAGAAGATAGCACCGTAGTTGATCTATGGGAAGAGATGTTTCTTTATGTTGAGCCTGGCATGCCAATCAATGACATTGTTTCAGTAGGCCTTCCACTTGAATATCATAGCGGTGCAAAAGATGCAAAATCAGCTATGATTGGAACATACCCAACAGCATACTTTTCAGTGGCTGACGATGCAAGCTTTCTTCTTTGGGCTGGTGTAGATCAAGGAATTGGCGACGCTAATAAAGATGCAGATGCCGGAATATCTTTTGGAACTGAATTCACAGCAACGTTTTAATAGAGAAGGCACCTGACTGTGCCTTGTACTACTGCTTAAAAAAATGAAACCTTTGTGCTGCTGATTTGTTCATACTTATCCGACCCCTTCAGGGGGAAATGTTCCCATCAGCAGCACTTTTCACAAAATCCCCACAACAAAATACAAAGGACAAGTATGAAATTACTCACCACACTCGCAGCCGCAGCACTGCTTACGATCAGTGCCTGTAAAGAAAAAGCTGAAACAGCGGCACCGGCTAAAGAAGTAAAAATTGGAATTCTCCATTCCCTTACCGGGACAATGGCAATCTCAGAAACATCGTTGAAGGATGTAGTTGAGATGGCTGTTGAAGAGATTAATGCAAAAGGCGGAGTACTCGGCCACACTATCAAACCGGTAGCCGTTGACCCTGCATCTAACTGGGACCTTTTTGCAGAAAAAGCAAAAGAGCTAATCCTTAAAGAGAAAGTGGCCGCAACATTTGGTTGTTGGACATCTGTTTCTCGTAAATCAGTTCTTCCGGTATACGAAGCGAACAAGTCACTCCTTTTCTACCCTGTACAATATGAAGGTGTTGAAGAATCGCCATACATCTACTACACAGGTGCAACTCCCAATCAACAGCTCATCCCTGCTGCAGAATACATGATGAGTAAAGCAGGTGGCTCAAAAAAGAAATTTTATCTCCTTGGAACAGACTATGTCTTCCCTCGCACTGCAAACAAAGTTCTTAAACTCTTCCTTAAATCAAAAGGTGTAGCTGACGAGAACATCATAGAAGTGTACACACCATTTGGACACGCAGATTATCAAACTATCGTAGCAGAAATCAAGAAATTCGGCAAAGATGGTGATGCTGTTGTTCTCTCAACAATCAATGGTGATTCAAATGTTCCATTTTATAAAGAATTTGCAAACCAAGGTCTTACCTCGGAATTCTGTCCAATCATGGCATTCTCAGTTGCTGAAGATGAACTCCGTGCAATGGAGACACAGTATCTTGCTGGTCACTTAGCGGCATGGAACTACTACCAGTCTGTAAATACTCCTGAAAACAATGCCTTCGTAAAAGCATTCAAAGCATACTGTAAAAAGAAAGGTCTCCCTGGTGGAGAAAATCGTGTAACTGATGATCCAATCGAAGCAGCATACTTTGGCGTATACGCATGGGCAAAAGCCGTTGAAAAAGCAGGAAGCTTTGATGTAGAAAAAGTAAAAGCAGCACTCAGCGGTCTTGAGTTCCCTGCACCAGGTGGCCCTAAGAAAATTCACGCAACAAACCACCACACCTACAAACCTGTTCTTATTGGTGAAATCAGAGCAGACGGACAGTTCGACGTTGTATGGCAAACACCAGGACTCGTAGAGCCTAATCCATTTGCACTCATTGGTCGTCCATAAGATAGAGCATACACATTAAGGATGAGTACCCCGGTTCTCTAAGAGCCAATATACAATACGACATAAGCCCTCCTCTCCTGAGGAGGGTCTCTTTTTTAATCAGACAGTGGAGGGTTTGTGAAAAAAAATATACTGGTGCTACTGGCACTCTTAATTGCGTCGCTTTATGCCGACACTACACCCCCTGATTCCAATCAGTTAGTAACTCAAGCCCCAGAAATAACCCTTTATAATTCGGCTAAATCTAATCAGGGCATTTCCCAAGACCACTTTACCGAATGGCTGACACTTTTAGATACTTCAGAATCAGCCCAACGAGATACCCTTTTTAATACGATCAAGCAGTTTGGAACCCCTGCTTTTATTCCATTACTTAACTCCTATAAAAATGGCCAGCTTACTTATGCAAATGGTCAGTATGTAATATATAGTATGAAAAAAGCCCCTGACGGTTCGGTGAACTACACTCCTACAACCGTTTCCTTTGATTCAAGTTCCGTTTCAAAACAACAAACAATTGTTACTCGAATACCCAATGACAACATTAAAGCACTCAGGTCAGACAGGCGAGACATTTCAAACGTCATACAAATTTTATCACTCACCTCTCCAGATATTACCATTCAGAGAAATGCAATCACTTCTGTTACCGACAAAATGGATACTACCCTGATTTCGTACCTTAAAAAAATAGAATCAACTATCCCCTATAAAAATAGCGAGATATTAACTGAGTCTCTTGCTCGTCTCACTCTTGCCTTTGGAACTGATCTCGAAAAACTTAATGCCGCATTTACCCTCGGTGAGATTGGCTCTTCACGGGCAGTGGGAGCGCTTGAAAAGGCCCTGAAGGCCCCGCCAGCAAATAGAGCAACAGGATTCACCCATGCACTCAATACCGCACTCGACAAAGCAAATGGGTATCAACAAATAGTACGTATTGTACGTGACACATTTTCAGGACTCAGCCTTGGTTCAATTTTAATATTGATGGCTCTCGGTCTTTCGGTAATATTCGGCCTCATGGGGGTTATCAACATGGCCCATGGCGAGTTCATGATGATTGGAGCTTTTACGACATATGCCGTATGTGAAGCCTTTAAGCTATTTATTCCAGAAGCCTACTTTGACCTCTACTTTATATTTGCCATCCCCATGGCGTTCCTTGTTTCCGGATTTGTTGGATATCTCTGCGAAATGTTTCTTATCAAACACCTCTATGGGCGCCCCTTTGAAACAATTCTTGCAACATGGGGGCTCAGCCTTGTTTTTATTCAATCAGTACGAGTAATTTTTGGAGACACTCTCTCACTCACCCCACCATCCTGGCTTTCAGGCGGTGTTGAAATTGCAACGGACCTGACTCTCCCTGTAAATCGGATTTTCATTATCTTCTATTGTGCTGGCGCAGTAACCTTATTTTACCTCATGATTAACAAGACACGACTTGGCTTATTACTCAGAGCTACAACTCAAGACAGAGAAACTGCAAATAGCCTGGGTGTATCTGTTCGAAAAATTGATGGTCTTGCCTTTTCAATTGGCGCTGGACTTGCCGGACTTGCCGGATGTGTTGTTCCACTCTTTGATAAAATCAACCCAAGCATGGGACAAAGTTATGTCGTAGATAGTTTTATGGTTGTAGTACTTGGTGGTGTCGGTAAAATTGCTGGTGCAATTGTTGGTGGACTCGGCCTTGGATTTGTCTCAAAATATATTGAACCTTTTATGGGAGCTGTGTACGGTAAAGTAATTGTACTCGGACTTATTGTACTTTTTCTCCAATGGAAACCGTCGGGGCTCTTCCCCGCAAAAGGGAGACACGCAGATGACTAGTGTTGACGAAAGAACGATCCATGTTGATCCTGAACTTAAAAAAATGAGAAAAATTGCCGTGGCACTCGTTCTCATTGCACTCTTTTTTATGGTGCCCATTCTTGCTATTGCAGGTATTGTAGAGCCACAAACCGTTAATAAACTCGGCCGCTATCTCTGTTTCGCAATTTGTGCAATCGGTATAGACATTTTATGGGGGTATACTGGAATTCTCGGCCTCTGCCAAGCACTCTTTTTCTGTCTTGGCGGCTATGCAATGGCAATGTTTCTCAGTCTACCCGGTGGTGGAGGTGATGTCCGCCCTGAGTACAACGACATTCCTCAGTTTTTCTTTTTCAACAACGTCAATGAGCTACCCTTCTTTTGGGAACCGTTCAGTAGCTTCCCTGTGATGCTTATTATGACCATTGCACTCCCTTCGATTGTTGCAATGATCATAGGATATGTTGTCTTTAGTAGTCGCGTAAAAGGAGTCTATTTCACCATTATTACCCAGGCAATCGCATGGGGGGCCTATCTTGCCTTTTGCAGAAATGAGATGCTCTTAGGTGGCACCAATGGACTGACCAATTTTTACAAACCACTCAATCAGGATACCCGTTGGATCATCGGCCTCTACCTCCTTACGGCAGTAGTCCTCACCCTTATATTTCTGGGAAGTAAATTCATCACAAGCAGTAGACTCGGTAGACTCCTCATCTCAATTAGAGACAAAGAGATGCTTTTAAATTTCATTGGCTATAAACCATATATGCTCAAAATGTTTGCCTTTGTACTTGCAGCAGCTATTGCCGGTATCGCTGGCATGCTCTATGTACCACAAAATGGAATCATCACTCCAAATATCATGCGCGTTGAAGATTCTATTTGGATGGTTATTTGGGTTGCCCTTGGTGGACGCGGTCATTTATGGGGTGCCATATTTGGCGCACTGATCACCAACCTTGCATTCTCATCCCTCACCTCAGATTTACCCCAAGTTTGGCCCTTTATACAAGGGGGTATGTTCCTCTTAGTGGTACTCCTCTTCCCTGATGGGTTTGTAGGACTCTGGGGTAAACTCGAAAAGGAATTTCTTCACAACAAAAAAGGACTTCTCTATGGAGCATTGTTTGTAGGCTACACTATTCTTATTGGTATTCTTGTTAAAACAGGCCTCCTCTCGTTTGAGATGGCAGAAAAGTCAGCAATTGCCGCCCTCATCAAATATACCGTTCTTTACATACCATTCATCTATTTTTTATATAAAGCACCGAGCTATATCACTGCATCAATTGCTGTAATCGCCTCTTTCTTTTTAATGACCGGACTAGACCTCATACCTGACGACACAATGTACTTGCTCTTTGATGCTCAAGTAAAGTACTATTTTCTTGCAGGGTTACTTTCGATCTTTTCCATAATTCCCAACCGCGAGAATATACTAAAATCAATCACCAACCTCTTTTCACAAAGGAGAGCAGTATGAGTCTCCCCCAAGTAGATGATAATTACACCGCCTCAATTCACGGTGCCGACCACTACATGGTCTACCTTGAAAACCTTGTTATGGAATTTGATGGATTTAGAGCACTTGACATAAACTCATTTGGGGTGTACTACAATGAACTCCGCGTAGTCATTGGCCCCAATGGTGCCGGCAAATCAACCATGTGTGACGCGATCTCAGGCAAAACAAATGTAACGTCAGGGAAAGTCTTCGTTGGAGGTGGTGATATCACTAAAAAAAGTGATATTGAAATTGCCCGTATGGGCATTGGAAGAAAGATGCAGACCCCAACTGTTTTTGATAGCTTAACCGTATATCAGAATATGGAACTCGCTCTGCCCAGGGATCGTAATGTATTGCAAAACCTATGGAGTAAAGAGTCTGCCGAAGAGCGCGACTCTATACTCTCGATACTTGACCGAGTCAATTTATTAGAAGCACGCGATATGCAAGCCAAGTATCTCTCTCATGGTCAGAGACAATGGCTCGCCATCAGTATGCTTATTGTGGCCAAGCCTAAACTACTCTTAGTTGATGAACCCGCTGCAGGACTCACAGACCATGAAACCGAACTCACCGCCGAACTCCTCTTAGAATTAAAAGGCGATCACACTATAATTGTTATTGAGCACGATATGGATTTTGTTCGTTCTCTCAATTCAACGGTTACTGTTTTAAATGAAGGCAAGGTATTGGCCGAAGGTATGCTCGACACCCTCCGAGAAGATCCACGAGTTGTGGAGGCCTATCTAGGAAGATAATTATGATTGAAATTAATGACATTACATACGCCTATGGCGAAGTTAAAGCACTCCACGGTATTTCACTCAAAGCTAATCCCGGTAAAATTACCTGTATTACTGGCAGAAATGGTGTGGGCAAAACAACCCTTATGAAAAACATCATGGGTACCCTCCCTGCAAAGTCAGGGTCTATTCTTCTCGATGGAAAAGATATCACCAAACGCAATGCGTGGGCTCGGGCACGTCAAGGTATTGCGCTCGTACCCCAAGGACGTCATATATTCCCAAAGCTTTCGGTAGTAGAAAACCTCATGGTAGGGCTCGAAGCAAACCCAGATACTAAAACGATTATTCCCGAAGAGATATATG
>JAOPTX010000005.1:0-3591 GCA_051532055.1 Fibrobacterales bacterium | reverse complement strand
GCTATCTAAAGAATCGCAACAGCCCGGGTCCAGGCTGCAGAGGCCTTTTTGATTTTAACAGGAAAGCATGACACCATAAAACCTGAAGATGGAAGCACTTCAAGGTTATGCAGTTTCTCAAGATGACAATATCCAATATCTTTACCGGCCTTATGCCCCTCCCATATTATTGAAGGATCCTGCATCTCTTTATACCTCTTTGCAGTATGCACAAATGGAGCATCCCAACTCCATGCATCAGTGCCAGTCAACTTGATTCCTTTTTTAAGCAGATACATTGTCGCATCATACCCCATACCACAGCCGGAAGCCACATAATCATCAAGGCCATACCGGCTCCCTGCTCGAGTATTTATCAGTACAATATCCAATGGCTGCAATGAATACTCAATCCGTTCTAACTCATTCTCCACATCTTTAGCTGTTACCACATACCCATCTTCAAAATTACGGAAATCAAACTTAACCGCATTTTGAAAACACCATTCCAGAGGGACTTCATCAATGGTCAGTGCTTTCTCTCCTTTATTCATTGTCGAATGAAAATGATATGGTGCATCTAGGTGGGTACCATTATGAGTAATCAAATCCACCTTTTCAATAGCCCAGGCTTCACCATCGGGCAAATCTTCTTTTTTAAGTCCAGGAAAGTACGGTTGCATTTGCGGAAAAGTAACTTGATGGTTAAAGTATTCAATCTTGGGCCCGTAACCCACTGGGTCAGATACAACATCATTTTCTAAATAAATAGATATATCAATAATTTTATTAGGCATTTTTTTCCTTTTGCTAATGTCCCAAATTTGTATAATACTGAGCAGACTCAAGCAGATCATTTATGCATTACAGTTAATAACAATATTGCACCATGAGTTATTTAACTTCACAGTATTATTTAAAAATTGCATTGATGCTTTTTCCACTTCCATCACCACCTTTGCATTTATCCTGACCACTCCCGCCCCTCCCCAGGCGTCATCTATCCCTAGAATCAAATCAGAGCAAATTCTGAACACAGTTCTTTCAGATCTTTGCCTTGATAATTGTATCGAGCATTACTTTGTATAGTTTCATCACCATTTACTGCAACAGTCTTCTCTAAAACATTAAACAATGGATAATCAGACATTGAGTCTCCGAATGCCACCACATTGCCGAGGGGCATATTCATACGCTCACACAGCATTTTTACAATCATCGGTTTATCGTCTGGCCTTAAGATTCTTGAAAAGTCCATGGGGTCATAACTATTTTTAGGAAATCGTGACGCAAAGATATAATCAAATCCATATTCAAAAAAACAGTTGGCAAAATAATCTGGCGACATAGTAATCATAATCACCATATTATGTTCCCGTTTAATTTCATCCACTGTCTGCAAAATATTTGCCAGTTTCCTACTGGAAAGGAACGCCTGGCGTATCACCTGTTTCGATGGAATACCCCACAAATCAAAAATCTCTTTTGCAAAACTGACGGTATCCATCTCACCAGCTGCAAACATTGTTTCAAGCTGCCACAGTTCTTCTTCCTTGCCCAACACTCGAGCCAACTCAAGATTGGCTGTCGTTCCTGGGAGTAACGTACCATCCATATCAAACACATAGAGTTTCTGCATATAATCCTCCTTATATTAAAACAATCGTTTCGCTGTTTATTTCCTGTTTAGCACCGCAATGGGCGAAATATCCATTGAGTACATATTCTGTGGGCTTAAAGAGTCGATCCGGTAATTGATTCAGCGGAAACCACTCCCATCGACAAAAAATATGCGGCTCTGTGACTTTAACCTCCCCACTCCAATCAGTCACCACGGTACCCAGCGTGAGACAATGCAGCTGATTCTTTTCATCAATCACATTACTTGCAGAAATCACCTTCACCAAACCATGGGCATCGAGGTTCGTTTCCTCTTTCAATTCCCGAATCGCACACTCAGTAATACTTTCATAGGGATCAATCTTGCCCCCAGGCAGAGACCAACACTCATTGCCATCCCGTTCCTTTCTGAGTCCAAGTAATAGGGAATGTCCCTTTAAAACTACCACTCCTACCCCAACAATTGGCTGCATACTTCTCGCTCCTTTTCTGTAATATATTCTGTCACTTCATCACTGCAATAATGTCCACTAATCATAGCAGCAACAATCCCTCTAAAACTTCCCGCTGCATCACCGATAACCCATGCTGGCACCCCTGGTACTTTTAGATTTTCATCCAGTACGGGATACCACCCGACTCCTTCGAGAGTGGGACCAATGATGCAGGTATCGGGATCATGTATTTCTGGAAACTGTCGTCCAAGATTTGCCACCCCTTCTATCATTAAGGCCCGAGCCTCATTCCCCATAATTTCTCCCAATTTTTCAGACGTTGCAGATTGTGAATCATAAAGCTCATTCAAAGGCATACGATAATAGGAAGCCTTTTTTTTCATACTGTGTTTAATAATATTCCAAACACGTTGGGCAGTCTGTTCATCTTTGATACGCGTATTGAAACCAATATTTGAAATTCCTGTTGGTGGACAATCTGTTCTCCCCGACACAGTACTAAACCCGAGGGTATCTGAAAGCACCGTTTCACCACTCCGACATGCACAAAACGTACGCCACTCTACATTTTTTCTTGGTTGTGCAAACTTTAATTTAGGATCTATTTGATCTAGTTTATAGAAAAATGATTTTGTATCAGGTTGTTCGATTCTGAAACCAACTTCTAACCGCCTGAATTTAGTATCAATAAATTCATAGTCCTGCATATCTATTGGTCCGAAACGCCCTGATGCAAAAAGGATGGATCGTGCAATTGTTGTAGTCTGTTCACCTTTAGACGATACGGCGAGTATAAATTCATTTGAGGGAGCAAGATAGGTAATGTTATCAATATTCGTCTCTTCAAGACACTCACCGTCAGATTCTTCAACAAGTGCATCTGTCAGAGCATATCGATCTTCAAGGGAGAGAAATTCAGAAGGATAATCTTTAAGTACCCACTTCTCAGTCCGCTCTTCCTCGTCTACAGTTATTTTGGGATAGGGTGGCACCTTCATACTATACGAAGACAATTGTTTTGTCACCCAGGAATACGAATCACTCAATTGTTTTTGCTTAGGGAGTTTCCAAAGTTCTGATGCTGAAGGAAAAAATGAAAACTTACCATCTGAAAAAAGTCCTGCCCCACCATAACCACATGTTAAATCTTTTCCATGATATCGATCACGGAGCTTGACATGCTTTCCCGAATCTACCAGAAGATAGTTTTGTAATTTCCCTTTGAGAGAAGCTGCAACTCCGAGCCCTCCTGGCCCCGCTCCAATAATTACCAGATCATATTCACTTTTTACATCCAGTAGTGTTTCATGTTTAATCATTGTATACCTCAGTGTTAATCATTATTTGTTTTGATTTATGACTAAGGTACACTACGATAGTGTGAATATTATGAAGCAAATTTGAAGAAAATTTGAATTGACACCTGCAACACCAATTATAGTGTCATTACCATTAGGATAATTTTATGATCATAAACTCTCTGTCGAACCTATTACCCTTGATAACCTTATGATTTATTTGAGGATTATGGATTATT